>JBFXEX010000092.1:0-23833 GCA_050179645.1 Xanthobacteraceae bacterium | reverse complement strand
GCCAGCAGGTGCTCACGATCGCCTGAAATCGCTGCTCACGATCGTCTGAAATCGTTGCTCACGATCCCGCGAAATCCGTGCTCACGATGCAGTGAAATCCGTGCTCACGATCCCACGAAACGCGCAGGCAAGATTGCCGTAGTGCGCGTAGAGCAGTCCGGCGAGCCCCATCGCGACCGCCATCACCAGGCCCTGCCCAACCGCCAGATAACCCTGCGCGGTTGCGCCGATTTCGGCCGGCGCGGCGCGCAGCATGAAGGCCATGGCGCCGAGATGCGTTGCTCCGAACGACATCGCGTGCAGGCACTGCAGCAGCGGCAGCCATAGGGGCGCGGGATCGAACGCCATCGCGCCCCAGCGCACGAATCCACCCACGCCGCCCAGCACCAGCAGTGCGATCGGACCGAGCCGCAGCCGGCCGGACACCGCGAACAAGACGATCTCTGCAACGACGCCGAGCGCCCACAGCGCACCGACCGCGGTGCTGTCGAGCCCGTCGGCCTGCCAGTCGAGTGCCGAGAAGCCGTAATAGACCGCGTGGCTCGCCTGGATCAGGCTCGCAGCCAAGGCCACCAGCAGGAAAGCAGGGTTGAGCAGCAGGGGCCACGCCGACGCAGCGCGCTTGGGCCACGCGCGTGCGCCAGTGGAGAGCGGTCCGAGCGCGCAGGCGGCGAATGCCGCCGGCAGCATCGCGGCGACCAGGAGCCAGATCAGGTTGCCGGGTGCGATCCATTCAAGCAGCAGGCCCGCGCCGAAGCTGCCTCCAATAAACGCGGCCGATCCCCAAAGCCGCACCGGGCCGTAGCTGACGCCGCGCTCGGCAAGGCCGCGCAGCGCATAGGCGTCGGCAAGCGGCATCAGCGGCGTGTAGAAGCACGCAGCGAGTGTCAGGGTGGCGAGGATTGCCGCGACGCCGGTCACGAGCCCGGCGGCCGCATAGCCTGCAACAGCTGCCGTTGCCGCCACGGCGAGGGTGCCGCGCACCACGTCGCGGCGATCGGCGATCGTCGTCGCCAGCGGAATGGCGATAACGCGCACGATCATCGGAAGTGCGAGTGCAAGCCCGATCTCCCCGGCGTCGAGCCCGCGTGCCGCGAGCCAGACCGGCAGGAACGGCAACTGTACGCCGAGCGCCGTGAACAGCGCGGCATAGAAGACCGCAAGCCGCCACGCGAAAGCCTTGCCTGTGGGAATCGGGGGATTGCGTGACATGCCGGCCGGGCGCGCGGGCTGGAGCGCGGAGTTGCGCGCGGTTGCTGCGGGGAGGTGGCTACGCCACCAGCCGGTAGAACAGTTCCGGGTCGACATTCCCGCCGGACAGAACCGCCACCGCGATCTTGCCCTTCAGGTCGATCTTGCCGGACAGGAGCGCCGCCAAGGCCACCGCGCCGCCGGGCTCGACCACGAGCTTAAGCTCCCGGAATGCGAATGCCACCGCCGTCGCGACCTCCTGATCGCTCACGGCAGCCCCTTGGCCGACCAGGATGCGGTTGATCTCGAAGGTGAGCACGCCCGGCGTCTGCGCCATCAGGGCGTCGCAGATCGTGCCGGTGAGCGCCTTGTTCCTTTCGCGCCGGCCGCTGCGGAAGGAGCGGGCGTGATCGTCGAAACCCTCAGGCTCGGCGGTATAGACGCTGGCCTGCGGCGCACGCGCCTTGACCGCAAGCGCAATGCCGGCGGTGAGGCCGCCGCCCGATGCGGTGACGGCGACGACGTCGGGCACGAGACCGAGCGCCGCCAAATCGTCCATGATCTCGCGTCCGACCGTGCCCTGTCCGGCGATCACCAGAGGGTCGTCATAGGGCGGCACCAGGGAGGCGTTGCGGCGCTCCGCAATGTCACGCGCAATCGCCTGGCGATCCTCCCGCTCGCGGTCGTAGAGCACAACCTCGGCGCCGAGCGCCGCGGTGCGCTCGCGCTTCGGGCGCGGCGCATCGGACGGCATGACGATGACGGCCGGCATGCCGAGGATACGCGCCGCGGCCGCCACGCCCTGCGCATGATTGCCGGACGAGAACGCGACCACGCCGCCGCCGCGCTCGCTTTGCGGGATCGAGGAGAGCTTGTTGTAGGCGCCGCGGAACTTGAACGAGCCGGTGCGCTGCAGGGTTTCGGCCTTGAGAAACACGCGCCCGCCGGTGAGCGCGTCGAGCAGCGGCGACGTCACCAGTGGCGTGCGCAGCGCGACGTCAGCCAGCGTGCGCGCGGCGGCATCGACATCCGCAGAGGTTGGCAGCGTGGTGTCGGGCGATACGGCCATCGGCTGCGACGGTAGCGCCGCGACGGCCCATCCGGCAAGGGCGCTTGCGAAGATTGCGCGCCGCAAGGCATCGAATTCGAACAAACAAAAGCCCCGGGAACACTGTTCCCGGGGCTTCAACAATTTCTCCGCGCGCTGGTTACTTGCCGTAGACCGGAACTGGCGCCGGGGCGGCATTGAACAGGTAGTTGAAGCCGATTCGGATCGTTTGAAAGTCGGCCTTGTGCGACGGCGTCGTCACGGTGACGCCGGTCGGAACGCCAGCCGGGGTCAGCAGCGGTACATCAAATGGTCCGATCGAGCCGAAGCTGAGATACTGGTACTCGGCCTTGACGGTCCATGAGCCGGCGACCGCCCATTCGACGCCGGCGCCGAGGACGTAGCCGGTCTTCGTGGTGTCGCTGGAGATGGTGAACGAGTTTGCGGCGCCATCGACACCTGTCAGCTCGAAGCTGTTGTTGGCGTAGGCAAGACCGCCCGTGACATAGAGCAGTACGCGATCGGCGGCGTAGCCAAGCCGGCCGCGCAACGTGCCGAACCATTTCAGCTTGTCGCTGGCGGTCACGGTGAGAGCCGCCGGAAGGGTAAGGGCTGTCGGGCCAAAGCTCTTGCTGATGCCGGAGCCCTGGAAATCCGTTTCGATGCCGAACACCGCGGCACCCGCCTGATAGTTGCAGCCGACCTGACCGCCGCCGAATCCACCGCTCAGGCCTAGCGAACCGGTGTTGGTCCAGATATTGCCGACGCTGTCCGTCACATCGACGTTGTGATCCTGACGCCAGCCGTAGCCGCCGTTGAGACCGAGATAGCATCCGGTCCAGTTGTAGTAGACGACCACCGGCGGGGGCACATACGCCGGCGCCTGACGGACAGGAAGATCGGCCGCCAACGCGGGACCCGACGCGACAGCAATAAGTGCAATTCCTGCAAACAGAAGCTTGTGCATTGACGACCCCCGTCGTTTTGTACGCGATGTGTGTACGCGTTGGCTGGATTATAGGATGGACTAATATCGCTCGAAGTACGGCAAGTCCGTCACTCCAGCGCAACACTCAGCCGCAAATCGGGCAAGCAAAAGCCCCGGGGGAGTTCCCCCGGGGCTTCGCTTGGTCGTGCGTTTGTGACGCGCGATCAGTAGTTGGCAACCACCGGACCTTTGCCGAACTTCCAGTTCAGGCCGATCTTGACGATGCTCTTCGTCTCCTTGATGTCGGCGATGCCATAAAGGCCGCCGAACTGGTCAGTGAACGACAGCGCCTTGTTGCCGAAGTCATAGTAGTTGTACTCGACGAAGCCGGTCAGATTGTTGGTGAAGGCGTATTCGCCACCAACACCCAGCGTCCAGCCGCTGCGCGTCTCGCTCGCGGTGCCGATGAAGCCCGGCACCGTCGCGGTGTACTCGTCCTGCTCCCAGGCGCCGCCGCCCTTGACGTAGCCGAGGAAGCGATCCCAGGCATAGCCGACGCGGCCAGTCACAGACGAAAGGCTCTTTACCTTCGACGAGATGGTACCGCCGATGTTCAGCAGATCACCGCTCGATCCAGTTGCATCGGCCCAGGCGTAATCGCCCTGAAGGCCGAACACCCAGCCGCCGACCTGATAGTTACAGCCGATCTGCGCACCACCCAGCCACCCGTTTGCGTCGTGGCTGCCGATGGATTGGCCAACGAACGGGCTGAGCGGGTCGCCGTCGTTCCAGTCCTTCTGAACCCATAGCCCGCCGACGTGGCCACCGACGTAGCATCCTGTCCAACTGAAATAGGTCACGACCGGCGGCGGACCTTTGTACACAGGCCCGCGCACCGGCAAGTCTGCCGCCATCGCAGGACCCGCGATGAACGCGGACAGAGCAACACCGGCGAGCAAAAACTTCTTCATTTGAACTTTCCCCTTTATAGTTACGCCCACGCCCCTATTAGCGCATCGCCTCTGGGGAGTCCGTGGCATTCGCGCCACAGTCATTCTGAATCCAGAAGATGTGGAATCCTTCCTCGCTTACCGTCACATGCGCCGCCCCCAATTTGCCATTTTTTAGCCTGCTGCCGGCCGGCGGGATGGCGCCGGTTCGCCGGCGCGCAAACAAAAAAGCCCCGGAACCGGCCGGGGCTTCGCTTGGTCCGCACGCAAGTCGCGTATGCGGTCAATACCGTCCGGTTGAGAAACGATAGTTCACGCCGACGACGATCATGTGCAGGTCCTGCTGCACGTCGATCGGGAACGTCGCGGACGGGACCGTATTGGTCGCGAAGGTCACCGTGTTGGTGCCGAAGTTCATGTAATTGTACTCGGCGAACCACGACCAGCCGCCCCTGAAGGCCTGCTCGAAACCGCCGCCCGCGGTCCATCCGCTGCGGGTGACACTCGCGTTCGCGAGCAGCAGACCTGCCGTCGAGATGCTCGAATAATCGTCGCGCACCCACGCGCCGCCGGCCTTGAGGTAGATGAGGAGGTTCGGCGTTCCGGTAAAACCGATGCGGCCGGTGGCGGTGGTGATCCAGGGGATATGAGTCTGGTTGAAAACCAACGCGTTGGGCTGCAGGTTGTCGCCGGAGAGATCGGACCAGTTGAACATCCCCTGGCCGCCGATCACCCACGAGCCGACCTGGTAATCGCAACCGACCTGGCCACCGCCAGCGAACCCTTCCGCCGAGTGATCGCCGAGATCCTGGCCGGGGATGAATGGGGTGTAGGTGCCAAGCGGATCGCTGACGCTCTTATAGGCCCAGGCGCCGCCGACGTTGCCGCCGAGGTAGCAACCGGTCCACGAGAAGACCGGCGGCGGTGGCGGTGCCGCCTTGTAGATGGGCCGCGCGCGCAGATCGGCGGCGACGGCGGGTGCAGCGGCGACGGCTGCGACCGCGATAACTCCGAGCATCAACTTGTTCATGTGGACCCCTCCAAAGGCATTCGATGCCGCGTTCCTAATCGGCTTCAGCGCAGAGGAGGTGATGTTTTCGCCACACGACCAAGATTTGGCTTCAATTTATACTATTGAAAATGAGTATAATTAGCCAACTTATTGAATAATAACGATTTTTATATCTCTGATTTAAAGTATTTTATTAACCATTATCTTCTTTATGCAATATTTAACCTTAAGTTATAGTTAAACATTCGAAAGGCTGGCGACGTCCATCGTCGTTGAGCCATTGAGCGAGCGCGGCGCTCCGGTGCTAATCAGGGCATCGCGCCACGGCGGCGGCCCGCACGGTCGATGTCCCCTGGTGTGTACGGCCGGCATTCGGCAAGCGATAGAAGTATTTGCAATTATAGGAGAACGGCATGGATTTCGGAATCGGGGGACGTAAGGCCATTGTGTGCGCATCGAGCCGCGGGCTCGGGCGCGCTTGCGCTCAGGCACTTGCGGCGGCGGGTTGCGAAGTAGTCGTCAATGGCCGCGACGCAAAGGTGCTGGAACAGACGGCCGCCGATATCCGCAAGACGACCGGTGCGACCGTCGTCCCGGTGCAAGCGGACGTTGCCACGCCGGAGGGGCAGACTGCGCTGTTCAAAGCGTGCCCCGAGCCGGACATCCTGGTGAACAACAATGCTGGGCCGCCGTTCCGCGACTTTCGTCAGTTGAACCGGCAGATGATGATCGATGGGGTGATCGCCAACATGGTGGTTGCGGTCGAACTGACGCAGAAGGTCATCGACCCGATGGTGCGGCGGAAATTCGGCCGGATCGTCAACATCACGTCGGGTTCGGTGAAGATGCCGCTCGCCGGGCTCGATCTGTCATCGGGGGCGCGGGCGGGCCTCACGGCGTTCATGGCAGGCGTGGCGCGCTCGGTGGCGGCCTCGAACGTGACCATCAATTTCCTCTTGCCCGGCACCTTCGATACCGAGAGGCTCGCCTCCAATATGGCGGCGAACGCCAAGAACAAGGGTATCTCGCTGGAACAGGCGCGGGCGGAGCGCATGGCGACCGTGCCGGCAAAGCGTTTCGGCACGCCTGACGAGTTCGGTGCCGCTTGCGCGTTCCTGTGTTCGGTCCAGGCGGGCTACATCACCGGCCAGAACCTACTGATCGATGGCGGTGCGTTCCCCGGCGCGATGTGATGCTTTGAGCGGGAGTTGGCGCCCAAAAACGAACAAGGCCGGCAAAGCCGGCCTCGTCGCACCCCCCGCGAACCTCGTTCGTGTCACGATGGGCTGCGCGGACAGCGGGCCATCGTGAGTCTCGTACCCATGTCGTTTGCAGCAGAACGCACGGGATTGAGGCCATCCTGTCCGGAGGCGTGTGAGAATGCAAATGCAGAATCGCTATAAGGACTGAGATACCGCGGATAGTCACTTTACGTTGCGTTTATGCCACATGGTGTTGTCGTAGCCGAATGCCAACACAACAGTGCCTCCTCGGAAGAATGGACCGTTAAGAATCAAGGGGTTAGGGGCATCCGCTTACCCGTCTTGCTCCCGCGCAGGCGGCGACGCATGATCCAAGATTATCCTCCTGATACTAGAGAGAGCACCCGCCCATGAAGCTCGTCCGATATGGCCCGCGCGGCCGCGAGAAGCCCGGAATCGTCGACGCCAAGGGCCGGATCCGCGACCTGTCGAAGATCGTCCCGGATCTCGCGGGGGATGCGCTCTCGCCCAAGGGGCTGGCCAAAATTCGCAAGACGCCGATCGACAAGCTGCCGCTGGTAAAGGGCACGCCGCGGCTTGGCGCCTGCGTCGGCGGCACCGGCAATTTCATCGCGATCGGACTGAATTACTCCGATCACGCGGCGGAAGCCGGGATGGCGATTCCGAAGGAACCGATCATCTTCAACAAGGCGCCGTCCTGCATTTGCGGACCGAACGACGACACCATGATTCCCAAAGGCTCCAGCAAGCTCGATTGGGAAGTGGAACTCGGCATCGTGATCGGTCAGCGCGCGCGCTATCTCACCAAGGACAAGGCGCTCGACGTGGTCGCTGGCTACTGTCTGGCGAACGACGTGTCCGAGCGCGTGTTCCAGATCGAGCGCGCCGGCCAATGGACCAAGGGCAAGAGCTCGGAGACCTTCGGGCCGCTCGGGCCCTGGCTCGTCACCAAGGACGAGATCAAGGACCCCCAGGGCCTCGACATGTGGCTCGACGTCAACGGCCAGAAGCGCCAGCGCGGCAATACCAAGACGATGATCTTCGACAGCCGCTACATCGTCTGGTGCTGCTCGCAGTATTTCGTGCTGGAGCCGGGCGATGTGATCATCACCGGTACGCCGCCCGGCGTTGGTCTCGGAATGAAGCCGCCGCAGTTCCTCAAGGCCGGCGACGTTGTCACGCTCGGCATCGACGGGCTCGGCGAGCAGCGGCAGAAGGTGGTCAAATTCAAGATGTGAGTCGGTCGCGTCCAGCTCGCATTTCGCGTCAACACGGACGAAAAAGCCCCGGGCGATTGCCCGGGGCTTTTTTGTCGGCGACGCCCTGTGCCGCTCACGTATCAGGAGCGTGCCGCTACCGCGTCTGCGCCAGAGCGCGCGCGTGATATTCGCATCACGACGGAGGACCAGGTCAGGCAGATGCAGCCGTGCGCGGCTTCGTGCCCTGATGTCGCCGTCAGCCCCAGAGCGCGGACGTCGGCGGATACACAGCACTGCCCTCGTAGAGCAAACCGTCCGGCCGGTCGCGCCGGAGCAGCAGCGGGCCGTCGAGATCGACGTAGCGGGCGCGTTGCGCCACCAGCATTGCCGGCGCCATCGCCAACGACGTCGCCACCATGCAGCCGACCATGATGTCGAAGCCCAGTCGTTCGGCCTCCTGCGCCATCGCCAGCGCTTCGGTCAGCCCGCCGGCTTTGTCGAGCTTGATGTTCACCGCGTCGTATTTGCCGACCAGCGCGGCGAGCGTGGCGATGCCGTGCGCGCTCTCGTCGGCGCACACCGGTACCGGACGGCTGACATAGGCCAGCGCCGTGTCGTCGTCGGCGCGGAGCGGCTGCTCGATCAGCGACACGCTGGCATCCGCGCAGGCCGCAAGATTTTCTGCGAGGTTGTCCGCGTTCCAGCCCTCGTTGGCGTCGACGATCAGTTCGGCATCGGGCGCCGCGCGTCGCACGGCCGCGATCCGTGCGGCGTCGCCGGCGCCGCCGAGCTTGATCTTCAGCAGCGCCCGGTCTGCCGTTCTGGCGGCTGCCGCGGCCATGATGTCAGGTTCGGCGAGCGAGATCGTGAAGGCGGTGGTGACCGGATGCGGCGCGTCGAGGCCGGCGAGTTCGTGAGCCGGCCGGCGGGCTTGCTTGGCGGCCAAATCCCAGAGTGCGCAGTCGAGCGCGTTGCGCGCGGCGCCAGGCAGCATCGCGGTCTGTAGTCCCTCGCGCGTGAGGCCGCGGGCGATTGGATCCTCCATTCCGTGCAGCGCCGCGATGACGCCCTCGACCGTCTCGCCGTAGCGCGGATAGGGCACGCATTCGCCGCGTCCGCGGCAGTGGCCGTCGGACACTTCGGCCACCACGACCACCGCTTCGGTCTTGGCGCCGCGGCTGATCGTGAAGCTTCCGGCGATCGGCCAGCGCTCGACCTGCACGGCCAGTGAAAGCGATGGAGTGCTCATCTGTGCAATCTATCACACGTTCGTTGCCTCGGAGTACCGGGCTGTCCGCTCGCGGTCGCCGAACCGGCCCGCCAAAACGAAACGGGCGCGCTCATCGCGCGCCCGGCCGTGTTTCCCGTCCGTCAACTGCTTCAGTCGAAGCGTCCCGCGGCGTGCGCGAGCATGGTGTAGACCTTGCCCGTTTCCGACGTGAGATAGGTGCGAGCCACGACCTGACCGCGGTCATCGCGCGAGACTTCTTCGAGCAACCGTTCGAATTCCGCGATGTAACGGTCGACCGTTCGCATGAAGTCGCGATCGCCGCGATACTTGCGCCGGATTTCCTCGAACGCCTGCTGACCCTGCATGGTGTACAATTGGCGGGTGAACACGTCGCGCTCGCCGCGTTTGTAGCGGTCCCATAGATCGGCAGCCGCGTCGTGATCGATCATGCGGGCGATATCGACCGCAAGCGAGTCAAGCGAATCGATCGGATTGCGTTCGGCCCGCTGCGTGTCCGATGTGGGCCCGCGCGGCGGTTCTCCGCGCGGCGGCGACAGCTCGGCTTCCTCGCGCGAGGCCCGCGTGAGGATATCCGACAGCCAGCCCGTACGGCCGGTGCCGCCTTGCGGCTGAACCGGCGGGGCCTCGCCCCGCCGGGCGGGTGCCGTGGTCGCGGGCGGCGTGCCCATGCCGGTGATGTCGCCACGAGGGCGGGCCGGAGGCGGCTCGGGCAGCCGGCCACCGCCGTTGGTCATCGCCGGTTCCTCGCGGACGATGCGACGCGGTGATGGCGTGACATCGACCGTCTCGACTCGCCGGGTCGCGACCGCCGCGGGCTCCACCGCATCGAGCGAGCGCCCGTGCCGGGCGACGATCCGGTTGAGTTCGGCGAGCGCCTCGATCTGGTCGACGATCACGCGGCGCATCTGGGCGGCGCTCTCGGCGGTTTCCTGCGGCAGTTCGAGAATGCCCTTCCGCAGTTCTCCACGGGTCGCCTCGAGCTCCTGTTGCATGTCCGCGGTCATCTGCTTCAGCCCGTTGATAACCTCGGCGAAGCGATCCGCCGCCTCTGCCAGCATGGCGTGGGCCTCGCCGGTGGCCTGTTCGTAGACGCTGCGCATCGTTTCCGCGGTGTGTTTGCGCTCCTCCTCGGCATTGTTGCGGATTGCCTCGAAGTTCTCGGCGATGGCGCGGGCGCCGCCGGTGGTCGATTCGGCGACCAGGCGGGCGATGTCGCGGGCGCGGTCCGATGCGCCCTCGAGCGACTGGTCGAGCAGCGTCGAGAACCGCGCGAGACGCTGTTCGAGGTCGTTGCCCTTGCTGTCGAGCGAGGTCACCAGCGAGTCGAGCTCGGTGCGCCGCTCCATCAGCGCGCCTTCGGTGCGCCGGTTGCTGCGGTCGACCAGCGCGACAGCCTCTGCCAGCGCACGGCCGTGGTCGTCGAACTGGCCGGCAAGCTGCTGCAGGTCGTTCAGCGTCTGGGTGGTCACGGTCTTGAAGCTCGAAATGTGCTGCTCGACCTGGTTGTTCGCCACGCCGGTCTTCGATGCGACCTCGTTCATGGCGGACACGAAATCGGACACCCGCGTGACCAGCGTCTGCTCGATCTCGCTCATGTTCTCGTGCGCGCCGCTCAAAACTTCCTGCAGCAGGATATTGGCCTCTCGCAGCCGCTCGAACAGCGCAGTGGTGTCGGAGCGCAGCATGCCGTGCGTCTCCAGCATTTCGGAGACCGCAGCCGATGCCGTCTGCTTGGATTGCTCGACAGCGGCCTGCGTGGTCTCCTGCAGCTCGCGCAGTGTGCGGGCGATCGCCTTCGCGGCGCCCTGCGTCGCCAGCTCGGCGCTGTCGCGCAGATCCTTGACGGCGCGATGGACCAAGTCGTTCGACGTGGAAATCGCCGAGCTCTGGCTGGTTTGCAGCTCCTTGAGGGAGCGCGCGATGGCGCCGGTGCCGCTCTCGGTGGCCTCATTGATCAGCCGCGCGATGTGTTCGCTGTTGTCCATCATGGTCTGTGTGAAGGTGAAGCCCTTCGCTTCGATCGCCTTCACGGCATGGTCGGTGACGCGGCCGACCTCGCTTGAGAACTCCTGGCTCTTGGTGCCGAGCGCGACGAGAAGCACGCTCGACTTCTCGTCAAGAATACGGGTCATCTCGGCAGAGCGTTGGCTGACCGCGGCGGCGATTTCGTCGGCCTTGCCGACGAAACTGCGCGCGACCTCCGAGCTGACGCCGAGCAGCGTGCGTTCGACCTCGCCGGCGTTCTGCTTGAGCACGTTACTGACGCCGGTCGAAATTCCGGTGAGACTGCGTTCGGCGTCGTGCGCGCTGGCACGGATCGATGCGGTGGTGCTGGTGGCGAGTTGCGCCAGCGAGCGTTCCGCCTCGCCGGCGTTGGTCTTGATGGCCTGATTCAGCTGTTCGAGCCGCGTGGTCAGCAGCGTCGAGGCCGTGGCCGTCAAATTGCTGAGGTTGCGCTCCGCGTCGCCGGCATTGGTCTTGATGGTGTTCGCCATGTGCTCAACGCGGCCGTTGATCGTCTCGACCGTGGATGCGGTCAGCTGCTCGATCGAATGTGTCGCCTCGCCGGTGTGGGACCGGATGGTCTGCGACAGTTGCTCCATGCGCGACGTGAGCAGTTCGGCAGCGCTTTGGCTGCGTGACTCAAGCTCCTTGGTCACTGCTTCGGCGCGACCGAGGAGCAACTCCTCGAACCGTCCAATGCGGGTATCGAGATTGGCGGCGACCTCCATGGCGCGTGCGCCCATCGCGCGGTCGATGTCGTCGATCTTGGCGCCCAGGTTCTCGGCCAGCTTGGCGCCGCGGACATTGATCACGCTGGTGACATCGGAGATGCGCTTGTCGAGGGCGGCAACCACTTCAGTGCCGCTCTCGGCGAGCGATTTGGCCATGTCGGCGACGCGCGAGCCGAGGCCCTCGTTGAGCGTCTTGGTGCGCGCCTCGAGTGCGTCCTGAAAGCGGATGAACTGCTGGTCGAGGCTGGCGGTGACTTCGGCCGACTTGGTGGTGACGCGGGTGTCGAAATTGTCCAGATAATCGCGCATGGCGCTGGCAATTTCCTGACTGCGCTCGCCCAGCCGCTCGACCATCTCGCCGCCGTAGGTCTTTACCGTGCGGTCGAACTCGCCAAGATGGCGGGTGATCAGATTGCCGAGCGTGGTGGAGTCGCGGGCGATGCGTTCGGCCAGTTCCGCGCCGCCGTGATTGAACATGTCCTCGAACGACTGCAGGCGCGCGGCCAGCATTTCGCGGACCGAATCGCCACGGTTGCCGAGCACGTCAGCGAGCGTTTCGGCGCTCTCGCGGAATGTGTCGGCGACGCGGTTGGCGCGCTGAACGATGGTTTCGGTGATACGCGCGCCGGTCTGCTCCAGCTTGGAGACGACGTCGCCGCCGCGCAGGCTGAGATCGAGCACCAGCGAGTCGCCTGTGGTCTTCAGGGTCGAATTCACCTCGTCAACGCGGCTGGCGATGGTCTCGGTCAGCCGGTCGCCGGTTTCGACCACCATGTCGGTGAGTTCCTGCGACCGGTCCGTCATCATGTCGAGGATCGCGCCGGATTTCTGGGCAAAGCCCTCGGTCACGCGGTCGAGACGCACTGACATCATATGCTGCAGGTTGGCGGCAATTTCGGTGAATTCGTCGCCGATGTGGTCGGTCTTGAAATTGAGCGTCGAGGTCAACCGGTCGCTGGCGGCGGCGATCGCCTGGCCGGTCTCGGCGCTGGTAGCTTCCAGGCGGTCGAGCAGGTCGCCGCCGCGGGCGCCGAGCGCCTCGATCATGGTGTCACCGGCGTTGCCGAGCGCGCGGGTGATGTGCTCGCCCTTTTCGGCGAGTGCATGCGTGATCCGGCGCGAAGCTTCGTTGACCTGCTCGGCGACGAGCTCGCTGATCTGCGAAATGTCGCTGCCGAGATCGAGGTGAATGCTGTTGATCGCCTCGCGGATTTGATCGGCCTGACCGACCAGGGTCTCGCGCTGCTTGCCGAGGTCCTGCAGCAGTCCGCGGATGCGCACCTCGTTGTCGTTGTAGGCGTGTTCGAGCGCCGACACCTCGTTGGCGACCAGCGTCTCGAGCTCGGCGGCGCGCGCCAGCGCGCGCTCGATGCCATCGCCCATGGCGGCAACCTCGCGACGGATCGCCTGGCCGACCGTGACGATGGATTCGCGGGCCACCGTCTCGGGCTCGGCGAGCCGCATCGCAACTTCGGCCATCGACTGGGTGATGAGGCGCAATTCCTGCGAGCGCCACGCCATGTGGGCAAGCACGAAGAAGAAAATGATCGGCGCAAAGAAGATCATCCCCAGCACGCCCAGAATAGGCGCGCTGAGACCGCTCGGACCGAGCGAGGCCTTCAACTCAGGCAGGTAGAGCCAGCCCAGAGCGATGCCTGCGAGCACCCAGACCACCGCAAAGACGGTCGCAACCAGATAGGACGTGCGGGCGGGACGGCGCTGGATGGAACGGAGGATCTGACCGATCGACTCGCGGTCGTCGTTGGCCGGCCGGCGCATCGTGGCGGCGTCTTCGAGACGCGCGACCTGGTCGTCGAATGTGTCCTCCGGGGGGCGTGAGTGCCACGCCGGCTCCTCCGCAGCAGTCTCCTGCGGAAAATGATCGGGCGCTGGCTGAGCTTCCGCCGCTTCTGCCGCCTCGGTGGCGGGCTCGGGATCCCGAACATTAAGCGCGTCCTGGATCGCCGACAGCGCCGCTTCCGTTGGGTCCTTCATTTTCTTCGGAGTGTTCGCCATGTCGGTCGTCGCCTCGTCTTACGCAAAACCCCCGCACGGCGGGACGTACCCTGACCGCGCCACGAGCACGTGAGCCGCGAGAACCCCTCTGGATCCCCCCTTGGCAGCCGGCCTGATGATGCGCCGTACTGACATTCCACTGCCGCGTGGTTATTCTATCGGCTTGGCGAACCGAAGAAAACTGGTTGTTAAGGTCTCTTTAATCATCGTTAATGAGTAGTCCGCCAGGACACAGTCTAGGCTGGTCTTGGGCCAAAGTCTCTCGCCGCATGAGCTTTGTCGAGCGACATTGCGGCCCGGCCTGCGGCCGGCAAATTCACCCTGACCGCCATCGGTCCATTGGAAGGGGGCGCGTGCCCCTGGCCGAGAATGGTCCAGCCCGTCGGCTTTCAGTCGCCGGCCGCGCCCTTAACCATTCGGGCAGGTCGCGCCCCGCGGGCTGTCGCAGCATCTAAAATTTAACCGCTTTTGGGTGGTTTTCGGTCACGCTCCGGGGCGAAAGGCCGCCGGGGAGGGTTGGTCCATGCTCGCGTTGTTTGTATCGCCTACGCACCCGACACGCACGTCGCAGCGCCGCGCGGTCGAGCCGGCCCTCGACGCCGCGCATCTCAAGCGGATGACGCTGGGGGAGCGCAGCCTGGAGATTGAGGTGCTAGGGCTGTTTGAGCGCCAAGCCAACGTCCTCCTTGCCCGCATGAACGATGCTCCGCCCGAGGCGATTATGGTTTTCGCCCACACTCTCAAGGGTTCCGCACGCGGTATCGGCGCCTGGGCGGTAGCGGCTGCGGCCGAGGCCGTCGAGTGCGCAACCGGCGGCGCTGGGCCGGAAAGCCTGGCCGACGCCCTGGCGCGGCTCGCCGGGTCGATCGGAGAGGCGCAGGCGGCAATCGCCGGACATTTGGCGGCGTAACGAGGGGCAAGGCCCGGGGGCCCGACCCGCGCTTGCTCTGGCGCGGGGAGCCGGGAGCCGTTATATCGAGCCGTCATCCGCACCCCTCCAGCCTTCCTTTCCATGCCAAAAATCACGTTTATCGACTTCGAAGGCACCTCCCGCACGGTCGAGTCCGACATCGGCTCGACCGTCATGGAGGCGGCGATCAAGAACGCGGTGCCGGGCATCGAGGCGGAGTGCGGCGGCGCTTGCGCCTGTGCGACCTGCCACGTCCATGTCGAAGAGTCCTGGCGGGCAGCGGTCGGCGAGCCCTCGCCGATGGAAGAAGACATGCTCGATTTTGGCTACGACGTGCGGCCGAATTCGCGGCTATCGTGCCAGATCAAGGTGACGGCGGAACTCGATGGTTTGATCGTGCACACCCCGGAACGTCAGGCGTAGTCCCGTTCGCGGCCACTTCTCGGCGCAGATTGCAACGACGCAAAAGCCGAGACCGCGCGGCGTCGGCCGGTCGCTCAACCGGCAGGCAGCATGAGCCCGCGCAGCCGCTCGATCAGTTCCGGCGGCAGCGGCCGCGAGCGACGAGTTTCGCGGTCGATCAGCACCATGATGGTGCGCCCAGTCGCCGCGCATTTGCCTTCGTTGAAGAGGGCGTGGACGAAGCGATACGAGCTTCGCCCGATCTCCTCGACCGCCGTGCCGATCTCGACGGTGCCAGGCCAGTTGAGCTCGCCGAGAAAATCGATTTCGAGCCGGGCCACGACCGACGTGGCGCCGGGCACCTGCAGGCCGTTCTCCTTGTCGTAGATCAGCCCGACCCGGCCGGATTCGAAATAGGTCGCGAACACCGCGTTGTTGACGTGGCCCTGGTGGTCCAGATCGCCCAGGCGAACGATGTCGCCGACACGGATTGGAAAGGCTTCAAGTTGGGGGATCGGTTTGGCGGGTGGCAAGGTGGGGCTCCGGCGGCACCTCTAACCGACCCGCGCTATCGTCCGCAAGGCATCGCCCATGCCGGAAGGGCAATGTCGTTTTCCGGTTTCGGGGCTTTTCGCAGCCCGGGGTCGCGGCTACACAGGCGCCGCCAAGAGCGGAGCAGGAGGACCATGAGCGAAACCATCAAGACCGACGTGCTGATCGTCGGCGCCGGACCCTGCGGACTGTTCGCGGTGTTCCAGCTCGGCCTCCTCGACATGAAGGCGCACCTCGTCGACATCCTCGACAAGATCGGCGGCCAGTGCGCGGAGCTTTATCCGGAGAAGCCGATCTACGACATTCCGGGCGTGCCCTATGTGACCGCGCAAGGCCACGTCGACGCGCTGATGGCGCAGATCAAGCCGTTCAACCCGACGTTCCATCTGCAGGAGATGGTCGAGACGGTCGAGAAGATCGGCGACCCGCTGTTCCGTGTCACCACCGATCGGGGCAACGTGTTCGAGGTCAAGATCGTGGTGATCGCGGCGGGCGGCGGCTCGTTCCAGCCCAAGCGGCCGCCGATCCCGGGCATCGAGGCCTACGAGGGCAACTCGGTGCACTACGCGGTGCGCCAGATGGAGGCGTTCCGCGGCAAGCGCCTACTCGTCGTCGGCGGCGGCGACTCGGCGCTGGACTGGACGCTCAACCTCGCACCCCTTGCCAGCCACCTGACGCTGTTGCACAGGCGCAGCGATTTCCGCGCCGCGCCCGACAGCGTCAACAAGATGATGGCGCTGGTCGGGGAAGGCAAGATCGACTTCGTGCTGGGTCAGGTGTCGGCGCTGGAAGGCGAGGGTGGCCGCATCGCCAAGGCAATCGTCAAGCGCAATGACGGCTCGAATTTCGAGATCGCCTGCGATGCCATCCTGCCGTTCTTCGGCCTGACCATGAAGCTCGGCCCGGTCGCCAATTGGGGTATCGAGATGAAGGACGGCGAACTCATCCCCGTCGACACCGCAGCTTTCGAAACCAGCGTGCCCGGCATCTTCGCCATTGGCGATATCAACTGGTACCCGGGCAAGCTCAAGCTGATCCTGTCCGGCTTTCACGAGGCCGCGCTGATGGCGCAGAAGGCGCACCGCTACGTCTATCCGGACAAGCGGCTGGTGTTCCAGTACACCACGTCGTCGTCGAGCCTGCAGAAGAAGCTCGGCGTGGCCTGAGCCGGCATGCGGATGCTGCAGGCAGACGTAAGTGCTCAAGGCGGTGCCGGTGCTTCAGGCGGTGCCGCGACGGGAGTTTCCTCCGGGGCGGAAGCATCCTGCGGGACCGGGGCATCCTGAGGCGGTGCCGGGTCGAGCGGTTCGGCGAACACCGGCACCTTGCTGGTCGGCGGCAGCGCCAGCACCTCGCGGGCGGCCGGCAGCGCCGCATCCGCCATGGCGGCGTGGCCCTCCGCGGTCGGATGCACGGCACCGCCATAGACCGCGGCGAAGATGCCCCAGATCGCGTCGTGCAGGTCGCGCGGCTGCAGCAGCGTCGGCAAACCTTCCGGGTAGGTCATCGCTGTCAGATAGCTGTCGTTGGCGGTACGCACCCAGCGCGCGCGCGGCGCGTAGGGGCGGAACTCGCTCGCCACGTAACTGCACAGCAGCGGATCGGTCGCGCCCTTCGACAGGCTGGCCGAGAAGGTTTCGCCCTTCGGCGAGAAGCACTCGCGATCGAACGGCGGATCCTGCTCAGAACGCGCGCAGACACCGTGCGTGGCAAACGCCGGCTGGTGCGCGTCGACGAACGTCATGCGTTCAGTGGCGGGATCTCGGCAGGACTTTTCCGGCTCGCACAATGCCAGGGCCTTGATGCCGGGCAGAAAGCGCTGCGCTACGAAGTCGGCCGTCTGGCGCAGCCGCTCGCCGTCCGCGCCGAAGGCCGGGTGGACGTCGAAGCCGTCGCGGCCGCCCGGGCAAGGCGTGTCGGGGCCCGCGAGCGCCGGGTTGCCATACGTGACAAAAACTACGCGCGCCAAATTGCCGCCGACATGGGGTTTAAGCGCAGCGCGCAAGCGCGCAAAGTTGGCCGGCAGCTCGCGGTCGAGTACTTGCTGCGCTTCCTCCACCGACGAAATCGCACCGCCGCGCCTGAGCAGGGAGCGCTCTGTCGCCGCCTCGACGATGATATTAGCGACGAGGCCGGAAAAATGGATGTCGTTCGCGCCGATCGTGAGCAGCACGAGGTCGAGCTCGCGGTCCGGCTGCTCGCGGCGCGCCAATGCCATCAGCTCGTTGAGTTCGGCGATCTGGGGGCGCGCGAATCCCGGGCAGGCGGCACCGGTACCGGGACTGGGGCACTCGCGTGCCCGCTGATAATCGAGGAAGCCACGGTTGACAGTAGCACCCGAGCAGGCGAGCGGCAGGAAGGTGACCGCGATGTGCGGATACTTGACTGCGAGCGCGAGCGCGGTGCGCATCTGATAGCCGTAGAGCGAACGGTGGCACGGGCCGCTCATCCAGCGCGCGCTTTGCCGCATCCACTCGGCGGTGCCGGGATCCTCGCCGGCGACGGTACCGCAGGACCTGTTACCGGTGAACCCGGCGCGTCCCGGCCGGAAATATTCGCCGCCTGACAGCCGGCGGAAGCAGAAGCCGTCGTCTGACAGCCGGATCGGGCGGTCTGGATTGCCGTCGCCGGCGGCGATCGAGTCGCCCATGCCGGCGATCAGCACGTCGCGAACCTGAATCTCGGTCATGACGCGCTCGGTGGCGCCGTCGGGCAGCATGATGTCGACCGCCGCGACCGTCGGCCGGCCGTAGCGCACCCGGAGCTTCACCTCCTCGATGCAGTCGGTCGTGATGGTGCGGGGCGGCGAGCCGTCGCCGTCGTCGAAGCTCCGGACGCAGGACTCGAACCCCACCGGCAGCACGCCTTCGAGCGTGACGCCGATCCGATGATCGCGCGGGCTGAGATAGGATTCCCGTTCGCCGTCCCGGTCGCAGAACTCAAGCAGACGACCGCCGCGGTCCGTGCATAGCCGCTCGACCGTATCGCGCGCCCAGCCGCGGCCGTCGTTGTCGACCGCCAGCTGCCGCTCCGCCGCCAGCACGCCGTCGCCGCGCGCCGCGACATGGCGGCGGAAATCGGCCTCGCTGCGGAACAGGCGAAACCGGTTCTTCACCTCCCACTCGATGTGCGGGCTGGCGATGTGCGGGCTGTCGATGCGCGGAGCATCAGGCTCGGCATGAGCCGGCTCGACGCACCACGCCCACGCGACGAGGGCGATCAGGCCGGCAATGGAGAGATGACGCATCGTTTTGTGCCGCAATACCGCGGTCGAACGAATAGCATGCTGGATGGGGCGGAAATGTGAGGCGCCGGGCGCCTGCAACCGCCACACTAACCCCAGATCGCAGCGGCGGTTTCGACCACGCGGCGCAGCTTGGCGCGCTCGTCCTCGATGGTCAGGGGATTGCCGCCGACGCTGCTGGCAAAGCCGCATTGCGGGCTGATGCAGAGCATATCGAGCGCAACGTATCGGCTGGCCTCCTCGACCCGGCGCTTGAGCACGTCCAACGGTTCCAGTGCCGGGGTCTTGGAACTGACGAGCCCGAGCACGACCGTCTTGTTCTTGGGCATGAGCCGCAACGGCTCGAATCCGCCGGCGCGCTCGGTGTCGTATTCGAGGAAAAAGGCGTCGACCGTGACGTCGTTGAACAGCTTCTCGGCGACCGGCTCATAGCCGCCTTCCGCCATCCAGCGGCCCTTGTAGTTGCCGCGGCACAGATGCATGCCGATGGTCATTCCGGCCGGGCGGCTCTCGGTCACCTGATTGGCAGCCCAGATGTATTTTTCGAGCAGCGCGCCGGGGTCGATGCCGCGCTCCTGCAACGAGGTGCGCAACGCCGGATCGCACAGCATGGCGCAGGGCACTTCGTCGAGCTGCACGTAGCGGCAGCCGAGTGCGGCGAGATCCCGCAACTCCTCACGGTAGATCGCGATCAGGTCCGCCCAGAACGCGTCGAGGTCGGGATAGACGGCGTGGTTGACGGTCTGGTCGCCGCGCAGGAAGTGGACGAGGCTTGGCGTCGGCAGCGTGATCTTCGGCGTTCTTCCGGTGATACTTTGGACGAATAAGAACTCTTCGGTGGTGATCCCGCGCCTTCGCCGCAGCTTCCCGTCCACGTATGCGGTCTCGAACTTGGCGGTGCCGCCCGCATTGTCGCGGAAATCGAATGCCGCCGCCCTGGTGGTCAAGCCCTCGACCGCGTCGACGAAGCCGGCGAACCAGGAACCGCGACGAAACTCGCCGTCGGTGATGGATTGCAGCCCGACATCTTCCTGCATCGCCACCGCCTCGCGGATGCAGCGATCCTGGATATCGCGAAAGGTGGCGTCGTTGATCCGCTTCTCATGAAAATCGCGGAAAGCGTCCTTGAGTTCGCGCGGCCGCAGCAGGCTGCCGACATGCTCGGCGCGGAACGGTGGTGTCCGATGGTCCGGCATCCGTACTTAGCCCCTGCGGTCGACAAAGCGCGCGGCTTTGATGCTCGCTTCGAACTCTTTGCCGATGGTTCCGTGCTCCAGGAAGGTGATTTCGGGCGTGAGCTGAAACGACTTGGCGACGTCGTCGAGAATCCCCTGCTTCAACGCCGCAATGTTGATGCCCCGCCTGGGCTCGATCAGAAGCCGCAGGACATCGAGGCCGCTTTCGGCGTTATGGACCTCGGCCTTGAAATCGGTGACGCCTTGATTGAAGAACATCAAGTCTTCGAGCTCGGAGTGATTGATGTTGACGCCGCGCACCTTGAAGAAGCCGACCGTCCGCCGCGCGTGCCGCATCACCGGGAAGATCGACCAGGGCCGGTCGCCATCGGTGGGAGCCGAAATGCTGATGAGATCGCCCGAGAACCAGCGCAGGAACGGCGTGACGTTGTTGTTCACGAGTGGCGTGATGACGAGGGCTCCGACGTCTCCCTCGGGCACCGGTTCGCCGGTCGTCTCGTCGACGACCTCGCATAGAAACAGATCGGACCAGACCCGCAATCCCTCCTCATGCGGCGCCTGCACGGACACCAGCGCGCCCTCGGTCATGCCGAACTGATCGGACACCTCCGCGCCCCAGCTTCGCTCAAGCTTCTGGCGCTTGGCGGGGGAGAGCGGCTCGGCCGCAACGATGATCTTGCGCACGGAGGACGCGGCGAGGTCGATGCCCTGCGCTTCGGCAAGGTTCGCCAGGTGAATGCCATAGCTCGCCATCCCGGCCCAGATCGTCGGCTTGAGCCTTTGGATGAGATCGAGCTGATTGAGCGATGCCGTGTTGCTGCCCGAGCCGCACCAGATCGTGCCGATGCCGAGGTCTTCGGCGGCGCGCGCGTAGAGATGCGCGACCGGGTGGATGCCGAGAGGGAAGGAGACGTGGACCAGATCGTCCGGCGTCGCCCCGATCGTTGCAAGCGCGCGGCGGAAGCAGCGGATGCTGTATTCCATGTCGAGCGCCGAGCGCGGATAAAACAGCGGCTGTCCGGTGACGCCGCCCGACCGCCAGTATTCGACGACGTCGCGGCGCGGGGCGGCGCAGAACTCGTCGTGAAACCGCTCGGGTGGAATTTCCCGCAGCGCGTCCTTGGTCAGCAGCGGGATCTTGGCCCAGACCGCCGGATCGTCGAGCCGGTCGACATCGATGCCGGCGAGCCGGTCGCGAAAGAACGGGGCCTGGCGGGCCAGTTCGACGGCGCGCCGCTTGCGCTCACTCTGAATCCGGTCGATCTCCGCGCGCGAAGTCGGCCAACCCAAGATGTCCGGCATGCGTCCCTCAATATATGAAATATGTCAGCCGATAAGCATGGGCGCAATCGCGTGGCCGCGAACCTCTCGCACCCCGCGTGCGAGTCCGCGGTGGGGCGAGGCCCAACCACGTGCGACACCAAGATGCCATTTCGGATTCGACGGCAGGTGCATTCCTCACTAGAATCTGTCAGGAAACATAGAAACACTGCTTAGAAACACCATCTGGGAGGATGCAATGCATCTCAAGCGACTAGGGCTCGCGTGCGCCGCACTCATCTTGGGCGCCTCGAGCGCGAGTGCCCAAGACACCGTCAAGATCGGCCTCGTGCTGCCGCTCTCGGGTCAGTTTGCCGACGCCGGCGTTCAGGTCGAGAACGGCATCAAGACCTACATGAAGCAGCACGGTGACACCGTCGCCGGCAAGAAGATCGAAATCATCCGCAAAGACGTCGGCGGCGTAGCGCCCGACCTTGCCAAGCGGCTGGCGCAGGAACTCGTCGTCCGCGACAAGGTCGATATCCTTGCCGGCTGGGTGCTGACGCCGAATGCACTCGCTGCAGCCGCCGTCTCCGAGCAGGCGAAGAAATTCATGGTGGTGATGAATGCGGCCACTTCGATCATCATCACCAAGTCGCCCTACATGGTCCGCACCTCGGTCACCCTGCCGCAGATCATGGACACGTTCGGCAAGTGGGCGGCGAAAAGCGGTATCAAGAAGTGCTATACGATGGTGACCGACTATGGTCCCGGCCACGATTCCGAAGCGGCCTTCCAGGGCGCCTTCAAGGAAGCTGGCGGCGAAATCATCGGCTCGGTGCGTTTCCCGGTCGCCAATCCGGATTTCTCCGCCTTCATCCAGCGGGCGAAGGATCTGAATCCGGAATGCATCTACATTTTCGTGCCGGGCGGCGCGCAGCCAGCGGCGCTGGGCAAGGCGTTTGCCGAACGCGGCGTCGATCCCAGGAAGATCAAGATCCTGGGCTCGGGCGAAACGACCGCCGAACAGGCGCTCGCCAGCATGGGCGACGCGGCGCTCGGCATCATTTCGGCGTGGCACTACGACTACAAGGGCAAGGCGCCGGAAAATGCCGAGTTCGTCAAAGTGTTCAACGAGATGCACAAGCGCAACCCGGATTTCTTCTCGATCGGCGGCTATGATGGCATGCACGTCATCTACGAAGCGCTGAAGAAGGACGGCGGCAAGACCGACGGCGAGAGCCTGGTGAACGCCGCCAAGGGCATGAAGTGGAACAGCCCGCGCGGCCCGATGTCGATCGATCCGCAGACCCGCGACGTCGTGCAGACGGTGTATATCCGCAAGGTCGAAAAGGTCGGCAACGAACTCGTCAACGTGCCGTTCGACAAGATCGAGAACGTCAAGGATCCGGCGAAGCGCTGAGCATCGTTCGAGGCGGAAGGCGTCATCCGATCGCAGCGGGAAGGGGGCGGCAGCATCTGTCGCCCTCCCTTCGGGTCGTGTGGTAGGCTGTCACCATGAACATTTTCGGGAGGATGGCAATGCGACGTGCGCTCGTTGGCATTTTGGCAGGAATTGCGGTCGGCATGTTTGCATCCGGATCGGTGCAGGCACAGGGCACCGTCAAGATCGGGCTGATCCTGCCGTTCTCCGGCCAGTTTGCCGACCCCGGCGCGCAGGCTGACAATGGCGTCCGCCTCTACATGCAGCAGCACGGCGATACCGTCGCCGGCAAGAAGATCGAGATCATCCGCAGGGATACCG
Source organism: Xanthobacteraceae bacterium (assembly GCA_050179645.1). Lineage (GTDB taxonomy): Bacteria > Pseudomonadota > Alphaproteobacteria > Rhizobiales > Xanthobacteraceae > VAZQ01. The sequence goes on along the minus strand of JBFXEX010000092.1, from coordinate 950 downwards.
GTGGTATCGCGCCCGACGTCGCCAAACGGCTGGCGCAGGAACTGATCGTGCGCGACAAGGTCGACATGCTCGCCGGCTTCTCGCTGACCCCGAATGCGATGGCTGCCGCCGATATTTCGGCGCAGGCCAAGAAATTCATGGTGGTGATGAACGCGGCGACGTCGATCGTCACGACGAAGTCACCGTACATGGCGCGCGTGTCGTTCACGTTGCCGCAACTGAACGAGCCGCTGGGCACCTGGGCCTACAAGAACGGCGTGCGCAAGGTGTACTCGATGGTCGCGGACTTCGCGGCCGGCCACGACGCGGAAACCGCATTCCACACCGCCTTCAAGGCGGCCGGCGGCGAGATTGTCGGCGCGGTGCGTTATCCGGTCGCCAACCCGGATTTCTCCGCATTCGTACAGCGCGCCAAGGATCTGAACCCCGAGGCGATCTTTATCTTCGTGCCGGGCGGCGCGCAGTCGCCGGCGATCGCCAAGGCGCTTGCGGACCGCGGCATCGATCCGCGCAAGACCAAGATCATGGCGCAGCTTGAATTGACCGACGAGCCGGCGCTGAAGAGCATGGGCGACACCGCCCTCGGCATCATCACCTCGGCGCACTACGACTACAATCTCAACACCCAGCGCAACAAGGAGTTCGTCGCCGCTTTCAATGCGATGCACAAGCGCAACCCGGACTTCTTCGCAGTCCAGAGTTACGACGGCATGCACCTGATCTACGAGACGCTGAAGAAGACCGCCGGCAAGACCGATGGCGATATTCTGATCGGCGCCGCCAAGGGCATGTCCTGGACCAGCCCCCGCGGTCCGATGTCGATCGATCCCGAAACCCGGGACGTCGTGCAGACGGTGTACCTGCGGCGGGTAGAGAGGGCCGGCGACCGGCTGGTCAACGTCGAGTTCGACAAGCTCGAAAACGTCAAGGATCCGGTCAAGGCAGATCGG
>JBFXEX010000091.1:0-23953 GCA_050179645.1 Xanthobacteraceae bacterium | reverse complement strand
TGCACTGGACCAATGCACTTGCCATGTTCATCATGATCGGCAGCGGCTGGAAGATCTACCAGGACGAGGTGATCTTCGGCTGGCTGCATTTTCCCGAATGGATGACCATCGGCGGCGAAGCGCAGGGTGCCTTGCAGTGGCATTTCTTCGGCATGTGGATCCTGACCATCAACGGCTTGGCCTACATTGCCTATGGCCTGACGACCGGCCGCTTCCGCCGCATGCTGTTTCCGATCTACCCGCGCGCATTGCTGGCCGATATCGCCGACGCGCTGCGCTTCCGCCTCCACCATGATGATCTGACCCGCTACAACACCGTGCAGCGCGTGCTCTACGTCGGCATCATCTTGGTCGGCATCGTTCAGGTGCTGTCCGGCCTCGTCATCTGGAAGCCGGTGCAGTTTTCCGAACTGGCCGCTTTGTTCGGGAGCTTCCAGACCGCGCGCCTGATCCATTTCCTCTGCATGGCGGCGATCGTGCTATTCCTGGTCGTCCACATCGCACTGGCCTTGCTGGTGCCCCGAACCCTCATCGGCATGCTGACCGGTGGGCCGGTGCTTGCACCTGCTGCCGAAGACGCCGCGCCTCCCGTTGACCCGGATGCGGCTGCCGCCGTCAATTCCCCCCACTGACAGGACAGCGTCATGTCGATCCGAACGCCCTCGCCTTCGATTTTCCGGCCCAAGCGGCGCATCGACCAGAGCGTGCTACACGACAACAAGAAGTTCATCGCCGATATCGACCGCCGCAAGCTGCTGCGCGGAGCCATGAGCCTTGGCGCGTTGACGATGCTGACCGGCTGCGACGTCACCAATCAGGACTCGGTGCAAGCTGCGCTGCGCGGCGTCTCAAACTGGAACGACGTGGTGCAGCAGTTCCTGTTCCGGCCCAATCATCTGGCGCCGACCTTTCCGGAATCGGAGGTGGTGAAGCCGCCGCGCTTCAATGCCTATTACGGCATCGAGGAGGTCAAGCCGCTCGACGGCGCAAGCTGGAAGCTCGAACTGGCGGGCCTCATCCAAGACAAGAAGCCCTGGACCGCGGAGCAGATCCGCGCGCTGCCGGAGCAGGAACTGATCATCCGGCACATCTGCGTCGAGGGCTGGGATTATATCGGCCAGTGGTCCGGGGTGAACCTGCGCCAGTTCCTGGAGCGGATCGGCGCCGACCTCAAGGCCAAGTACGTCGCATTCAAGTGCGCCGACGACTATACCGAAAGCCTCGACATGGCGACCGCGCTGCATCCGCAGACCATCCTTGCCACCAAGTATGCGCGGGAGCCGATCACCGATCCGTTTGGCTTTCCGCTGCGGCTGCGCACCTCGACCAAGCTCGGCTTCAAGAATGCCAAGTGGATCACCGCGATCGAGGTGACGAACGACTTCCCGAGCAGCTTCTGGCACAAGCAAGGCTTCAGCTGGTTCGCCGGGATCTAAGGACGTGGCGGCGACCGGCGCCGGTAGATCCGCCACTCGCCGTCCTTGCTCTCGGTCAGTTCGTAGAACGGGCTTGCGGCGAACGGGTCCTTCGCCCAGACGCCGTCCTGCGCAGTGACCACGGCGAGCGCGCAGTCAAACCGGTTGGCCAGATCACGGATGTCTTCCGCCGTGGCGTCGCCGGTGAAGACGCGGCGGAACTGTTTGTCGATGTCCTCCCGGCGCGCGTGCGGCAGCGATGCAAACGCAAGCAGCAACTGGTCGCCGGCAAAGCACGACCGGCGGTTCGACAGCAGCGCCCAGGAGATGTTGCCGGCCCACGGCGTCATACGGTCGAGAAACAACGGATTGTTGGCGACCCGCTCCATGGCAGCCGAATGCCGGCGCACCGCCGCCCAGAGTTCGGGGGTCCGGGCGAAGACGCGTCCCTGGGGCGTCGACGCGCCGGTCGCGTTCTCGCGCAGATGGAGGACGCTCTCGTAGAGGCCGAGCGCCAGAAGCAACAGTGCCAGCCCGACCGGAACGATGACGCGCCCGGCGATCCATCGCGCCAGGATCACGGCCGACATGATCGTCAGAACCATCAGGCCCGGAATGGCAGCGCGCCAGCCGAGATCGTTGTAGCCGATGCGGCTCGCGAACAGCCAAGAAACCACGAGACTCGCCGCCGCGAGCACGGCCAGCACGCGCGTCACCTGCGATCGCTCCGCATCGAGACGGCGCGAGCCGATCAGGATCGCGAGGGCGATCACGCCCAAGGGGTAGACTGCCGGAAACTCGACCGGCAGATAGATCAGCCAGAATGCCGGCAGCTCGAGGAGGCGCCGCCACCCCTCCGGCAGGAATTCGCCGAGGACTGCGGTCGGCTGCAGCGCGATCGGCGCCCCGCCGTCGCGGGCGGCGGTGGCGATCACCTGGTCGAGAATGAACGGCGCCGCCAGGCAGGCCGCAAGCACGGCCGCCATCGCGATGCCGATGGCGAACTGCCGGCGCTGGCCCGGACCGGCCATCGCCAGAAGCATCACGCCGACAGCCAACGCCGCTGCCGCGAACGTGACGCCGCCGACCCAGGTCGAACTTTCGAATCCGGCAGCGGCCACAAGCCCCAGCGTCACGATCAGGAGTGGCGTGCCGCGCCGGGAAATTTGGCTCATCAGCCAGACCGCCAGCACCGCGCACGACGCCGAAATCAGGTGCTGCGGCGCCCAGCTTGCGTGCCCAAGCCAGGCGGCAAAGCCGCTCGCCGGCTGAAGGAGTTGCCGCAGTAAATCGGAAGGGAGCACGAGCGCAAGAAACCCTCGCAACGATGCGGCGAGCGCGAGCGGCAAGACCCAGTAGGCCGCAGCGGGACGCCCGGCGATCCAGGCGGCGAGCCCCATCATCAGCATCAGCGACGCAAAGGCCGCGAACCAGGTCATGGCGGCTTCGGCTTCCCAGCCGGTGATGCCGAGAAGGAGCGCCAGCACCGCGGCGCTGAAATGAAACAGGTAGTAGTAAGCGAGCCGCACCGGCTGGCCCACCTCGCCGAAGAACGGGTTGCCAGGCGGCAGGCCGAGCCGCGCCATCTCGTCGACGATGGCGATCTTCGAATGATCGAAGATCGGCGACGCAAGGAGCACGCTTTCGCCCGAGACTTTCGGCAGGATCGCCAGCGCGGGGCCGACCGCCAAGACCGCCGCGCCGAGCCATGCCCACGCCGACAGCACCGTGGGTGCGTCCGCATCTTCGCCCTCGGGCCGGAGTTCGGACGGTATTCGCCACAACGCAATGAGGCTGGCGGCAAGTGCAACCGCGGTCAGCAGTCGCACAGGCGTTCCCGAAAATCCGACCAGCGAGAACGCCGGCAGCGCCACAACGCTGAATACGGCCCAGCCCAGCAGCGGAGCGAACGGCCACGCCAAGGATGGCGGTGCAATGCGCCGCGCGACCGCAAGGCCGACGCAGGAAAACACCACCGCCGCGACGATCGCGCCGAACACCACGTTGAGCGTCGATGCCATGGGAAAATCGCGCCGCTGCTGTTTTTCGTCGCCGGTCGGCGTCCCAGGCGGACGGGAACGCTTCCGTCAGCGCGAGACCAGCCGTGCCGGCGCCGGTTGTGCCGAAACCCGGACGAAGGTGCCGATGATGCGCGTTCCGGCGCGAATTGTCCCGCGCAGACTGCCGGCCACCTTCGACTGCCCGCCTGTGCGGCAGCGGTACGACACCGGAATCTCCAGAATACGCAGCCCGGAACGGGCGGCGCGCATCTGCATCTCGATGTTCCAGCCGTAGGTCATTTCCTGCATGCCGAGGGTCAGCAGCAGATCGCGCGGAATAGCGCGGAAGGCGCACATGTCGGTGTAACGCACGCCGTAGAGGAGCCGCATGCCGTATCCGGCCATCCGTCCTGCGGCGATCTGGTGCCAGGCGATGCTGCCAGCCTCGCGCTCGCCACGCGCGCGAGAGCCGATGACGAAATCGAACGCGCCCGTGCGGATCGGCTCGACCAAAGTGGCGATGCTGCCGGGGTCGTCGGCGCCGTCGCCATCCATGAACACCATGATGTCACCCGGCGCCGCGGCCTGCGTCGCGGCAAGGCAGGCACGGCCGTACCCTGGGCCCGCATCGATCACGTCCGCTCCGGCGGCACGTGCATGCGCCTTGGTCTCGTCGCGGCTGCCGCCGTCGGCCACGATCACCCGGCCGACCACGTCGCGCGGAATAGCGCGCACCACCTCGCCGATCGACGCTTCCTCATTCAGTGTCGGGATCGCCACGACGACGCGGCCGATTACCGTCTAGCGGCCTTCTCCCGTCGCCGGACTCATCTCGCCTGCTTGCATCGATCAAAGGCTCCAGCGCAGGCCGCAACTCGCGCATGCCGACGGCGGCGCGTCGGACAGCAGGCCTTGCCGGAACGTCCGGTAAGCGGGGCCGTTCCAGATCTCGCTCAAGGTCTGCTGCGTCGCGTCGCCGAGCGTGTAGTTCTCGTAGCCCCGTTGCGAGAACGGCGCGATGCAGCACGGCAACGCCCGCCCGTTCGCGGTGAAATACATCACCGTCCAGGGCCGGCGGCACATCGACCACGGCGAGCCGTCGCCGGCGCGCTTGAGGCTCATGCCCGGCTCCGATGCCGCCCCCGAGGCGCTGAACATCATGCCTAGGGATTGCGCCAACGCGGTCGCCTCCTCGATCAGCCGCGACTCTTCGTTGTCGAGCTGCTCGTACAGCGCCTGATCGGGCCGCGCGAGCCCGATGGCATCGTTCTCGAAGAACACCAGCCGCTGCAGGTAGACTTCCTTGACGCCGATCTCGGCGGCGACCTTCACGAAGGCCGGCAGTTCTGCGACGGTTTCCTTCAGGCCGGTGAGCCAGGCCGAGACCCGCGGCCGATCGCTGCCCTCGCGCTCCTGCAGATTGCGGAAGGCGCGGACGTTGCGGAGGATGCGATTGAAGTAGTCCTTGCCGCGGACCGCGAGATACGATTGCGCGTTGGCGGCATCGAGCGACACCCGCAGCTCATCAAGCCCGGCAGCGATCAAAGCGCGGCCGTTCCTGTCGTTGAGCACCGTGCCGTTGGTGTTGAACAGCACGTAGGTTCCGCGGTCCTTCAGATAGCGGACCATCTTCGGCAGGTTCTTCACCAGCATCGGCTCGCCGACCCCGTGCAGCACCGCGCGTGCGATGTTGGGGACCTGGTCGACGATCCGGGTGAACAGCTCCCAGCTCATGTCGGCGGGCGGCTCGAGCTCTTCGTAAGTGCGCGGGCATGTCGTGCACAGCAGGTTGCAGCGGTTCGTGGTCTCCAGATAGATGCAGACCGGCTTGGCTTCCGCCGCGTCGGTGCGCTGCCGGCTGGCACTTTCGTGATAGCGGCGAGGGTCCACCGTTGGCGAAGCCGTAGTCAGTGCATCCATCGACTTTCCTTCCTTTTCGGCGGTTACTCGGCCGCATTCACCAGCCGCGGCGCCACCGCGCCGTCAAGCCGGCGCGCGAGGTCGCTGTGAGACAGCAGCGTGCGCATCAGCTTTTCGGAATGCATCGCCCGGTGCGCATTGAGCCGCGGCGCGAACGACCAGCCGTCGTACAGTTCGGCGCGCAGCATGCGCAACGCCTCGGAATCGTCGACGTCGTACCAGGCCGGCAGCACATGCACGTCGAGACCGATCTCGACGGCCCGCTCCAGTGTCTGCCGCGCCACGTGCTCGGTGCTCCAGGTCACCTCTTCGAACAGACGGCGGTGCGGCGCCTTGAGGCCGAGCAGGTAGTATCCGCCGTCAGTCGACGGGCCGAGTACGGCCCGATCGCCCGGCCGCGCCAGGACGTCGGCGGTTTCTACCAGGAGCGACGTCGGTAGCGTCGGACTATCGGAATTGAGCACGACGGCACCGGTGTGGCCTCGGCCGAGAAGCTGCCGGATAGCGCTGAACAGGCAGTCGCCGAAGTCCGGGTACCAGCAGTCGAGCAAGCCAATCGACGGCGGAAGAATGCCTTCAAAAAAGGCATTCGAGCCGGGCGGGCCAAACGCCATGTAGCCCCCGATCGACCGCATCTCCGCGGCTAAATCGATGTTGTGAGCGACATCCTTCAGAAAGGTAGTGTTGAAGTCGGCAGCCTCTTCGAAGGTCAGCGGCGGCACCAGCCGGGTCTTGGCACGACCCGGGGCGGACGCTTTGGCCATGACGGCGATCCCGCAGATCGCCGGATCTGCCGTCTGCTGATCCGAATGCTGCTGCATGCGTCCGCTCTCTACCCCGTCACCCGGCCCGTCGAACTCATGGAACCGTCAAGGTAGACGGGCATCGCCGAACCCCAGTTCACAAGTCGCACCGTCGCACGTCACGAGGTCGTGAGCGGAAGGCCCGATAGCACTCAACGCGCGGACCGTGGAATTGGTTCAAGCCGGATGGTCGCCTTGCCGAGCCGTTTCGGTCACGGCTGACGGTCTATTGGAGCGGCGAAGTGATCTTTCGTTACCGCTACGCGGGCAGAAAGATTGACCGCACGAAGTCGCGATAAAGCAGGACCTGCCGTGGCAGGATGGTGACGTCCTGCAGCAGCCGGCCCAAAATCAGGCCGCCCTCGACCAGCGTTGCCGCCATGTCAGCCAGCGCATCGAGATCGACCTCCCCGCGTGGCGGATAGCGCCGCGCGATCACATCGAATCGTTCGCGGAAGCGGCCCCGCCACGCCAGAACGCTACCGGCGTTGAGCTCGCGGATTTCGCGGTTGAACAGCTGATCCTGGTAGCAGAAGGATGCCGCAAGACAGCCGGGATGCGCCTCCGGCAGGTTCGCCATCATTTCGGCAAACAGCTTCAGTCCGACCAGAAACCCATGCAGCGGGTCCTCGTTGAGTTCGTCGCCGCGGGCGAACAGGTCGTCCAGCACCTGCTTGTCGTGCGCGAGGTAGCGCAGCATCAAGCCCTTGGCGAGCGCGCCCTTGTCCTTGAAATGGTAGAAGAAGCCGCTCTTGGTGATCCCGACCGCAGCGATGATCTCCTCGATCGAAGTGGATGCAAATCCCTTGGCCAATACGGCCGCCTCGGCGACCTCGAGGATACGGTCGCGGGTATCGGGGCCTTTGCGAGGGGAAGTTTCGAGCATGACGTTACTGTACCATGAGTACAGTTGACCTGATCGGAAATCGTCCGCATGCCCCGCCGCATCGCGGTGGTGGGCGCAAATGCTTGAGACCGCTTCTGAAATTTCCGTGACCAGAACCCGCCTACGAGTGTTCTAGTCGCCGGCGCTGCGCTGAGTAGATTGCCGGCATTCGCACGGTGCCGCTTCGGGCGCCGCTATTCCCGCAGTTGATCTGGAGAAATGCCGCTATGGCCAAATATCGCACGCGTTTGCCGCAGCTGTCGGACAAGCTGTTCCTGACCGACGCCGGCATGGAAACCTTTTTGATCTTCCATGAGGGAACGGACCTCCCCCACTTCGCGGCGTTCGATCTCATGAAGACCGACGACGGCCTCGCGCAGGTCCGGCGCTACTACGAGCGCTTCATCGCGATGGCGCGCACGGGAAACCTCGGTTTCGTGCTCGAGAGCCCGACGTGGCGCGCCAATCCGGATTGGGCGGCAAAGCTCGGCTACAGCCGGGAGGCGCTGGCCGATGCCAATCGCCGCGCCATCGCGCTGATGGCGCAGTTGCGCGATACGCACGAGACGCCCGATTCGCCGATCGTCATTTCCGGCAACATCGGGCCGCGCGGTGACGGCTACAGGCCCGACGCCATGATGAGCGCCGAGGAGGCGCATGCCTATCACGCCGAGCAGGCGCAGGTGTTCCGTGACACCGCAGCCGATTTCATCAGCGCCTTCACGCTCAACTATGTGAACGAGGCGATCGGGATCGCGCGCGCCGCGAAGGCAGCCGGCATGCCCGTGGTGCTGTCGTTCACCGTTGAAACCGACGGTAGGCTGCCGACCGGACAGACCCTGAAGGACGCCATCATCGCGACAGACGCGGCGACCGAGCAGGCGCCCGCCTATTACATGCTCAACTGCGCGCACCCGACGCACTTTCAGGATGCGCTCGCCGATGGCGAGCCATGGGTCAAGCGGCTGCGCGGACTGCGCGCCAATGCGTCGACCCGCAGCCACGCGGAACTCGATGCCGCCGCAGATCTCGATGCGGGCGACCCGGTGGCACTGGGGCGGCAATACCGCGACCTGAGGAAGCGGATGCCGCAGCTGAACGTTCTCGGCGGCTGCTGCGGCACCGACCACCGGCACGTCGAACAGATCCGCTTTGCCTGCACGTCCACAAGCGAGCAACGCAGCGCGGCCTGAAATCGCGGAGGACTATCCAAGTTCGGCGGCGCGACGCAGGCTGGCGATCATCGAGACCTTGAGCAGATAATCGCGGCTGCGTTCGCGATCCGCCATAACCTCTTTCATGTTCTGCCGGAATTCATCACTCGCGGTTTCCAGGTTGCGCTTGTTCTGGATGGTCTGCGTCTGGATGGATTCGAGCGTCGCGAGCCGGCGCTGGAGATCGTAGCGATCGAGTTCGCTCTCCGGCAGGCCGTCATTCCAAACCGTGGCGAGACGCTCGGTCAGGTTGATGGCGTCGTGGATGCCGCCGTTCATGCCCATGCCACCGAGCGGATTGTTGATATGCGCGGCGTCGCCGGCAAGGAACGCCCGTCCTTGCCGGAACGTCTTCGCGACCCGTTGGTGCACGCGGTAGAGCGTGACATGCGCGATCTCGTAGCCGTGCACGCCCGGAACGACACCGGCCATGAGGGTTTGGGCGAATTCTGAAGAGAGGGCGAGTTCGTCGCTCTCCTCCGCCTTGACGGGAAACATGACGCGGCAGAGCCCGGGGATATGCAGCAGGAAATGCCAGCGCTCCGGGTCGGCCACATAGCTGACCTTGGCAACGTCCGGGATCACGGTCTGGAAATCGAAAGGCGTGCTCACGACCAGAAAGCGTTCCGGCCAGGTGAAGCCCTCGAACTCAATGCCGAGCGAGCGGCGGACGTCGCTGCCCGCGCCGTCGGCGCCGATCAGCCAGCGGCCGGACCTTGTCTCCACCCGGCCGTCGCGCGCGATCATGACGTCGACGCCGTTCGGACCTTGCTCGACGCCTTTGACTTCGGAATCGAATTCAAGCGCGAAGTCCGGATGGGTGCGTAGCCGCTCGTAAAGAATGCGGGTGAGTTTCGACTGCTCGCACTGCACCCGGTAGGGAAAGCCGGTGACGTCGGCGATCAGCCCGAAGTCGAATTCAGCCAGCAGGCCGTCGCGCCTGGTGCGGTATTGGAATTGCGGCGCAACGAGCCCCTGCTGCTGCAACGGCTCGGCGGCGCCCAGCGTCTGCAGCATGTCGAGAGTGGGCGGGTGGAAGGTCGACGCCCGCGATTCCTCGCTCAGCGTCGGCCCAGCCTCAAACACCGTCACCGGAATGCCGCGGCGGACCAGATTGGCCGCCGCGACGAGCCCCACTGGGCCGGCACCGGCGATGAGAACACGTTCCGGAATGGTCACTCTCGCCCGTCGCTATCCGATGTGGCCCATGCCGGTTCCGGTAAGCCGCGATTAGTCGATCTTCGGAATACCGGCCTTGGTGATGATGTCGGCGTACTTCTTGACCTCGGCGGCGTGAAACTTCTTCGCCGCGTCGAGTGGGAGCCCGATGGTCTCGGCGCCGGCCTTTGCGAACGCCGCCTTCACGGCGGGATCTTCGAGCGCCGCCGTCAATGCCTTGTTGAGCTTTTCGAGAATCGGCCTCGGCGTCCCGGCCGGCGCCGCCATCGCGAACCAGCCGGCCACCTTGAATTCGGGAAGACCCGCTTCCGTGGTGGTCGGCGTGTCGGGCAGCGCCGCCACGCGCTTGTCGCCCGCTACGGCCAGCGGAACGGCACCACCGGTGCCGATCGGACCGGCGACGTTCGGATACCACTGGAAGCCGAGCGGCACGATACCGGCGATGAGGTCCGGGCCGTACTGCGCGATATTGCGATAAGGCACGTGGCCGATCTTCACGCCGGTGACCTGGCTGAAATACTCGCCCGCCAGGTGCTGCGAGCTGCCGATGCCGACCGTGCCGTAATTGAGCTTGCCGGGGTTGGCCTTGGCGTAATCCACCAGTTCCTTGAGCGACTTCACCGGAAGGTTCTTGCTGGCGACAACCACGATGGTGAAGCCCGCGAACGGCGAGATGATCTCAAGATCCTTGAGCGGGTCATAGCCGAGGTTCTTGTAGAGCGTCGCGTTGGCCGCAATCGGACCAGAGCCGCCGCCGATCAGCGTGTAGCCGTCGGGCTTGGCCTTCGCGCCGATCGCCGTGCCGATATTCCCGCCGGCGCCCGGCCGGTTTTCGACAATAATGGGCTGTCCCAGCGATTTCGACATCTTGTCCAGCATGATGCGGCTGACGACGTCGCTGGCGCTGCCGCCGGCAAAGGGGAGAATGTAGGTGATGGGCCGAGTCGGATATTCTTGCGCAGCGGCGACCTGAATGCCGGAGAGGCCGCTCAATCCGAGCGCCGCGCCCAGCACCATTCGCATAGCAGTCATCTTCATGAATCTTGTCCTTTACGGTTAATCGTCACGAGCCCGAAGCTCACAACCCCTTGAACTTCGCCGCTCGCTTGGCATGGAACGCCTCGACCCCCTCGCGGAAGTCGTCAGATTGTCGCAACCTGCTGTAGCAGTGCCCTTCGAGCTCGATGGCGGTCGAAAGCATAGCATCTTCGGTATCGTTGAGAAGCTTCTTGGCCGTGCGCTGGGCGAGTGGTGAAAATGTGCGCAACTCGTCTACCAGCGCGTCAGTCGCTGCCTCCAATTTATCGTCCGGTACGCACTCGGTCGCGATCCCCCAATCGTAGGCCTGCTTGGCTGCAATGCGCCGAGAGCGCATCACGATGTCCTTGGTACGGGTGATGCCGACGATCTTCTGCAACCGCGCCGAGCCGCCGGAACCCGGGATTTGGCCGAGCCGCTGCTCGGGCAACGCGTAGAATCCGGTCTCCGAGACGATGCGAAAGTCGCAGGCGAGCGATAGTTCGAAGCCGACCCCGAAGCAGTAGCCGCGGTTGGCGGCGATCACCGGCTTGGCGCAGCGCGCCGGCGCGGCGATGTTCCAGGCCAGCTTTGAAACGGTCTCGGGTGTGGCCGCCATGAAGCCCTTGATGTTGCCGCCGCTGGAAAAATGCTCGCCGACGGCCCGCAGCACGATGACGCGCACCCGCGCATCGTCGTCCAGCACCTCGAAGACCAGACGGAGTTGGTCGCGCTGCGGCATGGAGACGATGTTGAACGGCGGCCGGTCAAGAATGACGTCGGCGCGCTCTCGCGCCGTATCGATTTCGACGCGGAAACCGTCGAGCGCGGCGAGCCGCGGATCGGAAAACGTCATGGACTCCGAACTCATGCATTCACTTCCTTGCTGCTTGTCTTTTCCGGTTCGTATTCGCCCGCTACCAGCATGCGGCGCAAGAGCTTGCCGACCGGCGATTTCGGAATAGCGTCGACGAAGACATAACGCCGTGGCCGCTTGAAGCCGGCGAGACCCGAGCTACGGCAATACTGGTCAAGCTCTTCCTGTGAAACCGCGCCCTTGCGCTTGATGAAGGCGGCGACGATCTTGCCCCAGCGCTCGTCCGGCAGGCCGACCACCGCCACCTCCGACACGGCCTGGTGCAGCGACAGACAGCTCTCGATCTCGACCGGCGACACGTTCTCGCCGCCGGTAATGATCATGTCGTCGACCCTGCCGGTCACGAACAGGTCGCCGTCGGCATCGAAATAGCCGGTATCGCCGGTGAAGTACCAGCCCTCGCGCAGCGCCTTGGCGTCGGCATCGGGACGCCGCCAGTAACCTTCGAACGATTCGTCCCCGGCAAGCAGCGCGATGATCTCGCCCTCCTCACCCGGCGGCGCGATCTCCTCCGGCGACGCGGCGCCGAGGCGGACGACACGGACCATCTGGTTGATGCCGGCGCGGCCGGCCGAGCCGGGCTTTGCCGGCGCCTTCTGGTCAATGGTGAAGGTGTAGATCTCCGACGAGCCATAGTGGTTGACGAACAGCTCAGGTTCGAACGCGGCGGTCAGTTGCTTGAGCAGGCCGTCGGTCATCGACGCGCCGGCGAAGCCGAGCTTGCGCACCGAACCGATATCGAATTCCTTGAAGCGCGGATGATGCAGCAGGTCGTGGTAGAGCGTCGGCACCAGGTAGAGATTGCTGATGCGCTCGGCGGCGATCAGTTGCAGGGCCCGGACGACGTCGAAGCGCGGCAGACAGACGAAGGCGCCGCCGACCAGCGACATCGCGAGCAGCGAGCGCACCCCCATGGTGTGATAGAGCGGCATGACGCCGAGCGTGCGCTCACCGGTGCGGTAGAGGTTCTGCGCCACATGCGCCAGCGCCGCCGCGCGTTCGGCGCGCTGGCGGCGCGGCACGCCCTTGGGCCGGGCCGTGGTGCCGGACGTATAAAGCATCACCGACCAAGCGTCGGCCGTGGCCCGCGGCGCGGCATCGCCGGCGGCGGTGGCCAGCATGGCGTCGAACGCGATCTCGCCCTGCTGCGCCTCCCCAACGACGATGCGCCGGCAGGCCTGCGCGGTGGGCGAATTGCGCACCGCCTCGGCGGCGACCTCCTCGTACACCACCGCCCTCGCCTCGGCATTGCCGACGCAAAATTCGAGTTCATCGGCGGTCGAGCGCCAGTTGAGGGGCGTGATAATAATGCCGGCGAACTGGCAGGCCCAATGGATGGTCGCGGCCTCCCAGCGATTCTGCAGCAACGTCACCAGATGGTCGCCCGGCCGCAGGCCGATATCGTCGAAGGCTCCGACGAGTGCGGAAATCCGCCCGTACCACTGCCGGTAGGTCAGCCGCAGATCGCCGTCGACCATCGCAAGCGCCGCCGGGTCGCGGGCGACGCTCGCCAGGAAGCTGGTTCCGAGGTCCAACATCAGGACCGCATGCGGGGGCACAGGCCAAACATCGCGCCATATTCATCCAAATCGCGGCCGCGGCAAGAGTGGCGGCCGAGCGCCGAAATCCCGCGGTTGGCCTTGCTCCACAGCGGGTGCTAGATGTCGACAAATAACGGGTCCCGGCAATCGTGAACACACTGACGCAACCACAAGCAAAGACCTCGTCGCCTTCGGCACATGGTGACAACCGACCGCAACCGGTCCGGGCGCTCCGCGATTGGCTCGACCATCTTGCGGCCCGCGACCGGCTTGCCGTCATCAAGCCGAACGCGGACCTGCGGTTCGAGGTCGCGGCCTACGCCAAGCGGCTCGACGGCGTACGGGCGACGCTCTTTCCCAAGCCCAGCGGGCACGCGATCCCGGTCGTGTCGGGCCTGACGTCAAACCGCGGCTGGATGGCCGAAGCGATGGGCGTCGAACCGCATGAATTGCTCGCCCGCTTCCAGGAGGCCGCGTCCAATCCGCTGCCATCGCAGGAGGTCAGCGATGCCCCCGTGCAGGAGATCGTCCACCGCCAAGTCGATCTCCTGAAGCAGCTTCCAGTGCCGACGCACAACGAGCACGACGGCGGGCCTTATATCAGCGCCGGCCTGATGATCGCGCGCAACCCGAAGACCGGCAAGCAGAACGTCACCATCCATCGCTGCCAGGTGACCGGGCCCAACCGCATCGGCGTGCTGCTGCTGCCGCGTCATACCCATGCGTACCTGCAGATGGCCGAAGAAGCGGGAAATTCCCTCGACGTGGCGATCGTCGTCGGCGTCGATCCACTCACGCTCCTCGCCTCACAGGCGATCGTGCCGCTCGACCACGACGAGTTGGAGATCGCGGGCGCGCTCCAGGGTCGGCCGCTTCCCGTGGTCAAGTGCGTGACGAGCGAGGTCCGCGTCCCGGCCGAGGCGGAGATCGTCATCGAGGGCCGCATCTTGCCAGGCGTGCGCGAGCCCGAGGGGCCGTTCGGCGAGTTTCCGCAATATTACGGACCGCGCGCCAATCGCGAAGTGATGGAAGTCGTCGCGGTCACCCACCGCAAGGACGCGATCTTCCACACCATCGTCGGCGGCGGGCTCGACCATCAGTTGCTCGGCGCTATCCCGAAGGAAGCGACGCTGCTGACGCATCTGCGCCGCAGTTTCCCGAACGTGCTCGACGTGCATCTCTCGCCGGGCGGCGTCATGCGCTACCACCTGTTCGTCAAGCTCAAGAAGACGCAGGAGGGCCAGGCCAAGAATGTCATCATGGGCGCGTTTGCGGGCTCCTTCGATCTCAAGCACGTCATCGTGGTCGACGACGACGTCGACATCCACAACCCGACCGAGGTCGAATGGGCGGTAGCGACGCGCTTCCAGGCCGACCGCGACCTGCTGATCGTGCCGGAGAGCCAGGGCTCGAAGCTCGATCCTTCCAACCGCGACGGCGTCGGCGCCAAGATGGGCATCGACGCGACCAAGCCGGTCGACGCCGCCGAGATGGTGTTTAAGCGCATTCGCGTGCCGGGCGAGGACAAGATCGACGTCGCCGGAACGATCGCGCGCGCCACCACGGCCGACTGGCGCAGCAAGCTCGGCGGGTAACTTACGCCGCGACCGGCGTAACGCTGACCGCGACGCCCAGGCGCTGGCCGCCGGACGCAACCACCACACCGTCGATCGGTGCGACATCGGTATAGTCACGGCCGACCGCCAGGACGATGTGATCTTCGCCGGCGACCACCGAATTGGTCGGATCGAGTCCGCACCAGCCCGCCTCCGGGCCGCACCACACCAGCACCCAGGCATGCATGGCATCGGCGCCGACGAGTTGCTCGGCGCTGCCCGGCTGCGCGGTGCGCAGATAGCCGCTGACATAGGCCGCCGGCAAGCCCAGGCCGCGCAACCCCGAAATCATGATGTGGGCGAAGTCCTGGCAGACGCCGCGGCGCAGCGCGAACGACATCGGCGGCGTGGTGGTCACGGTGGTGACGCCGATCTCGTAGACGAAATCGGCCTTCATGCGCTGCATCAACTCGATCGCGCCGTCGAGCACCGGCCGGTCCGGCGGAAAGCTTTCGCGTGCATAGTCGCGGATCTCCGGATCGAGCGAAACCTGAGGGCTGGCAAACAGGTAGTGCGCCGGCGATTGCGGACTGATGTCGTTGATCGCGAAGGCCGCGTCGCGCACGTCATGCCAGCGCGGTGTCGGGCCCACATCGGCGGCCGAAAAGTGCTCGACCGTGACTCGTGCCATCAGCTTGATGACAAGCTCGTCGTGCGGACGGTCGAGCCTGATCCAGGTGAGATGATTGCCGAAGAAATCACGCCCCTCGCGGCGTTCCGCCGGCACCGGCTCGACCTCCAGCGCGGCTGCATGTACCCGCTGGCGCATGCGGTTGATCGGCGTGAGCCGCAGCAGATGATGTGCATAGGCGACCGGCGAGGCATAAGCGTAGACCGTGGTCTGGCGCAGATCGTAGATCACGCCAGCGCCTCCCATTGCGGCCCCGATCGCTCATTGTAGCTGAGATAGACCGCGGCGATCGAATCCGACAGGCTCATCGCGGCCTCCTCGATTCGCAGGACCATCGCCTCGTCGACCTCGGCAGCATCAGTGGTGTGTAGCGCAGTGGCGGCAGCCGCCGCGATCTGCTGCGGCCGCGACAACCGGCCGTCGGGCGCATGCTTCGGCAGGGCCGCGAGGTGCTCCACAATGCAGTCGAACTGATGCGCGACCGAGCGCGGGTTGCTCGGATCGAGCATGACCAGGTCGATCACCGGGGCGCGCGCCGCGATCATGATGTAGCGCTGCCGGTAAGTGATCTGGCTGTCACACAATTCGAGCAGGACATCGAGCGCAGCATCCGGCCCGGGCGTGGCAGCGAACTGCTGGATGAAGCGGCAGGTCTCGACTGCTCGCTCGATCCGGCGGCCGAGCTCGAGAAACCGCCAGCCGGCCAGCCTCGTCATGTTTTCTCTTGCCAGGCCGGAGAACGAGGAGATGATCCGAAGCGCCCGCTCGACGCGCTCCAGCATCAAGTCTTCCGAGGGGCCGGTCGGCAGCCGCGCGACAATGACCGCGACCAGATCGTTGAGCGCGCGCCAGGCATCGGGCGAAAACCGGTCGCGGATCACAGATGCCGCCGCATGCGCAGCCCGTACCAGATTGGGCAATGAACCTTCGAAGTCACCCCGCAGCGCCGCACGCGCCACCAGGCTCGCCTTGCTGCCGGGAATGTCACTGGAACTCGCGCTCCACGCTTCCAGCAGATCAACGATGCGCCCGATCAGGCTGACCGCGCCGTCGTCGGAGTCGGTCATCCGATAGAGCAGAGCGCGCACCAGCCGCAGCGTCGCCTCGGCGCGCTCGACGTAGCGCCCGACCCAGAACAGGTTGTCGGCGGCGCGGCTCGGCAGCACGCCGGCGGCACGCCGGATGGAAATGTGCTCGGGGGTCGGCAGCAACGTCGTCTCCACCACCGGCCCTTCGGAGAGCACCCAAGCATCGGCGGTCTTGCCGCCACGCTGCAGGCTGACGGCGCGCGCGTCGGCGTTGTCGGCGATGCGCACGAAGCCGCCGGGCATCACCGACCATTTATCTCCGGTCCGCGAGAGGAATAGCCGCAGGATGAAGGGACGCGGCTCAAGCCGGCCGTCATGCCAAGTCGGCATGGTCGACAAGGTCACGGCTTCCTGCACAACGAAATCCACGCCGCGGTCGGAGATCGCGCGCACGATGCGCTTGCGGCGGTCTTCGTCGAGTTGCTCACCGAGCGTGCCTTCGCCGACCGCGTCGGCGAGGTGGTCGCCGAACGCCGGCGCGATCACCATGGAGTCGAGGCGGTCGATCATCTCGTCGCGAACGTCGGACTGGCCGAGCCACCAGGTCGCGACGTTGGGGAGGATCAGGTCCGCGCCCGCCACAGCCGGCGCCAGCGCCGGCAGGAAGGCGAGCAGCGCGCGCGCTTCGGCGACACCGGTCCCAAGTGCATTGGCGATGACGACCTTGCCGTCGCGCACCGCCTGGACGAGGCCGCTGACCCCGAGCCGGGACGCGGCGTTGAGTTCCAGCGGATCGGCGAAATCGGAATCGAGTCGCCGCAGCAGAACCTCAGCTCGCTTGAGCCCGGAGACGGTGCGGATGAACACGCCGTCGTCGCGCACCGTCAGGTCCTCGCCCTCGACCAGCAGCATGCCGAGATAGCGCGCCAAATAGGCGTGCTCGAAATAGGTTTCGTTCATCGGGCCGGGCGTCAACAGGCAGACCGGCGAGTCGTCGCGGCGGCTGAAGGTCGACAGATCGGCCTGCAGCCCCTTGAAGTATGGCGCAAGCCGCTCGACCTTGGCGCCGCGATAGACATCCGGGATGGCGCGCGACAGCGCCAGCCGGTTTTCCAGGGTATAGCCGGCGCCGGAGGGCGCCTGGGTCCGGTCGCCAAGCACCCACCAGCGGCCGTCCGCGCCGCGCCCGACATCGACCGCGTAGGTCCGCAGGTATGCGCCGCCGGGCGGCGCGACCCCGACCAACGGGCGGAGAAACTCCGGATTGCCGGCAATCAGCGCGGCGGGCAGCCGTCCCTCGCGAACGAGAGTCGCATCGCCATAGATGTCGGCGAGCACTGCCTCCATCACCTCGGCCCGCTGCACGAGGCCCGCTTTAAGCGCGGTCCATTCGGCATGGTCGATCAGCAGCGGCACGTGGCTGAACGGCCACGGCCGCTCGGCGCCCGCCGGGTCCTCGTAGACGCGGTAAAACACACCGGAGTCGCGCAGGTAGCGGTCGACGGCGGCGAAGCGGCGGGTGATCTCCTCGGGGCCGAACGCGCCGAGCATGGCCAGCAACGGCCGCCAATGCGCGCGCGGCCGCCCCTGCGTGTCCATCATCTCGTCGATCGTGCCGGGAAGCGGCCGATAGCCCGCCAGCAGTTGCTCGATGTCGCTGAGCTCGTCAGGCGCGCTGTCGAGATGAGCTGACATTATCGCCTACTGCGGTTCGACCGCCCGCCGCAGATCGAGCGTCGTCGGATATTCGATCGATCGCTCTTCCGGTGGAAGCTGAGCCATGAGGCCTGGGGTGTGGCCAAGGTCCTCGAACCGCGTCCGCCGTCGGGCCTCCGCTTCGTAGGAATTGACCGGGAAGGTCTCATAGTTGCGGCCGCCCGGATGCGCCACGTGATAGACACAGCCGCCGAGCGAGCGTCGGCTCCAGCTATCGACCACGTCGAAGGTCAACGGTGCGTGTGCGTCAATATTCGGATGGAGCCCGGACGGCAGCTTCCATGCCTTGAACCGTACGCCGGCGACGAACTCACCGGGCCGGCCGGTCGAGACCAGCGGCAACCGGCGGCCGTTACAGGTCACGATGTGGCGGCTTGCGTTCAGTCCTTCCACCTTCACCTGCAGACGTTCGAGCGACGAATCGACGAATCGGACCGTGCCCCCCACGGTACCCTCCTCACCCATCACGTACCAGGGCTCCAGCGCGTGCCTGACCTCGAGACGGACCCCGCTGCGCTCGACCGCACCGTAGAGCGGAAAGCGGAATTCGCGCTGCGCCGCAAACCAGACCGGATCGAAGGCGTAACCTTCACGCCGCAGGTCTTCCAACACCTCGAGGAAATCCTGCCAGACGAAATGCTCCAGCATGAAGCGGTCGTGCAACGCGGTGCCCCAGCGCACCGGCTTGCCGTCAAGCGGCTTGCGCCAGAACCACGCGATCAGCGCGCGCAGCAGGAGCTGCTGCGCCAATGACATGCGTGCGTCCGGCGGCATTTCGAACGACCGGAATTCGACCAAGCCGAGCCGCCCCGTCGGCCCGTCGGGCGAGTAGAGCTTGTCAATACAGATCTCGGCGCGATGGGTGTTGCCGGTGACGTCGACGAGAAGATTACGGAACAACCGATCGACCAGCCACGGCGGAGGGGCCTCGCCTTTTCCGGGCGGCGGCACGGCAGCGAGCGCAATTTCAAGCTCATAAAGCAGGTCCTGCCGCGCCTCGTCCATGCGCGGCGCCTGGCTGGTCGGGCCGATGAACAGGCCGGAGAACAGGTAGGACAGCGACGGCCGGCGCTGCCAGTAGAGCAGCAGGCTCTTGAGCAGATCGGGGCGTCGCAAGAATGGGCTATCGGCCGCGTTCGCGCCACCCAGCACGATGTGATTGCCGCCGCCGGTGCCGGTATGCCGCCCGTCGATCATGAACTTGTCGGTGCCGAGCCGGGTGTGGTGGGCATCGTCGTAGATGCCTTGCGTGATGTCTACCGCCTCGCGCCAGGACGTCGCCGGATGAATGTTGACTTCGATCACGCCGGGATCGGGCGTGACCTTGATGACGTTCAGGCGCGGATCCGGCGGCGGCATGTAGCCTTCGATCTGCACCGGCAGACAGAGTTCTTCAGCGGTGGCTTCGATGGCCTCCAGTATTTCCAGATAGTCCTCGAGCCGCTCGGTCGGCGGCATGAAGACGCACAGCCGTCCGCCGCGCTCCTCGATTACGAGCGCGGTCCGTACCGGCATGTCGGCGCGGCCCGGCGGTCCGAAGGGCACAACGTTCGCCTGCGGCACCAACGTCACGCCCTGCAGGTCCTGCTGGGTGAAGGTCGCAGGCCTGGCACGGCGCTCGGGCAGCGAGCTTCGTGGAATCAGGGGATCGGCAGGGAGTACGAATGGATAGCTCGGCGGCGCCACACGCGGCAGCGAGTTCAATGGCAGCCTCAAGCCCATCGGGGAATCGCCCGGCGTCAGGTAGAGCCGCCCGCGACGCGTCCGCCAAACCTCGCTCAACCAGCCAGGATTGGATTTCGCGGTCCAGCGCTGCACGGGCAGCACGAAGCCCCTGGGCACGCCGAGACGGCGCTCGAACAGCCGCACGATCCGCGTGCGCTCCACCGGATCGTCGATCTGCGGATTCTCCGGATCGACGTTATCGGGAATCTCGCCCTGCTTCAGCATAAGGTCGAGCGGGTCTTCGAACGCCGGTTGCACGAATTCCGGATCGAGTCCGAGTTGGGCGGCAACGGCGCCCGCAAAGCGATGCGCATCGCCGTCGGCCGGCGAGCGACCGCCGCCGCGCTCGCTCACCTCCAAGGCATCGTTGCGCCAGACCGGCATGCCGTCGGTGCGCCACAGCAGCGAGAACGCCCAGCGCGGCAGTTCCTCGCCCGGGTACCACTTGCCCTCGCCGTAATGCAGCATGCCGCCGGGCGCAAAGCGCGTGCGCAGCCGCCGGATCAGTTCGTCGGCGCGGATGCGCTTGGTCGGCCCGTGCGCGGCCGTGTTCCATTCCGCCGATTGATAGTCGTCGATTGAGACGAAGGTCGGCTCCCCGCCCATGGTGAGACGGACATCCTGCGCGACCAGATCGGCGTCGACCTTGTTGCCCAGCGCATCGAGCGCGGTCCAGGCCTCATCCGAGAACGGCAACGTGACGCGCGGCTTTTCGCCAATCCGCACCACACTCATCTCGAACGAGAACTCGACCTTGGCGGACTCGACCGCACCGGTGATCGGCGCGGCCGTGCGGTAATGCGGCGTGGCCGCCACCGGCAGGTGCCCTTCCCCGCACAGCAGGCCGGAGGTCGGGTCGAGCCCGATCCAGCCGGCGCCAGGCAGATAGACCTCAGTCCAGGCGTGCAGGTCGGTAAAATCGTGCGTGGCACCCACCGGGCCATCAATCGACGTCAAATCCGGCTTGAGCTGGATCAGATAACCGGAGACGAAGCGCGCCGCGAGCCCGAGCTGTCGCAGCACCTGCACGAGCAGCCAGGCGGTGTCCCGGCACGATCCGGATTTGTTGGTCAGCGTCTCTTCCGCCGTCTGAACTCCGGGCTCCAGCCGGATCAGGTAGCGGATCTGCTGCTGCAGGCTTTGGTTTAGTTCGACAAGAAAATCGACGGTATTGCGCGAGGTACGCGGGATCAACGCGAGATACGCGGCGAGCTGCGGCCCCGCCGGCTCCAGCGTCAGATAGGGCGCGAGGTCGTCGCGCAGTTCGGCGTCGTAGCTGAACGGAAACGTCTCGGCATAGGGCTCGACGAAAAAGTCGAACGGATTGAACACTTCGAGATCAGCGAGAAAATCGACCGTGACGGAGAACTCGGTGGCCTTCTCGGGAAAGACGTAGCGGGCGATCCAGTTGCCGTGCGCATCCTGCTGCCAGTTGATGAAGTGCTGCTCGGGTGTGACCTTGATCGAATAGCTCGGCACCCGCGTGCGGCAATGGGGCGCCGGACGCAGCCGTACTACGTGGGGCCCGAGCCCAACCGGCCGGTCGTAGCTGTAGCGGGTGACGTGATGCAGACCGGCGCGGATCGTCATGGAACCCCAGTTGGTTGCTTGTCGCCGCCGACCTTATCTGCGGGACGGCGGACGCCCAATACCCGCCTGATCGCCTTGCAAATTCCGGGCCGGGCAAATTCCGGGCCGGGCAAATTCCGGGCCGGGCAAGTTCCGGGCCGGCAATTCCCCGACCACCGATTCCAAGGGGCACACGACCCGCGGTCGCGCCCAGCCCCGATTGCTCAGGCAGGGAGCCCGATGTTGCGGCGGAGCGACGCCGCAATCGCGCGCAGCGCTTCGCGCGCCGTTTCCTGCACGGACGCCCCCGCCTTCGGATGGGTGAGCCGGTGAATGAAGGCAAGCTTGTCGATGACAGGCGGCTTCAGGACGAACGGATAGAGGTCCTGCAAGCCCATACTGCGGTTGATCGAGTTCATCGCATAGGTGAGCGGCAGCCAGGCGTCGATGATCCTGGTCATATCGGCGCCATGGGGATCGAAATCGAGCTTGGTGGCCATCTCGCCGTTGCCGACCTTGGGCCGCATGCTGAGGCCGAATGCGCTCGCCGTCTCCAGCGTGTCGATCATGTGCAGGTAGTGCGCCCAGGTCTCGGCGAAATCCTCCCACGGGTGCGAACTCGCATAGGACGACACGAAGCGCTCCGGCCAGTCCGGCGGCGGACCGTTGGCATAGTGCTGCTGCAGCGCCTGGCCATAGTCTTGCTGCTCGTCGCCGAACACGGCGCGAAATTCTTCGAGGCTCGCCGACTGCGCCACCAGGCGGTCCCAGTAGTAGTGCGCGATCTCGTGACGGAAGTGACCGAGCAACGTGCGGTAGGGCTCGCCCATCTGGCTGCGGCGGCGTTCACGCTCGGGGTCGTCGGCTTCGGCAATGTTGATGGTGATCAGGCCGTCCTCATGGCCGGTCAACACCGGGATATGGCCCTGCGGGCCGGTCTGGTCGGCGATGAAATCGAACGCCAGCGCGTCGGGCTCTTCTTCCTTGGTGGCGAGCGGCAGCTTGAACTTCAGCAGCGTATAGAACAGCCGGCGCTTGGCGGCTTCGATCTTGCGCCAATGCTGCAGATTGTCCGGCACCGACAGGTCCGGGATGGTGCGGTTATGGCGGCAGGCGACGCAGAACTGTGCGGGCTGGTCGGCCGGCACCAGCCAGTTGCAGGCCTCATGGACGGCGTTGTTACAATGACGATAGCGTCCCTCGGGTTCCGCCAGTGCGAGCCATCTGCCGTCGCTCTCTCTGAGCGCGGTCATGGTCTCCTGCTCCGGCAGATAGCCGAGCTTCAGCCCGCAGCTTGCGCAACCGGTATTCTCGAAATAGAGCGGCTGGCTGCAATTCTGGCATTCAAAGATTCGCATGAGTGGTCCGGTTTTTCTTATGCGCGATGCGCGAAATTTCTAACACGGGAAGAATGAAGGAACGATGCTCGTCGAACGCAGTCCACACGTGGCGGCATTTCGATTTGAACAAGCTCTCTCCCCGTTCGTTCCCGCGAAAGCGGGAATCCAGGCAAAACATTCGGCGCTTGCGGCGCTGGGTCCCCGCTTTTGCGGGGACGAACCGAGAGAACGGTGTCGATTGAGGTCGTACAAAGAGCGGCTAAAACCCGGCAACCGCCTCCAGCGTCTTGCCGGCCTGCTCTTGCGAGCGGCGGATGGTGTCGAGCTGGTCGCGGGCATGGCGCACCATGCCGATCTCCTTGGCGAATTCCGGGTGTGCCGACAGCCGCTCCCGCCAGGCATCGACGTGCGGATGCAGCCTTGCGAATGGATAGCCGGCGAGCGAGAGGCGATGCGCGTAGATCAGCCAGGCGATATCGAGCACGCTCAGCGCGTCACCCATGAGATAAGGCTGCTTGGCCAGCGTGCGGTCGAGCTTGTCGAATTCGGCGCGAAACCGCTGCGCGGAGGCGCGCGCCCGTTCGTCGGGGAAGCCTTCGCGGGCGGCGCGCTGCCAGAAGTCGATCTGTTCCTGCTTGTGGCGATCGGCCTCGCCGCGCACGGTGCCGGTGCCACTCGCCGCATAATTTGCCAACGCTTCGGCCGGCTTGGGCGGACCGGGCGGCGCGAACACGAAGCGGAAGCTCAGCGTGCGCAAGTCGAGGTGCAGATCGTCCTCGTGCCGCAGCAGCGCCGCGACTTCGCTCTCGTGCCCTTTCGGAATGAGGCGTGGTTCGGGAAACGCCCGCTCCAGATGTTCGATGATGTCGTTGCTCTCGATGTGCACGGCGCCGTCGTGCACCAGCACCGGCACCAGGCCGCGCGGATTGATGCCGAGGAACCACGGCCGGAAGTTCTCGTTGCCCGGCAGGTCGACGAGATGCGACTGCCACGGAATGCCCTTGAGATTGAGGAACACGCGCAGCTTCTGCGAGCACGACGACCCGGCATAGTGCAGTATGTGCACGCCCTTCCAGTCGAGCACTTCGCGGGTCTTGATGTCGCCGTCCAAGAGTTGAACCATCTGTTCCTCCTGCATGCGCAGCTTGATTGCATGCGCCGCGTTGTCATCACCGTAGCGCGTTGCATGTGCTTGGCTCAACAACCCATCCGCAATTTCAAAAGTGCGGGTGGCTTTGCCCGCGCCGCTTGCTCCGTTCACCCTCCCCTGGAGGGGGAGGGTCGGCGCGCATCGAGCATCGCGAGATGCAAGCCGGGGTGGGGTGAACACTTTCGACACGATCACCCCACCCCGCCTCGCTACCCGCCGCGTCCCACCCCCACCAGGGGAGGGTGAAGCGTTGCGGCACGGTCTTTCGAGATCCCAACCACAAAAGAAGTCACTCGCCCACGCAAGAACAGCCAACGCTGCGCCGT
>JBFXEX010000090.1:0-24246 GCA_050179645.1 Xanthobacteraceae bacterium | reverse complement strand
TCAAATCCGACGAGTCGCCCGCGACTCCAAGACGCTCACGCAGCATCGGCACGCGCGCATCTTCCATCGGGTTCTTGCTGACGAATTTGAGCAGCGGACCTTCGGCGATTTGCTTGTGGCCGCCGTGAGATTTGGCCCGCAATTCAGCGAGTGCCGCCTTCAGCTTCTGATACGCCGCGTGCGGCGGGCTGAATTCATCGAGGGCCCGTGCGGCGTCCTGGGCGTCCGCAATCTTGCTCAGCACGTCTCCCGCTTCGGGCGGTGCCTGCGGCAATTCGATGTTGCTGCTGACGCGGGTGTACGGGAAGCGCCCGGCCTGCACGTGACGCGCGTAGGTCAGCACCACCTGGGTCAGCTTCAGCTCGGCCTCGGCCTGCGCGTCGGCGTCCGCAAGATTGGCAAGATTCGGGATCTTGTAGTCATCGGCATCGAGGCCTTCGGCATCGGCGTTTCTCAAGTGCGCCGCGACCGTTCCGGTGCGCGCGGCCTCGACGCCCTTGTCGAACCACAGCGGCGCCAGGTTACGAGCCTGATAGAACGCCTCGACTGCCGCGCGCTCCTTCTTGGTGGCAAAAATCCGGTCGGACTTCGCCCCGAGCAGGTCGCGGATCTTCTCGGCGATCGGCCGGTCGGCGGGATCAAGCGAAGCAAGCGGGTCCACCTCGACCGCGGGAGCCGTGGCAACTGCGGAATCCGATGGTGCGGCAGGCGTCGCCTCAGCCGGCGTCTTCGCGGCCTGCTCTCTTGCCGGGCTGGGGGTAGCTGCCGGCGTCTCCGCGGCCGGCTTGACGGCGGTGGAGTTGTCGTCCTCGATCGCCGGCTTCATCTCATCGGCGGCCAGCGCTGTGCGGTCGGTCGATGGCACGGGGACCGAAGCGACGGCAGTGACCTGCGCCGTAATGCGGACATCCTGCGAACGCGCCTCGCCGATCGGCGCTGCGAAAATCAAGGCCAGCGCCGTGCTGGCGAGTATCCGATCGTAACGGACGCCGCTCATGGAAGTGCTCCCCGATCTTTCGGGCCCCCTCCAGCCATGAGAGAGTCCCCCCAGAATTCCACCTGTCCCGCCGTCATGAATGGACTTGAATTCTTCAGGCGAGGCAACAGGTGGCGTCCACCTTCGCTGGTGAATGGGGCCAATTTTGGCGCGCTGTTACTTTGATACAACGCGCGGCAATTGGTCCGGATCGTTTTCCGCCCTATGTCACTCGAATGCCACGCGATCTTCGGCCGGCTTTTCATTCGCGATGCCCAGCGCATCGAGCTTTCGGTAGAGCGTCGAGCGGCCGATTCGCAGCCTGCGGGCAACCTCCGACATCTGCCCGCGATAGTGCGTGAGCGCGAAGCGGATCGCCTCCGCCTCCAGGTCATCGAGCGGGCGCACCTCGCCGGCCGGATCGAGCAGCGCCACGCTGGCATAAGGCGCGGCCAGGGCCGGGGCGGTCTCGACCTTGTCGAAGGCTGTGGCCATGTCGCTGTCCGACGGCGCCAGCCCATGCGACATCGTGCCTGCCGGCGCGGACGCCTCGGCCATACCCGCACCACCGCCCGCGACCTGCGCGGCGATCTGCGGAAACTCGGCAGCACCGACCTCTTCGCCATCCGCCAGCACGACGGCGCGGAACGCCGCATTCTCAAGCTGGCGCACATTGCCGGGCCAGCGGCAGGCGTTGAGCAGCGCGAGCGCTTCGGCGCTGATCCGCGGCACGCGCTTGCCCTCCTCGGCGGCGAACCGCGCCACGAAATGCCGGGCCAGTTCCGGGATGTCCTCTGGCCGGTCGGCGAGCGGCGGCACGGTGATCGGATAGACGTGCAGCCGGTAAAACAGGTCCTCGCGAAAGCGGCCGGACTTCACGTCGGCGATCAGGTCGCGGTTGGTCGCCGAGATGATGCGGACATCGACCTTGATCGGCTTCTTGCCGCCGACCGGCTCGACCTCGCCCTCCTGGATGGCGCGCAGGAGCTTCACCTGGGCGGGCAGCGGCAGCTCGCCAACTTCGTCCAAAAACAGTGTTCCGCCAATGGCTTCGACGAACTTGCCGGTGTGCCGGTCGGTCGCGCCGGTGAACGCGCCCTTCTCGTGGCCGAACAAAATCGACTCGACCAGATTGTCCGGGATCGCCCCGCAATTGACCGCCACGAACGGCTTCGAGCGGCGCTCGCCGGCGCCGTGGATGGCGCGCGCGATCAGCTCCTTGCCAACGCCCGATTGCCCTTCGATCAGCACCGGGATGATCGAGGCCGCGGCCTTCTCAGCGGTGCGCAGCACGCCATGCATGCGGGCACTTTTGGTGATGATGTCCTTGAAGGTGAGCGTGCCGGAGCGGCTCCTTTTGATGCGGTTGAGCTCGCTTTCGAGCGCGCGCGTCGCCAGCGCATTGCGCAGCGACACCTGCAGCCGTTCGGCGCCGACCGGCTTGACCACGAAGTCGGCCGCGCCCGCGCGCATCGCATTGACGACGTTGTCGATCCCGCCGTGGGCGGTCTGCACGATGACGGGAATGCTCAGGCCCGTCTCGCGCATCTTGGCGAGCACGCCAAGGCCGTCGAGATCGGGCATCACCAGGTCGAGAATGACGGCATCGATGCTCGCGGCTTCGGGGCCGGTGAGCAGCTTGGCGGCGGCATCGCCGCCTTCGGCAAGAACCGGCTCGTAGCCGGATTTTCGGACCATGTTATCGAGAAGACGGCGGGCGACGGGATCGTCATCGACGATCAGAACACGCTCACTCATGTACGCTACCTATACGCTACACAACGCGACTTGGGGGAATCGCTACTTAGGGGAGACTAGGGAACGATCCCGTCGCTTCGCCGTAACTTGTGTTCCGATATGAAGCAGTTTGGACGAGTTTGCTTAACGGGGCGTTACGGTGGCGACATCATGGCGGAGCCTGCCCGCAAATTGTGGCGATGCCCGGTTGTTCGGCTCTCTTCCCGGTTCTTCTGCGGATATCTGGCCGCTCTTCCGCGCTCTTCCCGTGACGTTCTGCGGGTCTTCCTCCGACCGGGCGGGCGGCCTCGGCCCGCAGTGGTGCTTGACGCATGATTCGCCCATGATCGCGGCACCCGCCATTTCGCCGGCGCATGGCTGACGGCAGCACCATCGCTCCGCTCCAATCTGTTCGGTCTTCCCAGCAGCGCCAGTCCCCGCAGCTTTGCAGTCCGCATAAGCGTAGCGGCATGCGGGTTCGTGCATGATCGGAAGCCCCGCATGTCGCACCGAGTCGCGTACGCGCAAACTCTCGAAGTCCGACGTCGTGCGCGAGCGATTGAGCCGGACGACCGGCACGCGACGACCACGTCCGACCGCGATCACCGACCTGATCGGACGGTTGGTGGACTGCCGCCGATCTGCGCAAGACTGAGAAGAAGCACCTGAAGGCGACCGGTCATCGCCGCAAGCGTTATCGTTGACGCGGGCTTTCCGGTCGGACTGCTCAGCTGGCGCGACCGCAATCATCTCTGGGCGGTCGATAAGTCCCCGCGCTTTCCCCCGCGGTGGCGGACATGCGAAGCCGCCTTGTCGGAGGCATGTCACCTACTCGGGGCAACGCGGCGGTCCTTCCCTGGCCGCGCTGCTGCGTCGCCGAGCTGTCGTCAGCGCCCTCCATCTCGGTGAAGACGCCGACGAAGTCCTGAAGCTGATGCAGAAATACTCGGACGTGCCGATGAGCTTCGCGGATGCTTGCCTCGTGCGAATGACCGAAATTCTCGCCGATCCCGTCCTTCTCACCACCAATACCGACTTCCAAGTTTACCGTCGGCATGGTCGGCAAGCCGTTCCTTGCGTGATTCCGACCTGATCGGTTGCGCGTCGCCCGAGGCAAAGCCAGCGAATCACTTTGATTGCGCGGAGCAGTTGCTTTTGAAAAGCCCGTCAAAGCTGCTGTAAAATCAGTGGCCTCACGGGCACACCGGCGGGAGTTTTCCCGATTTTCCCCCGATTTTACCGGATCGATCACGTTCGTCCGCCCCACAGCCGCCACAGAGTGGTGGCTGCGTACGGTCGGGGATTTGGGGAGATCGGGGCGTGGCCGAGTTTGTCGCACTCTACGGCATCTGGCTGGTCGCGACGTTCATCGCGCTGGAGAGCGTCGGCTTTCCGTTGCCTGCCGAAGCCGCATTGATCACCGCCGGCGTCTTTGCCGGCAGCACCAATGGCATTGATATCTGGCTCCTGATCGTCGTCGGCACGCTGGCGGCGATCTGCGGCGAGATCGTCGGCTTCTGGGTCGGCCGGACCTACGGCTACAAGCTGCTCAACCGTTACGGCGTCCATCTCGGGCTGACCGAGGACCGCGCCAAGATCGGCCGCTGGCTGTTCCAGCGCTACGGCAGCCGCTTCGTGTTCGTCGCGCGCTTCCTGCCGTTCCTGCGCAACATCGCCGCCGTGCTGGCGGGCACGCACTGCATGCCGCAACGCGACTTCTATCTGTCGAGCTGGACGGCCGCGGCGATCTGGATCATGGGCTACGGGCTCGGCGCGTACTGGTTCGGCAGCATCGTGATCAAGCTCGCGTCGCCCGCCGCGATTGCGACCAGCGTCGCCGCAGCGGTGATCGTGCTGTCGATCCCGGCGATCATCCTGCGCTACGAGAAGCGTCTGGTGGCGATGGCCGAACTCGGCCTTGCCGCCGTGCCGCCGCAGCAGCAGGCTGCATCGCACCATCCGCAGGCCGGATCGCTCCAACCTGCCGGCAACGCGGCGGTGCCGACTTAAGACTCAAGTCTTCCGCGTCAGCAAATATTTCTGAAGCTGGGGCCGCCGATTCTACGGCCGCGGCCACCATCGCGTGCGGGCCTGCACTACGTGTTCTGTCGCACCGAGAAGTTCCGCGCGGGCACATCAACGTCCGCAGCGCGCGGCGGCTCGCGACGCGCCCGGAGCACGATCTTCACCAGTTCGACCGCGACCAGGAGCGAGCCGCCAACCGCGACCGCAATCAACCAGTCATTCACCGTGAGAGATATGGTTCGAAACGCGACCTGCAGGAACGGCACGTAGATCACCGCGAACTGCGTTGCGAGCGAGAACGCCACCGCCAGGATCAGCCATTTGTTCTCGAAGAAGCCGACGAACGCGCTGCGCCATGTTGAGCGACAATTGAAGACGTTGAAGAGCTGGAACATCATCAGCGTGGTGAACGCCATGGTCCGCGCGTAGGTCTCGTCGGCGACGTTCGGCGCGCTGCCTTTGGCAAACGGTGAGATCAGACCGCCCGGATAGAACGCGTCGAGCACCGCGACGGTGCCGACCATCATCACCACACCGACGCCGGTGATATAGGTCCAATCGGCACCGGTCAGCACGCCGCTGCCGCGGCTGCGCGGCGCGCGCAGCATGACGTCCGGGTCTTTCGGATCGACGCCGAGCGCCAGCGCCGGCGGCCCGTCCGTGATCATGTTGATCCAGAGCAGTTGCGCGGCAAGGAGCGGCAGGAACAATCCGGGCTCGGCCGAGGTGAGGCCGAGAAGCCCCGCGAACATCACGCCCGCGAACATCGTCATGAGTTCGCCGGCGTTCGACGACAACAAGTAGATCAGGTACTTGCGGATGTTGTCGTAGATGCCGCGGCCTTCCTCGACCGCCTTGACGATGCTGGCGAAGTTGTCGTCGGTCAGCACCATGTCGGCGGCCTCCTTCGACACGTCGGTGCCGGTGATGCCCATGGCGACGCCGATATTGGCGGCCTTGAGCGCGGGCGCATCGTTGATGCCGTCGCCGGTCATCGCCACCACGTGGCCCTTGCGCTGCAGCGCGCCGACAATCCGCAGCTTATGCTCGGGATCGACGCGGGCGAAGACGCGCACATCCTCGACGATGGCGTCGAGCGCGGCATCGTCCATGGCCTGCAGCTCGGAGCCGGCGACGAGACGAGAGCCCGGTTCGAAGATCGTCAGTTCGCGCGCGATCGCCTCGGCGGTGGCCGGATGGTCGCCGGTGATCATCACGGTGCGGATGTGCGCGCGCTTAGCGGCGATCACGGCGTCGCGCGCCTCGGTGCGCGGCGGGTCGATCATGCCGACAAAGCCGAGCAGCATGAGTTCGTCCTCGATGGCTTCCGGCGGCTCGAAGCTCGTCCCGCCAGCGGCCGCGGCGTTCGGATCGATGCCCAGCGTGGCGGCCGGCAACGTGCGAGTTGCGATTGCCAGCGTGCGCAGCGCCTGCGCCGCGAGCTCGTCATTCTGCTGCAGCAGCTCGGCGCGGCGCGCATCGCCGAGCGGGACGGACTTGCCGTCGTCCCAGAGATAGCGGCACTTCGCCAGGAGGACTTCGGGCGCGCCCTTCACGAATACCGACACCTCGGCGCCGTTGTCGCGATCGGCGTGTACGGTGACGTGACGCTTGCGCTCCGAGGTGAACGGGATTTCGCCGATGCGCGGGAAACGCGCCAGCTCGGCCTCGGCAATACCGAACTTACGCGCGGCGACGATCAGCGCGCCCTCGGTCGGATCGCCCTGCACGCGCCAGCGGCCGTCGCGGCCGGTGAGTTCGGCGTCGTTGGCGAGCGCCGCGGCGCGCAGCGTGCGCGCCACCGATTCGCGCACCGGCGAAGCCGCGGTCAGCGCGGCACCGCCGACGCGGAACTCGCCGTCCGGGATGTAGCCTGAGCCGCCGACCTCGACCACTTGCCCCGAGGTGGCAATGGCCCGCACGGTCATTTCATTGCGAGTCAGCGTGCCGGTCTTGTCGGAGCAGATCACGGTCGCGGCGCCCAGCGTCTCGACCGCCGGCAGCTTGCGGACGATGGCGTTGGCGGCGGCCATGCGGCGCACGCCGAGGCTCAGTCCGACGGTGACGATCGCCGGCAGCGCCTCCGGGATGGCGGCGACCGCGAGCGCCACGGCGAACAGGAATAGGCCGAGGATAACATTGAGGGAAAGCGTGGTGGTGCTGAACAGCCCGGCCGCGAACACGACAGCGCAGATGCCGAGCATGATCACGCTCAGCCGCTTGCCCGTGCGGTCGAGCTCCTGCTGCAGCGGGGTCTGGTCTCGTTCCTCGGCCTCCAGCAGGCCAGCGATTCGGCCGACTTCCGTCTGCATGCCGGTCGCCGTCACGATCGCCCGGGCCCGCCCGTAGGTCGCGACCGTCCCGGCAAACAGCATATTGAGGCGGTCGCCAAGTCCGGCGTCGGCATCGAGCGCGTTGGTCTCCTTTGCGACCGGCATGCTTTCGCCGGTCAGCGCCGCCTCGTCTGTGCGCAGGTTGGCGTTCTCGATCATCCGCGCGTCGGCTGGAATCTTGTCACCGGCCTCGATCAGGACGATGTCGCCCACGACGAGCTCGCGCGCGGCGATACGCCGGCGCGCGCCGTCGCGGATCACTGTCGATTCCGGAGCGGCAAGCGCCATCAGCGCGCGCACCGAGCGCTCCGCGCGCGCTTCCTGGAAGAAGCCGAGCAGCGCGTTCAGCACCACGATTGCGGTGATAACGATGGCCTCATAGGGCAGAGCCTGTTCGCGCGGCTCCTGCAGCAGCCACTCGATTACCGAGATGACAATGGCGCCGAGCAGGATGAGCACCAGCACGTTTTCGAACTGCTCGAGCAGCCGCTTCCACCACGGCGTCTCACGCGCGCTCTTGAGTTCATTCGGTCCGAAGCGCCGAAGGCGACCGTTCGCTTCGGCCTCAGCAAGACCGCGAGCCGCGTCGGAGTCGTGCGCCGCGACAACGGCGGCGGCGGCCACGGCGTAAGGGGCCGCCGCTGCCGCGGGGTCGGTGCTCACAGCATCGGACGATGGCTGCGTCGGCGCCCCCGCCGGCAGTTCGGAAGACATGAAGCAGTCCTTGGGTTGCGCATATGGGCCCCAAGGACGCACGGCATGGCATAAGGGTCAAGTTCGCCTGAGGCGCCGGCCGCGCGTCGATAGCGGCGACCGGCGGCGCACGAGCTTCGCTCAGTTTTTCGGGCGCGCTTCCTCGGCAACCGCTTGGGTACCGCGGTCGGCGCTCAACATCTTCTCGACGCCGTAATACTGCAGCGCCGTGTAGGCAACGAATCCCGCGAGAAACATCACGCCGACCGGCCGGCTCAGCCCTTTCCGCAGCAGCAGGAATCCCAACAGCAGCGCCGTGACGCTCACCATGACCCACAGATCGAAGATCAGGATTTGCGGCGGCACGGGAACCGGATGGACCACCGCAACGAGCCCCATGATCGCAAACAGGTTGTAGATGCCGGCGCCAAGGATATTGCCCACTGCGACGTCGGAATGCTTGCGCAAGGCCGCAACCGTGGCGGTGGCCAGTTCCGGCAGCGAGGTGCCGACCGCGACGATGGTCAGCCCGATGACTTCCTCGCCGACGCCGAGTACGCGCGCGGTGTCGACCGCAGCCACGATCAGGAACCTGGCGCCCGCGACAACCGCCACGATGCCGCCGACGACGGAGAGCAGCGACAGCCAGACCGGCTTCGGCGGCTCAACGAACTCCTCGGCCAGTTCCTCGGCAAGATCGCCGGGGTCGTTGTTCTTGCCTCGCTTGCGCTCCTGCATGAAGGCGTAAATCGAGAACAGCGCCAGCATCGCCACCATCAGTGCGCCCTGCCAGCGTTCGATGGTGCCCGACAGGGCGAGCGCGGTGAACACCAGCGCGGCGCCCATGCACATCGTAGCGTCGCGCAACAGCGTGGTCGGCTTCACCACGATCGGGAAGATCACGGACGAAACGCCGAGGATCAGCAGGATGTTGGCGATATTCGAGCCGACGACATTGCCGACCGAAATACCGGGCAGGCCGTCGACGGCGGCCTGCAGGCTCACCACCAGTTCCGGCGCCGTGGTGCCATAGGCGACGATGGTCATGCCGATGATCATCGGCGTGACCTTCAATCTGCGCGCCAGCGCCACCGCGCCGCGCACCAGATACTCCGCGCCGAAGATCAGCAGCACGAAGCCGCCCAGGAATTGCAGGATCGTGACCATGAGGATTCCGTTCAAGCACCCGAACCGATACGCACTCGGGTGAACGTGCCGGGCGCAGTGCGCCGGTTAGTGCTGGGTGTTTTGGCGTGCGACGAACCCGGCCAGTTGCTCGGGCTCGATCAATACGGACGCGCCGATACCGATCAGAACGACCGCTCCGGCGACATCCCAGTAGGTCACGTCGTATTCGTCGGTGCTGCACCGCACCCAGGCGACAAGGGCGAAAACCAGGGCCAGAACGAACAGAAGGGTCGTGATCGCCGGCATCAGGAGGTGGTCCGGCCACGGATTGACCAGGATCAGCGCGCCTGTTGCTGCCATGGTCGCAAGGAACACTCCGCGCGGGCCGACCCCGCTGCTCCGCAATCGACGGCTGAGATCCTTGGTAGGATTGGTGATCCGCATGGCCGATTCTGCATCCCGGCGGCGGCGCGGGCTGCAAACCCCTTTCGACGGTCGCGAGTTGTGCTATCTAGTGTCAAGTCACATCGAGTTTAAGAACCAATAGTTTAGTGACTTTGAAACGTCGCGGCAAGAAAAAAGACTGCCCGTTGGAGGGGCAGGAGCAATGAAGATTGCCAAGGCAGACGGCCAGGCCAAGCTGCTGCGCAAGAAGGCCGGCACGTGGCTGAAAGAACTCAGAGGGCGTGCCGGTTTGTCGCAGATCGAACTCGCTCAACAATTGGGCTTTAAGTACTACACGTTCATTTCTCAGGTCGAGAACGGCTACGGCCGGGTCCCCACGGAGAGCATGGAGGCATGGGCAAGTGCGCTGGGCATCGATCCATCCGAGTTCGCACGGGCCCTGCTGATGTACTACGAACCCGAAATGCACAGACTTCTGTTCGAGGTGAAACGATGACGATTGTCGAATTTCCGAAGTCTGGTGGATATCCGCGCGGCTGGCAGACGGCCGAAAGGAATGAAATCATGGGCGCCTGCAGCGCTTCGATTGCCGCGGGCGAAGCGAGTGGGCTCGAAACTGGCACGACCGAAGTCGGCGACCCGCAGTTCTACCTGCTTGGTCCGGCGCCGGAGCATGATTGCGTGCTTTGCATTTCGCGCCTTGGCCGGCTCTACGTGCTCGAAGACGGCTGCGGGAACGTCCTGTTCGCCAACGCCTGCATGGATGCGCTGACGCAGAAGGTGCGCAAGGTCCTCCATCGCAAGCGCGCCGCTCTCGTCGCGCGCGCGACGGTCCTGTGTTGTTGCATCCGCGGATTCTTCGAGGAAAAGGTGGAGCCGCTCCTGGTCGAGGGCGAAGAGATGCTGACGCACATCGCGCCGCAGCTCGCCGCGATGGCGTAGGGCGACAATGTTGAGGCGTTGAGAGCCGTCATTGCGAGGAGCCCCCAAACTGGGGGCAGACGAAGCAATTGCGATCTGGATGGCTCCGCTGCGCTCACGAATGACCTGCACTCCCTAATGACCTGCCAGGGCAGATCGGAATGGATGGCGGATAGCGGATGCTCCGACTCAGCCGCACCGACACCGTGCGGCGGTCTTGTCTGACCTCCTATTCCGCTTGCCACCGTCACACCGCGCACCTATCTCAAGTTCTTCGCCGGATATGGCAAAATCTGCAACGACATCGGTCACATCATGCCCGCAGCCGCCAAGCGTGCCACCGTCAAGAAACCCGCCAAGGTCGCCACGAAGCCCGCCGCCAAGTCGTCGGCGAAAGCGGCTGCAGGCGGCGGTATCGGCAAGCTGCCGGAATGGAATTTAACTGACCTCTATGCCGGGATCGACGATCCCGCCGTCAAACGCGATCTCGATCGCGCCGACGCCGACAGTCTCGCCTTCGAGCAGGCGTACAAAGGCAAGCTTGCCGAGTTGGTAGACCGGGCGGACGGCGGCGCAGCGCTGGCCGAGGCGGTGAAGCGCTACGAGGCGCTCGACGATCTGTTCGGCCGGATCGGCTCGTTTGCCGGGCTCGTTCACGCCGGCAACACCATCGATCCGGCGCGGGCGAAGTTCTACGGCGACGTGCAGGAGCGCCTCACCGCGGCGTCGACCCATCTGCTGTTCTTTCAGCTTGAGCTCAACCGGCTCGACGACGGCAAGCTCGAAGCCGCGATGGCGGACCCCGCGCTCGGCCATTACCGGCCCTGGATTGAGGATATCCGCAAGGAGAAGCCATACCAGCTCGAAGACCGCGTCGAAGAGCTGTTCCACGAGAAGTCGGTGACGACCTATTCGGCCTGGAACCGGCTGTTCGACGAGACCATCGCGGGACTGCGCTTCAAGGTGAAGGGCAAGGAGCTGGCGATCGAGCCCACGCTCAACCTGATGCAGGACCCGAAGGCCGAAACCCGCAAGGCCGCGGCCGAGGCGCTGGCCAAGACCTTCAAGCAGCACCTGCGCACTTTTTCGCTGATCACCAACACGCTCGCCAAGGACAAGGAGATTTCCGACCGCTGGCGCGGCTTCGATGACGTGGCGGCTGCGCGTCACCTGTCGAACCGCGTCGAGCCCGAAGTGGTGGATGCGCTGGTCGCCGCCGTCCAGGCCGCCTACCCGCGGCTGTCGCACCGCTACTACGCGCTGAAGGCCAAATGGTTCGGCAAGAAGCGGCTGCCGCACTGGGACCGCAACGCGCCGCTGCCCAAGGTCGCGACCCGTACCATTCCGTGGACGGACGCGCAGGCCACCGTGCTCACCGCCTATGGCGCGTTCTCGCCCGAGATGGCGGCGATCGCCGAGCGCTTCTTCAAGGACCGCTGGATCGACGCGCCGGTGCGACCCGGCAAGGCGCCGGGCGCGTTCGCGCATCCGACGGTCCCGTCCGCACATCCCTACGTGTTGCTCAACTATCAGGGCAAACCGCGCGACGTGATGACACTCGCGCATGAACTCGGCCACGGCGTGCACCAGGTGCTGGCGGCGCCAAACGGCGCGCTGATGGCGCCGACGCCGCTGACCTTGGCCGAGACCGCGAGCGTGTTCGGCGAGATGCTGACCTTCAGAAAGCTTCTCGCCAATGTCGACGAGAAGCAGCGCAAGGCTATGCTCGCCGCCAAGGTCGAGGACATGATCAACACGGTGGTGCGGCAGATCGCGTTCTACTCATTCGAGCGCAAGCTGCATCTTGAGCGCAGAAACGGGGAACTGACCGCCGACAAGATCAGCGAACTGTGGATGGGCGTGCAGGGCGAGAGCCTCGGGCCGGCGATCGAGCTCAAGCCCGGCTACGAGACGTTCTGGGCCTACATCCCGCACTTCGTACACTCGCCGTTCTACGTCTACGCCTATGCGTTCGGCGACTGCCTGGTGAACTCGCTCTATGCGGTCTACGAGCATTCGGCCGACGGCTTTGCCGAGCGCTACTTGGCGATGCTGTCGGCGGGCGGTACCAAGCACCACTCCGAACTGCTCAAGCCGTTCGGGCTCGACGCCCGCGACCCGACGTTCTGGCAGGGCGGGCTCGGCGTGATCGAGCGGATGATCGTGGAGCTGGAGCGGCTGGAGTAAGATTTCCAAACAAATACAGCGCATTAAGGTCGTATAACAGATGTTGAACGGAGCCTCGACCGGTGTTATACAATTTGTATAACGCTTGGAGCGTGTACCATGAATGAAACCGTTCGCGATTTGGAGATTGAAGGCTACCTCCTGCAGATCAAGAAGATCGGCAATTCGGTCGGCCTGATTTTCCCGAAGGAATTGCTCGCACGGTTGAAGCTGAGGGAGGGCGATAAGCTTCACGTCGTGGAGCAGACTGAGCGCGGGATCAAGCTCAGCCCCTACGATCCGAAGCATGCCAAAGCGATGGAGATCGCGCGCCGCTCGTTTCGAAAATACGCCGACACCTACAAAGCGCTTGCCAAATGAGCGAGCCGGAATGGCTCGACAACAACATCATTCTTGATGTGCACGCCGAACAACTCGCGCTCTTCGGCGGCGCTGATGGCATCCGTGACATGGGAATGCTGGAATCCGCGCTGGGGCGCCCTCTCAACAAGTTTTCGTACGGCGAGACCGATCTCGCCGCACTGGCCGCCGCCTATGCCTTCGGCCTCGCGCGCAACCATCCATTCGTCGACGGGAACAAACGAGCGGCTTTCGCGTCGGTCATCGTCTTCCTGGGTCTAAATGGAATTGATTTCGATGTTCCACCCGAACAGGCAACTGCCATGATACTTGGCGTCGCCGCAGGGGAGGTCAGCGAGGAAAGCCTCGCACGCTGGATGCGCGACAATTGGCCAGCGGCATAAACATGCCTATCTTCATTCCATGAGCCCCACCGACCGCGAAGCCAACCGGTTCTCCGCCCGCGCGGCGCGCTATGCGCGCGTCGGCGCCAACGTCGGCGGCGTGGCGGCGCGCATCGCCGGCTCGCGGCTGTTCGGCCTCGGTCTCGACCGCGGCAAGAACGCGATGGAACTCGCGGCCGCGCTCGGCGGTCTCAAGGGCCCAATCATGAAGGTGGCGCAGCTCATGGCCACCATCCCGGATGCGCTGCCCGCCGAATACGCCACCGAACTGATGAAGCTGCAGAGCCAGGCGCCGCCGATGGGCTGGGCCTTCGTCAAGCGGCGAATGGCGGCGGAGCTCGGGCCCAACTGGCAGGACAAGTTCGCGAGCTTCGAGCATCATCCCGCCGCGGCCGCCTCGCTCGGGCAGGTGCATCGCGCGCGCTCCCATGACGGCGCTGAGCTTGCCTGCAAGCTGCAATACCCCGACATGCAGTCGGCGGTCGAAGCCGACCTGCAGCAGCTCAAGTTCATCTTCGCCATCCACCGCCGCATGGACCCAGTGATCGACACCACCGAGATCGGCAAGGAGATCGGCGCGCGCATCCGCGAGGAACTCGACTACCGGCGCGAAGCCAAGCACGTCGCGCTCTACCGCGCGATGCTCGACGGCATCGACACCATCCGCGTGCCGCAGGTGTGGCCCGAGCTGTCGACCGGACGGCTGCTAACCCTCGACTGGCTCGAGGGCCGCCGCCTGCTCGACCACAAGGGCGATGACCTCGCCACGAGGAACCGCATCGGCAAGGCGATGTTCACCGCCTGGTGGTGGAGCTTCAGCCGCTTCGGCGTGATCCACGGCGATCCGCATCTCGGCAATTACAGCGTGTTCGCCGAAGGCAGCGGCAGCCGCCGCAAGCCCGCCGGCATCAACCTGCTCGACTACGGCTGCATCCGCATCTTCCCGCCGAAATTCGTCGGCGGCGTGGTCGACCTCTACAACGGCCTGCGCACCGGCGACCACGATCTGGTGGTACACGCCTACGAGACGTGGGGGTTCAAGCGGCTCTCGCGCGAACTGATCGACACCCTCAACATCTGGGCGCGCTTCATCTACGGGCCGCTGCTCGACGACCGCGTGCGCACGCTGGCGGACGGCGTCAAGCCGGGAGAATACGGCCGGCGCGAAGCGTTCCAGGTGCATCAGGCGCTGAAGCAGCGAGGCCCGGTCACGGTGCCGCGCGAGTTCGTGTTCATGGACCGCGCCGCCATCGGGCTCGGCGCGGTGTTCCTGCATCTCGGCGCCGAACTCAACTTCCACAAGCTGTTCGACGAGGCGATCGGCGATTTCTCGATCAAGCAAGTCACGAAACGGCAGACTGCCGCGTTGGCCGCAGCCGGGCTCGACGAGGACGAGGCCTGACGGCGCCCGGCCCTGTTTCCTGCCGGTGCGCTGGGGCATAATCTACGGTGACAACGCTGCACCGGCGCAGTTCGCACCGGCGCAACGCCAGGGAAAACAGGGAGGCACCATGCACAAGCTGCGGCATATCGCGATTGCGACCAACGACCCCAAGGCCACGGCCGAGTTCTACAAAAACGCGTTCGGCTTCGAGCAGGTCGGGCAGACCAGTCCGGACAGCCCGCTCGCCACCGGCTACTTCCTGAGCGACGGCACGCTCAACATCGCGGTGCTCAAATTCAAGACCGACCAGATCGGCAAGGGCATGGATTTCACCGGCGTGCACCACTTCGGCATCCTGGTCGACGACGCCGACAAGGCCACCGCCGAGTTGGAATCGCTCGGCGCCGAATGCTTCATGGGCAAGGACAAGGGGCACGGCAAAGGCTTCTTCGAGATCAAGTTCAAGGGCCCGGACGGCACCGTGTTCGACATCGCCGAGCACCCGTGGATGGGCAGTAAGCCGCACGACGCGTGACGACTCCGCGGGGCCCGGACCTGGCGGGTATCGGGACCGAAGTGAGAACAGGCAGGGCCGCCCCTCCGGCCGCGGTCCGCTTCCTTCCAGCGCGTCAAACCGCAGCGATTCCCGCCGGATTTGGCACCGCTGCCGTTGCCCTTGCGCGCCAATTGCGGTAACCCCTGCCCGCCGGACCGACGACTAAACTGGAGGGAGCAGATGGCCGACCACGGGCATGTCGAATACGCGACCGCGGAGGGCAACGACCTTCCGGCTCATGTCGCGACCTACGACAGGTTCATCCATCTCACCGTGGTCCTGTCCTGCCACGTGATCAACGTCGTGATCGCGCTGGCCATCGGCGCCGTCGCGCATCACTGGCTCGCCGCCTTCGGAATCCTGGTTGTGGCTACGCTCGTGGCGGTGCATGGCTTCATGAGCGGGGCGAGGACCCCGAGCATGGTCATGGTGGGCATCGCCCTTTTCACCCTTTTGCTCGCATCCGGGGGCTGAGACCTTCCATCGGCGTCGGGATCGGGAGACGGGTCAATGCGCATTGCCGTGGGTCGTGAAGTCGATCTGGTGGAGGACCGGGTCGCCGCGACTCCGGAGACCGTGAAGAAAATGACGGCGCTCGGCGCCGAGGTGGTGGTCGAGCCGGGCGCCGGGGTGAAATCCGGTATTCCGGACGCCGACTATGTCTCGGCCGGCGCCACAGTATCCGACGACGCCGTCAAGGGCGCCGATGTGGTGCTGCGGGTCCGCCGTCCGGTCCCTGGCGAACTCGCCCACTACAAGAAGGGCGCGCTGGTCTTCGCCCTGATGGATCCGTACGGCAACGAGGCCGCGCTCAAGGCGATGGCCGACGCCGGGGTCACCGCCTTCGCCATGGAGCTGATGCCGCGCATCACCCGCGCGCAATCCATGGACGTGTTGTCGAGCCAGGCCAACCTCGCCGGCTACCGGGCCGTAATCGACGCCTGCGCCGAGTACGGCCGCGCCCTGCCGATGATGATGACGGCGGCCGGCACGGTGCCGGCCGCGAAGGTCTTCGTCATGGGCGTCGGCGTTGCCGGCCTGCAGGCGATCGCCACCGCCCGCCGCCTCGGCGGCGTGGTAACTGCGACCGACGTCCGCCCGGCCGTCAAGGAGCAGGTGCAGAGCCTCGGCGCCAAATTCATCGCGGTCGAGGACGATGAGTTCAAGCAGGCCGAGACCGCCGGCGGCTACGCCAAGGAAATGTCGAAGGAGTACCAGGCCAAGCAGGCTGCGCTGGTTGCCGAACACATCAAGAAGCAGGACATCGTCATCACCACGGCGCTCATTCCTGGCCGCCCGGCGCCGCGGCTGGTCACCCAGGAGATGGTGGCGTCGATGCGGCCCGGCTCGGTGATCGTCGACCTGGCGGTCGAGCGCGGCGGCAATGTCGAGGGCGCCCGGCCGGGCGAGGTCGCAATCGTCGACGGCGTGAAGATCGTCGGCCATCTCAACGTGCCGGGCCGGCTCGCAGCCTCGGCGTCGGCGCTCTACGCCAAGAACCTCGTCACTTTTCTCGACATCCTGGTGGACAAGAAGGAGAAGGCGCTCTCGGTCAACTGGGACGACGAGATCGTCAAGGCGACCGCGCTGACGCGCGACGGCGCCGTGGTCCACCCGAATTTCGCGCCGAAGAGCGCGGCGTGACATGGCGCGACGTGACGTGCTGCCCCCTGGCACATCTGTTGCGTCACGCTCGGTCTTCTCCCTCCCCCCTTGAGGGGAGGGTTGGGGAGGGGGGTAGCTGCAAGTTCGGTGCGTGCCGCCACCCCACTCCCTGCCCCTCCCCCTCAAGGAGGGAGGGAACGTTGTGGCACTGGTCGTTGTAACAACAGGGATCTGAATTCTCTGTCCTAGGAGAAGAGCGGTGCTGACAGTTCTTACCGATATCATCGCGGCATTTGTCGCCCAGGCTCACGCTGCCCCCGCGGCGCCGCTCGACATCGTCGCGGTCGCGACCGGCGCCACGCCTGTGGCATCACCGGCAGAGGTCGACCTGTTCGTTTTCCGCTTCGCAATCTTCGTACTGGCGATCTTCGTTGGCTACTACGTGGTGTGGTCGGTGACGCCGGCGCTGCACACGCCGCTGATGTCGGTGACCAACGCGATCTCCTCGGTGATCGTGGTCGGCGCGCTGCTCGCGGTCGGCGTCGCGCTGGTCGGCAACGACGCCGGGCCGATCTGGGCGCGCGCACTCGGCTTCGTCGCGCTGATCTTCGCCTCGATCAACATCTTCGGCGGCTTCCTGGTCACCCAGCGCATGCTGGCGATGTACCAGAAGAAAAAGAAGTGAAGGCGGCCATGCACGCGACCTTTCCCCTTGCGTCATTGCCAGGCTTGACCCGGCAATCCATGGCCTTCTTGCGACAAGAGATGGATGCGCGGGTCAAGCCCGCGCATGACGACGCTGCGACAGGAGTGCGCACGCTATGAACGCCAACCTCGCGGCGCTGCTCTACCTGCTGTCCGGCGTGCTGTTCATTCTGGCGCTGCGCGGCCTGTCGCATCCAGAGACCAGCCGGCGGGGCAACCTGTTCGGCATTCTCGGCATGGCGATCGCCATCTTCACGACGCTCGGCGCGCATCCGCCGGCCGGCATTGGCGCCTGGGTGCTGGTGATCCTCGGCTTGGCGATCGGCGGCACGATCGGCGCGGTGATCGCCCGGCGCGTGCCGATGACGTCGATGCCCGAACTGGTCGCCGCCTTCCACTCGCTGGTCGGCATGGCGGCGGTGCTGGTGGCGGCCGGCGCGTTCTACGCACCCGCCGCCTTCGACATCGGCACCCGCGGTGCCATCCACAAATCGAGCCTGGTCGAGATGGCGCTCGGCGTCGCCATCGGCGCCATCACCTTCACCGGCTCCATCATCGCGTTCCTGAAGCTCTCCGGCCGGATGAGCGGCGCACCGATCCTGCTGCCGCTCCGCCACGTCATCAACATCGTGCTGGCGCTGGCGCTCGTCTTCTTCATCTACGGGCTGGTGGTGTCGCAGAGCCAGCTCGATTTCTGGCTGGTCGCACTGATCGCTTTTGCATTGGGCGTGCTGATCATCATCCCGATCGGCGGCGCCGACATGCCGGTGGTCATCTCGATGCTCAACTCGTATTCGGGCTGGGCGGCCGCCGGCATCGGCTTCACGCTGGGGAATTCGGCGCTGATCATCACCGGCGCGCTGGTCGGCTCCTCGGGCGCGATCCTGTCCTACATCATGTGCGCCGGCATGAACCGCAGCTTCATCTCGGTCATTCTCGGCGGCTTCGGCGGCGAGGTCGCCGGACCGGCCGGAGGCGGCGCCGAGCAGCGGCCGGTGAAGCTCGGCTCGGCCGAGGATGCCGCCTACATCATGAAGAACGCGTCCAAAGTGATCATCGTGCCGGGCTACGGCATGGCGGTGGCGCAAGCCCAACATGCGCTGCGGGAAATGACCGACCATCTCAAGAAGGAAGGCGTCGAAGTGAAATACGCCATCCATCCGGTCGCCGGCCGCATGCCGGGGCATATGAACGTGCTGCTGGCCGAGGCCAACGTGCCCTACGACGAGGTGTTCGAACTCGAAGACATCAACTCGGAATTCGCCCAGGCCGACATCGCCTTCGTGATCGGCGCCAACGACGTCACCAACCCGGCGGCCGAGGACGACAAGACCTCGCCGATCTACGGCATGCCGGTACTGCAGGTGTGGAAGGCCGGCACCGTGATGTTCATCAAGCGATCGCTGGCGTCCGGCTATGCGGGCATCGACAATCCGCTGTTCTACCGTGACAACACCATGATGCTGCTCGGCGACGCCAAGAAGATGACCGAGAGCATCGTCAAGGCGATGTGAGCGGTCACCTGCCCTGCCCTACTCCGCGGGTTTGCGGTCGGCGAACAGCAATTCGAGATACTGCCGGAACTGATTCGATTGCCGCGCCACCAGCGCCGTGTCGTTGTAGCTGCGCGACAAAATGAAGCCGCCCTCGATCAGCGACATGATCATGGCGGCGAGTTCGGCCGGCGTCGCCGGCCGGGCCGGA
Source organism: Xanthobacteraceae bacterium (assembly GCA_050179645.1). Lineage (GTDB taxonomy): Bacteria > Pseudomonadota > Alphaproteobacteria > Rhizobiales > Xanthobacteraceae > VAZQ01. The sequence goes on along the minus strand of JBFXEX010000090.1, from coordinate 5,144 downwards.
CGATAGCGCGCGAATTTCTCCTCGCATGCGCCGGGCGGGCGCGCGAACTCCTCTCCTCCGGCCGGTCTTCGGCGCCGCTGCCACCGATCTCGCGAATCCGCAAGACCTATCCTCCGTCGCCGTGCCCGTGGTAGCACATCGGCCATGTGGAAGTGGCTCCTGATCTTCGCGCTCGTCGGGTATGGCGGTGTCGTCACGCTGCTCTACGTGACGCAGCGCTCGCTGCAGTACTTTCCCGAGAACGTCCGCACCTCGCCGGCGGCCGCGGGCCTGCCGCGCGCCGAGGAAGTGACGCTCGTCACGCCGGACGGCGAGCAGGTCATCGCCTGGCATGTGCCGCCGCAGGACGGCAAACCGGTCCATCTCTATTTTCACGGCAATGGCGGCGCGCTGCGCCATCGCCTCGAGCGCTTCCATGCGCTCACCGCCGACGGCAGCGGGCTGGTGGCGCTGAGCTATCGCGGCTACGGCGGCTCGTCCGGTCATCCGACCGAAGACGGTTTGATTGCCGATGCGCATGCCGCCTATGACTACGCCGCCGCCCGCTATTCCCCGGCGCGCATCGTGCTCTGGGGTGAATCGCTCGGGACCGGCGTCGCCGTCGCAGTTGCCGCCGACAAGCCGGTCGGCCGCATGATCCTGCAGTCGCCGTTCACCTCGACCGCCGACATCGCCGCCGCCCGCTACTGGTTCGTGCCGGTGCGGCTCCTGATGAAGGATCAGTTCCGCTCCGACCTGCGGATCGCCAAGGTGACGGCGCCCGCGCTGGTGATGCACGGCGACCGCGACCGCGTCGTACCGATCTCGCTCGGCGAGCGGCTGTACGAACTGATCCAGGCGCCAAAGAAATTCGTGCGCTTCCCGGGCGCCGGCCACCTCGACCTCAGCGCCCATGGCGCCAACGAGGTGGCGCTGGAGTTCGTCAACGGCAAGGTGACGCAGCGCTGACGACCGCTTCGCGCGCACCGGAAACTCGCAGATACCGCGGAGCAAAAATGAAAAAGCCGGTAAAGAGCGCGAAGGCGGCCTCCGCCGTCGACGAGGCCGTCAACTGGGCCAACACGGCGATCCAGAGCGGCCGGCCAGTCGACGCGGAACGCGTATTGCGGGACGTGCTGGCCAAGACGCCGCGGTCGCCGAACGCGCTGCAGGCGCTCGGCCGGGCCCTCCTGGCGCAACAGCGCCCGCGCGACGCGATCGAGCCGCTCGAGGCGGCGTTGCGCCACGGCCCGAACCCCGTCATCGAGACCAACCTCGGCATCGCATTGGAACAGAGCGGGCGAACGGCCGACGCGGTGACCTGTCTGCAAAGCGCGATCGACCGGCAGCCGCCGTTCGAGCACCCATTCGCGGAACTCGGCGGACTGCTGCTGTCGCTGAAGCGGCAGTCCGAGGCCGAAGCGGTGCTCAAGCGTGGCCTGGCGGTCGCGCCGAATTCGGTAGAGATGGCCGTGCTGCTCGGCGGCATCTATCTGGCGCGCGCCGAGCGCAACGACGCCAAGCTTCTGTTCGCCCGCACGCTGGTCAACGCGCCGAGCGATCCGCGCGCGCTCTACGGCATGGGGGCAGCGCTGATGCTGGAGGGCGACTTCGCCCGCGCCGCTCAGCGCCTGCAACAAGCCGCGGCGCAGGACCCGACCGATGTCCAGACGCGGCTCAGCCTCGGTACCTGCCTGTTGGAATTGAGGCGCTGGGATGAAGGCTTGACGGCGCTTCGCATCGCCATCCAGCTCATGCCGCAGGCCTACCCGGCGGCGCTGAAAATATTGGTGGCGTCAGGACGCGGACGTTTCTGGCTCAAGCCCAGCGCGGCCGCGGGCCTGCTGCGGCCCGCCGCCCGCTTCTAGCAGACGTCAGGATGCGCGGTTTGCCTCCTGGCAGGGCAGAAACTTCGCATTTCCCTGCCGCAGCGTGCTCAATGGAGCGATCACACGCCGGACACGTCAATCGATCTGGAGCTTGCGCTCCTCGATGATCTTCTTCCACATCGCGGCTTCGTTCTCGACAAAGGCCTTGAATTCGGCCGGCGAGCTTGCGATCGGCGTCATGCGGTAGCGACCGAGCACCTTGTCGCGGAAATCCGGGTCTTTCGCCAACGCTTGCAGCTCTGCGCTCAGCTTTTCGACGATGTCGGGCGGCGTGCCGGCCGGCGCGAATAAGCCGAACCAGGCCTTCGCCTCGAAGCCCGGCACGCTTTCAGCAACGGTCGGGATGTTGGGCAGCGCTGGAATGCGCTCCTTGGTGGCGACGCCAAGAATCTTGATCTTGCCGTCGTTGTGCAGCGGCATCGACTGGCCGAGACTGACGGACGTCACGTTGACGTGGCCGGCAACCACGTCTGTGATCATCGGCGTGGCGCCCTTGTACTGCACGGCCTGGAACTTCACGCCAGCCATGCTCTGCAGCATCTCCATGTAGAGATGCGACGTGGAGCCGATCCCGAAGGCTCCAAAAGTGATCTCGCCGGGTTTCGTCTTCGCCAGCGCCAGCAGTTCGGCGAAATCCTTCGCCGGCACCGAGGGATGCGCGATCACGACCTGATCGGCCCTGGCGATGCCTGAAATCGGCACGAGGTCCTTGAACGGATTGTACGGCAGCTTGGGGTAGAGGCTGGGATTGATGGCGATCGGTCCGTCGAGGCCCAACAGCAAGGTGTAACCGTCGGGCGGCGATGCGATCGCCGCTGCGGTGCCGATCTGGAAATTGCCGCCGGCGCGGTTCTCGATCACCACCTGCTGGCCGAAGGCCTTCTGGAAGCGCGCGGCCGCAGCGCGGGCCGTCGCGTCGGCCAGGCCGCCAGGCGCGACCGGCACGATGATGCGGATGACCTTTTCCGGATAGGCTGCGCCGGCGGACGCCGACAGCAGCACAACGCAACTCAGCGCGCTGACGATGGCGGCGAAGGTCGAGCGGCGCATCGCGCGCCAAGTCTGGTTGTCCATTTCACACTCATCAAAGATCGAGCCAACCCGGCACCGTCAGTGTGGGGATTTTTCCAGGTTGTGGCAACGCCGCAGCAAACGCGATCGTTGACAAGTCGTCGCACGAGCGATGCATCGAGCGCGCAGCTCTGCTCGCACATTCAGTGTTTGGCGACACGGAATCTGCGCCGATAGACGTCGTAGTCGCTCTTGATCGCGTCGGTCGTTTCCCGCAGCCGCGTCGCGGCTTCGCCGGTGATGGTGCCGAACTGCGCGGTCCAGCGATCACGCTTGAGCGGCAGGCATTGTGCCACCGGCGTGCCGGCCGGCAGGATGCCGTTGAAGTCGGGATCGCGCCAGCGCGCCGGGAAATGAATGAAGTTGTCGACGTAACGGTCGGCGTCCACCAGGCCGGTGAGCGTCATGAACGGCAGATCGTGGCGGTTGATTGGATGCATTACCAGCAGCGAGTAGCCGGGCGGCAGCTCGACGGTCCAGTAGTTGTTGAATTTGATGATGAAGCGGTCGTCATCGAACAGCGGCGTCCCGGCGACCTGCGTGCCGTCGTGGAAATCGATCGGCGAGCGGCCATAGCAATTCAGTTCGCCCGCCGGCACGTCGCGGTCCCAGGAGAACTCGCCGTTCTCGACCCTGAGGTCGGCGACGAGCGGCAGAAGGAAACCGGACGTCATCGCGTCGATGAACGGCGGACACTTCTTCACCGTCAGTTGGTCGTCCTGGAGAACCGGGTTGAACGCCTTCTGCGGGAGCGCCTTGAACCAGTCGGGCAAACCGAGCACCGCGGGTACCGGCCGCGGCAGGATGGATTCAAGTTCCGGCGGACAGCGGAACCTGACGGTCATGCAGTCGGGTTGATTCATGCGCGACACCTCTCCGGATCATCACTGCGTAAATTGGATGTATCATCGTCATATACGGCAATCGCCGACCGCGTGGAACAGGCGGTCAACCGGGGGCAGCCTCTCCGCCGGAATTCGGAGATTGCTCCGCAGCGTGTCAGCGCTCTTTAATCGAAGGTCTTGTACGCGGTGCCGGTCTTGCCGCCGACGCGCGAGAAGCCGTCGCTTGCCGGCCCGTAATCCGGCCGCAGCTTCATCGCGTGCGCATAGGAGCCGGCGGCCTTGTTGCGGTCGCCCAAGCGCTCATAGGCGAGCGCGCGGCTCATCCAGCCGTGCAGGCTCTGTTGATCGAGCAGGACCGCCTCGTCGAGGTCGGCAGCCGCAGACTTGAGGTCGTTGACCGCGAGGTAGCTCAGGCCACGTGCCGTCAACAGTTCGGGCTGCTGCGGCGACAGGCCGAGCGCCGTGGTGAAATCGTCGATCGCGAACGGATGCTGCCGCTGGCCCTGATAGAGCAGGCCGCGATTGTAGTAGGCCTGCGCGGTGTCGGGCCGCAGCGCGATCGCCTTGTTGAAGTCCTGCAGCGCCGGGACCACCTGACCCTTTTGCCGCTGGACCTGGCCGCGTCCCAGATAGGCCGACGCGTAGCCGGCATCGATGGCGACCGCCTTGTTGTAATCGGCGAGCGCGCGGTCGAGCTTGTTGGTCTGGCGGTAAACGAGGCCGCGGTTGGCATAGGCCTGCGCATAGTTCGGATCGAGGCCGATCGCCTTGTTGAAGTCGGCGAGCGCCTCGGCATAGCGGCCCGCTTGGCCGAACACCGCGCCGCGAATGTTGAAGGCCTGCGGGTCGTTGGGATTGCGTACCACCACATCGGTCAGCGACGCGATGTTGGCCGGCGAGGTGGCGAAAAACGCCTCCTCGGTGTCGGACGCGGCTGGCGGCGTCAGCGCGGCGTTGGCGCAGCCCGCAAGCACGAGCCCCGCCAGCCCGAGAAGCCCGCCATGGCGCCAGAGGTTCGGCCTGCCCTGCCGACAGTTCATCCACGCAACCCGTGACAACGCACCAAAACGGCAGCCTATCGCCGGGTGTCCCAAAAACAAAGCGCGGATCCCCGAGGGGACCCGCGTCACATTCTTCCGCCTGGATTCTTGCTTCCTACGCCGGGTTCCGCCCCCGGCCCGATGCCAGCCGAGTCACATCGCCGGGCGGGGCGGACGTGGGCCGCGGCCCGGACCGGCGGCGCCGGGGACGACCTTCGGCTTCATCGGCAGCAGACCCTCGCGCTGCATGCGCTTGCGGGCCAGTTTGCGCGCCCGGCGGATCGCCTCCGCCTTCTCGCGCGCCTTCTTTTCGGACGGCT
>JBFXEX010000089.1:0-24301 GCA_050179645.1 Xanthobacteraceae bacterium | reverse complement strand
GGTCCATTTGCGACCGAACTCAGCGAAGTTCGTAGATCGCTCCCTCTCCGCTTACCGCCATGACCGGAATTGCGCGCTAGTTTCCGCCTGTGTAGGTGCACGCGCTAAATCCGCACGTGCTCTGGCCGGAAACCGACCCCGACGATGCGGGCCGGCAGCCGCTGCAGGAAAGGACAGCGATTGATCAGCCGAACCGGCCACGGCGGCGACAACGTCTGTCGAGCCGCCAGCACCCGGCTGATGATGCGGTCTTGCACCTCCACCTGCAGCCGCTGCGTGGCGCGGGTCGGGAACATGCGCCGGCGTTGAACCGCGGCGAGATTTTCGGTGGTCAGCGAGCCGGCCCGCAACGGCGCGGCCAGCATGTTGGCGGCCGCCACCGCGTCCTGGATCGCGAGATTGATGCCCACGCCGCCGACCGGCGACATCGCGTGCGCCGCATCGCCGATGCAGAGCAGGCCGGGCCGATACCATTGCTGCAGCCGGTCGACCTTGACGGTCAGAAGCTTGATGTCGTCCCAGGTCGCCAGTTCGCCGACGCGGTCGGCGAGCACGGGTGCGATTTCGACGATCGAGGCGCGGAAGGCTTCGAGCCCTTGCGCTCTCACCTTTTCATGACCGTCCTTGGGAATCACGTAGGCGCACTGCCAGTACTCGCCGCGGTCGATCATGACGAACATGATTCCGGCGTCGGCGCGGCCCAGCGGCTCGGCACCATCCGACGGCCGGCGCGTCAGCCGCATCCACAGCACGTCGATCGGCGCACCGATGTCGTCGACCTTGAGCCCGGCTTGTTCCCGCACCACCGAATGCCGGCCGTCCGCTCCGATCACGAGGTCGGACCTGATGGCAATGTCTCCGGCAGGCGTTCGGGCGCGTATCCCGACGATGCGGCCGTTCTCCTCGATGAGGCCGGTCGCCTCGGCCTGCATCCGCAAATGAAAGTCCGCGTATTGCGTCCCCTTCCCGGCCAGGAAATCGAGAAAGTCCCATTGCGGCATCAGTGCGATGAACTTGCAGCGGGTCGGCAGGTGGGTGAAGTCGGCGATCCGCATCCGCTCGCCGCCGATCACACCTGTCAGGTGTCGCGCCTCCTGATGCGGCAGCTTCAGGAATTCCTCCAGCCAGCCGAGTTCGCCGATCACGTCGAGCGTCGATGGATGAATGGTGTCGCCGCGAAAGTCACGCAGGAAGTCCGGGTGTTTCTCCAGCACCACGACATCGACGCCGGCGCGTGCCAGCAGCAGCCCGCACATCATCCCGGCCGGACCGCCACCCACGACCGCGCAGGTGGTGCGCATCGTCTCCGATACGCCTTCGACATCGTCCGACATGGCGGCGCCCCTTTTCGTCCGATGCGTGCGGTTCGCAATCGGCAGAGCAACCCGCGGCCGTCATCGCCGCCCGGCACCCTATGCTCGCGCTCGCAGACGCAACGGCGCACTATAGGACCCAGGGCGCCAACAGGACGTTACCGGCACTCGCCGATCCATTCGGCCTCGATGGTCACGCGCGACTTCTGCATGAGCTGGCCGGCCATCGTGGCCTCGGTGGTGACCGTGGCGGTGTAGCGTTGCGGATTCTCGAACAAGAATTCACCGGCAACGTCCATGTCGAGCTGTCCGGTGCACTGCATGCGCCACTTCAGTCTCTGCGGGGTCGACTCGTGCTCGACCTGCTCGCAGGCCGAGTTGGTGGTCCGGCTGACCGGGCTGAATGTCTTGTCGAGATCAGCCACCGCTTCCGCCGTCAGGCAGCGCAGATTCTGCTGTATCGGACCGGTCATGTCATTGATGACCGGGGACTGGCGGACGGCCCACAGACCCGCCTTCAGGCCGTCGGCCTGTACGGCGAAAGGGCCCGAAACCGCAAGAATTCCGGCAACCATTCCGGCGCGACCCCAGCAACCAACAGCTTTCATCACGCCCAGCCTTTTCACCTGCAACCGTTCTCCATTCTACCGCCGGCGACGGCCAGCGCCATCGGCAGCATCGGAGCCCTCCCGCGCAAAGTCCATCAAGCACCTTATTGTTTCAGATTTTTCGATCCTTCCCGTCGCTGCTTCAGGTCGTCGACGGCCAACCGATAAATCGTTGGAATCACGTCAATTTCAACCCTTCGTGAGCCCACTTGGGAACCGCCGGCCAGTTCCTAAGTTTTTACCCAGTTGCGCAAGCCGGCATGAACCTTGTGCCGGTGGCGGGCGACTAACGACCGTACCCGTTGGGGAGGGTGTCATGAACAATTCTACGCTGTTGACCGCCGACCGCACGACGCACCTGAAAATCGTGGTGCTGGCGCTTGTTGGCGCCACCCTGGTGGCCGGTATCGGCGTCGCATCCCGCATAACAGACACGGCTGGGCGCCTCGAGGCGACCGCGCCGGTCGTGAAGGCCGCCGCGCCGATGACGGCGGCGGCCCGCGAGCGCACTTTCATTCGCTGAGTTTTCCTGTCTCAACCCCCAAACTTAAGCGCCCTTCGGGGCGCTTTTTCTTTTTAAGGCAACGGCTTAGTCGGCCTCACTCGTCGTATTGAGATTCCGGCGGAGCGGGCCTGCGGGGCGGCGGCCCGACGACCTTGACCGGGACCGGGATGCCGGCCGCGCGCAGCAGTTCGACGGGCTGCAGGGGCTGCGGCACGCGCTCCGGCGCGAACCGCCAGGCCGCCACAAGTCCTGCTATGGCCAGCAGAATCAGCGTCGCAAGGGTCGCGATGGTACGGGCGAGCCAGCGGCTTTTGGGCGCGGGTAGGGGCTGGGGGCGGCGCTCGGTCGGGCGGATCGCGACCGAAGGACTCGGCGGGGCAACCGGCGGCGGCGCCACAGGGATCGCCGACGCGGCCGGAACTGGCGAAGCTGGTGTCGGAACCGGCGCAGACGCCGTAAATGGCGTCGGAAATGCCGCAAGCGGCCCGGCCGGCGTCGGTTCCGGCATGTCGTCGAACACACCGCTCGGCGCCGGCTCCTCGTCAGCGGCCGTGGCCGGCGCCGGGGTTTCATCGGTCTTAGGAGCTTCTTCGGCACTCTTCGCAGGTTCTTCCGGGACTATTCCGACGTCTTCCTGGGTCTTCCCGTCGGCTTCCTCGGGCCCGGGCTCGGGCTCGGCACTGGCGAGGTCGGCCTCGGCCAGTTCAGCGTCCGGTTCCACGGCAGGTTCGGGCAGAGGTTCGGGCTCAGGTTCGGCGACCGGTTCGACCACCGGCTCCGCGGTCGCCCGGCGCTGCAGGTCGTCGGCCGCCCGCAACACCGCCTCTTCGAGCGACTCCAGGCTCGGACGGTCCTTCACGGGCCCGGCCGCTCCGCGCTCCGACTGCGCCGCCGGGCCGAACGTGAAAGTGGGCGGCGGCAAGGCCGCCCGCTCTGGCGCGGGCTTGATCTCGGGCGCCGGCGGGGGCGGTGCTGCCGGCGTGGCAACAGGCGGAGCGGCGAGCACCGGCGCGACTTCCGGCGTGGCGACAGGCGCAGGCGTTGGCGGCGGCGGCGGCACAGGCTCCGGCCGCGGTATCCTGCGCTCGATGCGATCCCAGATCTCGTCCTCGGGCTCGATCGGCTCGACCATGAGGTGAAGTTCGCTTAGCCGGCGCTCCCAGATGCGCACCTTGGCGGCGAGCGCATGGTCGACCGCAAGCAGCGCCTGCGCCCGCGCGCGTTCGCCCGCATCGAGGGTGCCGAGCACGTACTCGGCGGCAATCGTGTCGATGTCGCCGGTTTCATTCATAAGTTCAGACACACGTCGATTTCGGCAAGACAGCGCTCCAGCGAAGAGCGCACCAGCACAACCGGCATGTTGAGCTTGCCGGCGAGCTGTTCGTGGGTGAAGGCGCCGTAGTAGGCGAGCAGCAGCATGCGCTGGTGGTCGGGCTCAAGCCGGCCGATGCAGGTGAGCAGGCGCCGCAGGTCCGGCGTCATCGCATTGCGCGGTACCGCCCCCGGCCCTTCGTCGTCGTCCGCGATGTCGCCTTCGCCCTCGCCGTCGGCCGCGCTCGACTGCCGCACCAGGTCGATGGCGCGGCTGCGCGCCATCGCCACGATCCAGGCCATCGGCGACTGGATGGTCGGGTCGAACTCGCCGGCGCGGCGCCAGATCTGCAGGTAGGCGTCCTCCATCACGTCGGCAGCGAGATCGCTCCTTCGCAGGATGCGCAGCACCACGCCATAGACCTTGGCGCAGGTCCCCGCATACAGCCGCTCGAAGGCGTCCGCATCGCCTTTGGCAACGGCTCCCAGCAGCCAGGTGATTTCAACCGGCGTAGACGGCGGCATCGCTTACTCAACTTGACGGTTCGGCGCGGAGATGCACCACCGACTTATTATCGCAGGGGAGCCTGCCCGCCGTCGAGACGCAATTGCGGGAGAATTGAGTTCCGCATCGCGCGGGCGTGCGTATTCGGCCGGTGTATTGGCGAAAGACCGCGCCGCATCGTCCCCTCCCCCCTTGAGGGGGAGGGTTAGGGAGGGGGGTAGCAACAAGCACCAGACTAGCGATCACCCCCGCCCTCCCCACCCCTCCCCCTCAAGGGGGGAGGGAGCAGACCGAGCACGTGAAGGTCAGCTCACCCCGGCTGGCATTCCGCTGCGCTCCGATGCGCGCCGCTGGACCTCAGGGATCGACGCCACTAGCCTCGCAACGATGTACGCCCCGCACGTCCTTCCCGAAACGCGCGACTACACCGCAATGATCCGGTCGTTCCGCTGGCAGGTGCCGGCGCGATACAACATCGGCGCCGACACCTGCGACCGCTGGGCGGAGCGCGAGCCGGGGCGCACCGCGATCCTCAATGTGCGTGCCGACGGCGGCGTCGAACACACCAGCTACGGCGCGCTGCGCGACACCTCGAACCGTCTCGCCAACGCGCTGGCCGCGCATGGCATCGGCGTCGGCGACCGGGTCGCGATCCTGCTGCCGCAGTCGCCGGCGGTCGCTGCCGCGCACATCGCGATCTACAAGCTCGGCGCCATCGCGCTGCCGCTCGCCATGCTGTTCGGTGTCGAGGCGATTGGCTACCGGCTCATAGACTCCGGCGCACGCGCGCTGATCACCAACGCGCAGGGCCTCGCCAAGCTCCAGCAGACCGGCGATGCGGCGGCCGGTCTCGCGCTCGTGCTTTCGCTCGACGGGCCCGAAGACGAAGCGCTCGGCTTCGACGAGACGCTCGCGCGCGCATCGCCCGATTTCACCGTCCGCGATACCGCGGCGGACGATCCGGCGCTGATGGTGTACACCTCGGGCACCACCGGCTCGCCCAAGGGCGCGCTGCACGCCCATCGCGTGCTGCTCGGGCACCTGCCCGGCATCGAGTTTCCGCACGAATTCCTGCCGCAGCCCGGCGACCGCTTCTGGACGCCGGCCGACTGGGCCTGGGCTGGCGGACTGCTCAACGTGCTGTTACCCGGACTGCACTACGGCGTGCCGGTCGTCGCCGCCCGGTTCGAGAAGTTTGATCCGGAGGAAGCGTTCGCGCTGATGGCGCGACTTGCGGTGCGCAACGCCTTCATTCCGCCGACCGCGCTGCGCATGCTGCGCTCGGCCGGAGACCCACGCGGGCGCTATGACATCAAGCTGCGTTCGGTCGGCTCCGGCGGCGAGGCACTCGGCGCCGAGACGCTGGAATGGGGGCGCGACGCGCTCGGTCTCGCGATCAACGAATTCTACGGCCAGACCGAGTGCAACCTGGTGGTCGCCTCCTGCGCGGCGATCGGGGTGTCGAAGCCGGGTGCGATCGGCAAGCCGGCACCGGGCCACACCGTTGCAATCATCCGCCCGGACGGCTCCGTCTGCGCGCCGGGCGAGACCGGGCAGATCGCCATCCGGCGGCCCGACCCGGTGATGTTCCTCAAATACTGGGGCAAGCCCGACGCCACGCGGGAGAAATTCATCGGCGACTGGATGACGACCGGCGACCAGGGCGCGACCGACGAGGACGGCTACGTTCAGTTCATCGGCCGCGACGACGATGTCATCACCTCGTCCGGCTACCGCATCGGCCCGACCGAGATTGAAGACTGCCTGATCCGCCATCCGGCGGTCGCATTGGCGGCAGCGATCGGCAAGCCCGACCCGATCCGCACCGAGATCGTCAAGGCGTTCGTCGTGCTGAAGGACGGCTACGCCGCATCCGACGCGCTCGCAGCGGAGATTCAGGGCTTCGTCAAGACGCGGCTGTCGGCGCACGAATATCCGCGCGAGGTCGCCTTCATCTCGCAGATGCCGATGACCACGACCGGCAAGGTGATCCGCCGGCTGTTGCGGCAGCAGGCCTGAGCGCAGCGTACAAACCGAGCACCGCGTTGATGACTCGTCATGCTCTTTCCGCGGGTACGACGCGACATTCCGCTTGCAAGCCCAAGCCCGGTATGTTGCGCTCCGCCGCCCGGTCGCGGGCGGTTCGATCATTCATCGAAGCTGACACGAGGAGGTCACGGTGGTCGGGGTTGATAGCATTATCATCATGCTGATTGTCGGCGCGATCGCCGGCTGGCTGGCCGGACAGATCGTGCGGGGATTCGGCTTCGGCCTGATCTGGAACATCATCATCGGCATCGTCGGCGCGTTCATCGGCGTGTGGCTGTTGCGCCAGCTTGGGTTTTCGCCGTTTGCCGGCTTCGTCGGATCAATCGTCAACGCCACCATCGGCGCCGTCATCATGCTGGTGATCGTCGGCTTCATCCGCCGCTGACGAGTCGAACTCCCCGCTCCGTCATTGCGAGGAGCGTAGCGACGAAGCAATCCAGATACATCTGGATTGCTTCGGCCCTTCGGGCCTCGCAATGACGCATTAAGTCTGACCGGAACCAGCGCTACCGCCGCATCATCCGCCGCAGCGACTTGGCGCTGCGGATCGCGGTACGGCGTGAGGCCTCGAGCGCACCGGCAAGCCTGAATGCAGCGCCGCCGTCGGGGACGAGCCGGATCAGCCGGTCGGCCAGGATGAGCCGCTCGCGCCACATATGATCGATCATCGGATGATTCTCATCGGCGCAGGAGTCGGCGCGAACGATGCCTTCGTCGTCGAGCAGTTCCTGCGTTACGTCGAGCAGAAGCTGCACGCCCGGCGAGAACCGGGCGAAGCGCTCGTCATAGGCGATCTTCCAGCACCAGGCGGTCGCGCCGCTGCGCAGCACGATAATGGCGGCGATCGCCTGGGCATCGACGAACAGCCGCGCCACCCGCGCCTTGCCCTGACCCGCCAGATCGCTGACGGCGGTCTGCAGGAACTTGCGAATGTCCTCGCGGTTGCGCGCCGCAGTGCCGGCGCGCCCCTTCCAGCCGCCCGCTTCGAGCGTGAAGAAATCATCGACCGCGCGCATCACCGCAGACATCTCGCCGGAACTTGCCGACGTCAGCGCGCCAAGGTCGCTGAGCCGCTTGCGCTGGCGGCGCAACTCCTTGCGCTTGCGGCCGCCAATCGACGTCTGGAGATAGCCGGCGCGGTCGTTCCCTGGTGCGAGCAAGGCCCGCGCATGACGGCCGAACTCCCGCGACGCGCCGCCGCGCCGGGCGATGACGCGGTCGAGCATGTCCACCCAAGCGCCGGCCACCGGCACATAGGGCAGCAGCATCAGCTTCGGCAACGTTGCGTGGTTGGTGACATGCTCCAGCCAGGCCCCGATCACCGGCTCGCCCCAGTCGCTCGCCACCAGCGGCGTGCCGAGCGGCCCGTAAGGATGGGTCCAGCCGGTCAGGACCGGCAGCGAAATGCCGTAACGCCTGCGCTCGATACGGGCGGGAAAAAATCCAAGAAGCCGCGCCGGCGAAGTGCGCGACCAGACCAGGCCAGCACCGGCGTCGTCGCCGAACACAGCGGCGGACGCCAACGCGAAGGCAGGTTCATAGAAGACGTTCGGCTCCAGTGCGGCGGACGCCAGCGTCTGCCATTCGGCCGCGACCGATCCCATGTCGGCCAGCGGCCGCCACTCGACACGAAACGCGGATTCGATCGTGCCGTGCACCGATCAACGCTCCGCGCCCCAGACGAACACATGGAAGCCGAGGCGGCGCTTGGTCACCACGAACAGCCAGATCGATTCGCTCACCAGCGCAACCGCTGTCGCGATCGCGGCGCCGGCGGCGCCGAACACCGGAATGAGAATGAGGCACAACGCAAAATTGATCCCGAAGGCGCCGGCATGGACCATCGCGCAAACCCGCTGCTCGCCCAGCATGTTGAGCAGCCGCTCGATCGGGCCGATAGCGGCGCGCGCCAGGAGACCGATCGCCAGGATGAACATCAGGTAGTAGCCGTCCGCGAACTCGGCGCCGAACAGCCGCAAAATCGGCCGACCGAACGCGAGCAGCAGCAAGGTGGCGGCCAGCGACGGCCAGAACGTCCACTTGATTGCCTGCTTGAGAAACCTGGCGAGCCCTTCCCGGTCGCCGGCGACATGGAAGCTGCTGAAGCGGTGCGCGGTCGTGGCGGCGATCGAGTAGTGGATGAAGGCAACCAGCGCCAGCGTCTTGGCGGCGGCATAGTACACCGCGACCTCGTCCGGCGGCCGGAACAGCTCCAGCATCAGGATGTCGGTGTACATCAGCAGCGCGTAGAAGCCTTCGACCATCAGGATCGGCAGCGCCGCGGCGATCCAGACCCTGAATTCATACGCCTTGGGACCGGGCTCGATGCGCGTCTTGAGCTTGCGGTTCAACACCAAAAGCTGACCGAGCATCGGCAGCCAGATCGACAGCCCGGCGGCGACCATCGCGGTTACCGCGGTCATCGGCAGGTCCGCGAAGTAGGCCGCCGCCATCAGGACGGTCAGCAGCGCCTGCCGGATCACGTAGGCCGGCATCATCGACAGCCCGATCCAATCGTAGCTGCGCGAGATGCCCTCCTGGACGTTGTTGGGCGCGAAGGCCGGAAACGCGATGCAGGCCAGATAGAGCGGGATCAGCAGGTAGTGGTCGAGCCACGGCTCGAGCAGCCAGACCAGGCCGGCGCAGACCAGCGCAACGCCGAACGCCACCAGGGTGGCAAGCCAGCGGCTGCCGAAGATGAACCCGCGCAGTAATGCCAGACTGCCACGGTCGCGATATTCCGGAATGAAACGCTGGGCGGCGGTGCCAATTCCAAGATCCATCAACTGGCCGAGCAGCAGCACCCAGGTCCAGACATAGACGTAGATGCCGAACTCGAAGCTACCCATCCAGCGCGCGAGCAAAATCTGCGAGCCGAATGCCAGCATGGCGCTGGCGACACGGATCAGGAACACCGTCCCGGTCAGACGCTGCACCATCAGGTGTTCGGCATCGAGGACCCGGGCCTTCAGGCGCAACCAGGCTTCGAGCAACGATGCCCGGGCCGGAAGGCGGGCGGTCTGCTCCGAACCGGTCACTGCCGAGTTTCCTCCGTCGCCGCGGCCGGGAGCCGCGCGGTCCAGACCGTACGGCTAGCAAGGGACCGTTAACATTCGGTTGGGTGCTCCGCGGAAACGGCAGGGCTGGTGTCCCGATTCCGAAGTTCGCATCAACTTGCCGCACCCTCATTTGCGAACTTCGGAATCGAAGGACACCAGCAACTTATTGATCTAGTGTGGCTTTGGTTCAGAAGTCCGCATGTCGGACTAGCCGCAAGAATGATGCGGACTTCTGAACCGCCACACTCGCCTGCGACGCGGTGCATACGTGGGCACTTGGAGGCCGCGACGGCGGTGATAGGATGCCGCAAAGCCGCCGGCCCGCGGCTCCCGACTTTCTCACGTAAAAACAACAGCTCGTGCCAGGAGACGGACGCCTCATGGATACCGCTACGCGACAGAAGACGAACGAGCCGGATTTCTCGACGGCGTACTTCTTCCTGGAGGGACTGAACGAGATCGGCATCGAGTACCTGTTCTGCAATTTCGGCACCGACCACGCGCCGATCATCGAGGAGATCGCCCACCGGCGCAGCCGCGGCGAACCGATCCCCGGCATCATCCGCTGCCCGCACGAGAACACCGCCGCCCACATGGCGGCGGGCTACACGGTGGTCACCGGCCGCGGCCAGGGCGTGCTGGTGCACGTCGATGTCGGCACCGCCAATTCGGCGACCGCAATGCATAACCTGTTCCGCAGCCGCATTCCGGTGCTGCTGATGGCCGGCAAGGCGCCGTTCACCGCCGGCGGCGAACTCAAGGGCTCGCGCGACACCTACGTGCATTTCGTCCAGGAGCCGCTCGACCAGGGCAGCCTGGTACGGCCCTACGTGAAGTGGGAATGGACGCTGCCGTCCGGCGTCGTCGTCAAGGAGGCGCTGCAGCGGGCCCACGCCATCATGCACAGCGAGCCGGCCGGCCCGGTCTATCTGATGATGCAGCGCGAAACGCTGACGCAGACCTGGGGTGCTGACGAGGTGCATCGCTTCTCGGCCGAGCAGTACGGCAGCACCGCCGGAGCCGGCGCCGATCCGGCGCTTATCGATCAGCTTGCCGACCGGCTGATCAAGGCCGAGAACCCGATCCTGATCACCGGCTATTCCGGCCGCGACAGCCGCGCCGCCGAGATGATCGCTCAGGTCGCCGAGTTTGCCGGCATCGCGGTGTTCGAAGGCAATGCCACCATCAACGTCGGGCACGACAGCCCGTGCTATCTGGGCTTCCAGCCCGGCAAGTACGTGCCGAAAGCCGATGTCGGCCTCCTGGTCGATGTCGACGTGCCGTGGTTCCCGAGCGACGTGAAGGCCAATCCCGACACTTTCTGGGCGCACATCGACGTCGACGTGCTCAAGCCGGCTTCGCCGATGTGGACCTTCCCGGGCAATACGCGGATGCCGGGCGATTCTGCGCAGATCCTCGCGCAACTGTTGTCCGCGTTGAAGGCCAAGGCGACGCCGGAGTTCAAGAAGAAGGCGGCGGCCCGGGTCGAGCAGTTCCGCGCCGAGCACGACGCCAACGCCGAGCGCGCCAAGAAGTTCGCCGCCGACAAGGGCAACCCCGGGGCGATCGGCCTGCATTATCTGTTCTCCGAACTCAACAAGGTGCTGGGCCCCGACGATCTCGTGTTCAACGAGGCGATCGTCAGCGCACCGGCGCTGATGCTGCAGATCGACCGGCCGAAGCCCGGCACCATTATGCGGATCGGCGGCGGCGGACTTGGTTCGTCCGGCGGCATGGCACTGGGTGCCAAGCTCGCGGCGCCCGACCGGCTGATGGTGCAGGTGGTGGGCGACGGCAGCTTCTATTTCAACAGCCCGTGCTCGGTGTTCGCGGTGGCGCAGCAGTACAAGCTGCCGATCCTGTCGATCGTGGTCGACAATTCCGGCTGGTCGGCGGTGAAGAATTCGACGCTGCGCGTCTATCCGGACGGCGAAGCCAAGGCGGCCGACGAATACGAAGCCGAACTGATGCCGACCGCGGATTTCGGCAAGGTCGGCGAGGCGTTCGGCGCCTATGGCGCGAAGATCACCGATCCGGCCGATGTGCCTGCGGCGATTGCTCGCTGCGTCAAAGAGGTTCGTGACGGCCGCTCGGCGGTGCTGCACGTGCAAGTCACCAAGATGTAGTTGCCTGCACCACATCTGCGTTTGCTCCCGCGCGCGCGGGAACCCAAGCCTTCTTCAGCGAAGGACTGGGTCTTCGCCTTCGCGGGACGAGCGCAAAATGCGGTGCCCCAAAAAAAACGATGACTGGGAGGAATAGATGACATCGCTCATGCGCACGGCTGCGCTTGCAATCGCAACCGCGTTGATCGCCACCACGGCCCAAGCGCAGAAATATCCGAGCCGGCCTGTCGAGATCGTCGTCGCCTACGGCCCGGGCGGCTCGACCGACCTGGTCGCCCGTGCGCTGGCGCTGAAGTTCCAGGAGCGGCTCGGACAGTCGTTCGTCGTGCTCAACAAGGCCGGCGGCAGCGGCACTATCGGCGCGATGCAGGCGGCGCGCGCCGCGCCCGACGGCTATACCCTCTACGAAGGCTACACCTCCGAGCTGGTCGTGGTGCCGCAGATCTCCAAGAGCGCCAAATACTCGATCGACGATTTCGAACCGATCGCGGTGACCGGTATCGTCCCGCTGGTGCTGATCGTCTCGAAAAACGTTCGCGCCAACAACCTCAAGGAATTCATCGCCGAGATGCGCGGCGCGCCCGGCAAGTACTCGTTCGGCGGCGGCATCGGCTCGCCACCGCACATCCTCGGCGCCTGGTTCAACCGGGTGAACGATCTCAAGTTGACGCACGTGCCATACCGCGGCGGCGGGAAGGCGGTGGCCGACGTGGTCGGCGGCCATCTCGACATGTTTTATTCCGGGCTCGCGGCCGCCAAGGGTGCGATCGATTCCGGCAGCGTCAAGGCGCTGGCGGTGACGGGCGACGAGCGCTCGACCGCGTTGCCTGACGTGCCGACGTTCAAGGAGGCGGGGATCAAGGATTTCGATCTCGCGAGCTGGAACGTGCTCTTGGTCCCCAAGGGCACGCCCGCCGACATCATCGCGCTGCTGCGACAGGAGACCGCGCTGGCGCTCGCCGATCCCAAAATCCGCGAGATGTATCTCAAGCAGGGCATCGAGCCGAGCCAGACCAAGGACGTGAAAGCCTTCCTCACCGGCGAGCGCAATGCGTTCGGCCGCGCCGTGAGGGAGCTCGGCATCACGATGGATTAGACGCATTCCGGTAACCGGCCGAAGTCCGGAACCCGGAATCGCGTCCTCTCCTCCGTTCGTCCCCGCGAAGGCGGGGACCCAGCGCGCACAGCGCCCGCAGAAAGCCTGGGTGCCCGCTTTCGCGGGCACGAACGGAGAGACTTCAGTCGCGCGCCGAATGCCAGCGCGAGCCTTTCCCGCGCCGCATGGGCATTTGCCCATCCGGCGCCTGCCTTGCCTACGGCAAGCCGGTTTGTTATCAGGGCCGCGGTTCCACGACACGGTCTCACGACCTCATGCTCAATCGAACTCAACCGGCGCCGACGCTCGGCAGCAGGCAAATTGCTTGTTGCATTTCGCGTGGCAGCCGCGTTCCCGTCGCCGACGTACCGCCGGCGGGTGGTGCATGAGTTTTGAAATCGAGCGCAAGTTCCTGGTTTCGGGCGACGGCTGGCGAAACCTGGTCGAGACGCAGTTTCCGATCCGGCAGGCCTACCTGTCGTCCGACGGCAAGGCGTCGATCCGGGTCCGCATCAAGGGTGACGGGGTGGCGACGCTGAGCATCAAGTCGCGGCCTGTCGACCTGCGGCGGCTCGAGCTTGAATATTCAATTCCGGTCCTGGAAGCCGAGGCGCTCATGCAGCTCCGGCAAGGCTTGGTGATCGAAAAGATTCGCCACGTCGTGCCGTGGGGCAGCCTTGCCTGGGAGATCGACATTTTTTCCGGCGAAAATGCCGGCCTGGTCATCGCCGAGATCGAACTGCGCAGCGAACACCAGCACGTCGACTTGCCTGACTGGGTCGGAGCCGAAGTCACCGGGCAGCGCGCCTATTACAACAGCGCGCTGGTGCAGCACCCGTTCGCCGCCTGGCCCAAGTCGCAAGGACTGCTGGCGTAGCTCGCACAACTCTCGTTTCAATCGAAACGAAACTCTCTCCGTTCGTCCCCGCGCAAGCGGGGAGCCAGAGTCACAAATGCCGAATTCTTGCCCTGGGTCCCGGCTTGCGCGGGGACGAACGGGATAAAGTGCCGCGTCAACTCGCGCCGCGGAAGTTCGGGCGCCGCGATACCCTGGTCACGAGCACCTTGTCGATGCGGCGGCCATCGAGATCGATCACCTCGAATCGCCATCCCGCATGCACGAAGCTGTCGCCCACGGCGGGGAGATAGCCGAAGTGATTGAGCACGAATCCTGCCGCGGTGTGATAGCTGCGCGTTTGCGGCGGTGAAATGCCGAGCGTTTCGAGCATCTCGTCGACCGGCATGCTTCCGGCAATCAGCCACGAGCCGTCGCCGCGCTGAACCGCTTCTCTCTCCGGCGCGCCTTCCTCGGTCCGGAACGCGCCGGTGATCGCCTCCAGGATATCGGCATTGGTAACGACACCCTCGAAGTGCCCGTATTCGTCGTGGACCAGGCCCATATGGACCGCCGAATCGCGGAAGATATCCAGCACGTCCAGGGCGTCGGCCGTGTCGGGAATGGTAGGCGCCGGCCGGGTCGCGGCCCGCATGTCGGGCTGCTGGCCCCGCAGATAGATGTTGACCAGGTCCTTGGTCTGGACGATGCCGAGAATGTTCTCCGGCGTTCCGTCATGGACCGGAAGGCGAGAATGAACGCTGTCCAGCAGGGCTTTGCGCATCTCCTCGGGGGTGGCGGACAAATCCACCATGTCGACCTCGCGCCGCGGCGTCATGACGGCGCGCACCGGCCGGTCGCCGAGCCGCATGACCCCGGCGATCATCTCCCGCTCGGCGGACTCGATGACGCCCGCCAATTCGGCCTCCGCCATCAGCGAGCGGATTTCCTCGTCGCTCACGCGCGACTCCGGCTGCTCCTTGTATCCGAGCGCCCGCAACATCATGCGGCCGGAGGCATCGAGTAGCCAGACCAGCGGCGAGGCGACCTTCGCCAGCACCGTCATGGCCGGCGCGACCTTGACGGCAATCCGTTCGGGATTGCGCAACGCGATCTGCTTCGGAACGAGTTCGCCGACGATCAGCGACACATAGGTGATGCCCGCGACGACCAGTCCGACCCCGAGCGCCTCGGCAAAGCCGGCACGCATGCCCCAGGAAATGAACTCGGCCCCCAGCCGCACCCCGAGCGTCGCTCCGGAAAACGCGCCCGACAGCACGCCGACCAGCGTAATGCCGATCTGCACCGACGAGAGGAATTTGCCGGGGTTGGACGCCAACGCCAAAGCCCGGCGCGAACCGACGACGTCCTTGGCAATAAGCGCCTGCAGGCGGGCCCGGCGGGACGACACGACCGCAAGCTCCGCCATCGCGAGCAGGCCGTTGATCAGCATCAGAACGAGGACAATCGCCAGTTCGACGTAAAGCATCGTGCAAGTTTAACGCTTCAGGTCTCGCGAGTCTCACCCCCCGGGTTCTCCGGGAGCGCTCACGGGACCAGTACGATCGAACCCGCGGCCCTCCTTTGCTCGACGTCGCGGTGCGCCGACGCCGCATCGCTCAGCGCATAGGTCCGGCCGATTTCGATTTTCAGTACACCACGGGCCACCAGGTCGAACAGTTCCGCCGCAGCAGCGCGCATGCGTGCGGTATCGCGGGTGAGGCTCGACAGCGCCGGCCGGCACACCGACAGCGAGCCGCCCTTGGCGAGGAGCAGGAGATCGAGCGGCGGTGGATGTCCCGACGCGTTGCCGTAGTTCACCAGCATGCCGAACGGCCGCACGCAGCGGATCGACGCCATGAATGTGTCCTTGCCGACGCCATCGAACACCGCTGAGACGCCCTGCGGCACGATCTTCTTCACCGCGTCGACGAAATCGGTCTCGCGATAGAGAATGGCGTGGTTGCAGCCGTGCGCACTGGCGACATCCGCCTTGGCGGCCGAGCCGACGGTGCCGATCACGGCGGCGCCGAGATGCTTCGCCCACTGCGTCAGGATGAGCCCGACACCGCTCGCCGCAGCATGGATCAGAATCGTGTCGCCGGGCTTCGGCCGGTAGACGTGATTGATAATGAGTGACGCGGTGAACCCTTTCACCATCATGCCGGCCGCCTGCCGGTCGCTGACGCCGGCGGGCAGCTTGACGAGGCGCTCGGCCGGGACGTTGCGCTCCTGCGCGTAGGCGCCGGTGTCCTCGAAGAACTCGCCGCGCATGCCGGCGTAAGCCACGCGGTCGCCAGGCGCGACGCCAGTGACGTCGCCCCCCACGCTCGTGACGACACCGGCAGCCTCGTTGCCGAGGATCAACGGAAACCGCGGCGGCCGCGCGATGTAGAAACCGCCCTGGCGCACGTTGATGTCCGAATAGTTGACCGCGATTGCGGTATGGCGCACGCGCGCCTCGTCTGCCGCGGGCGGCGCGATCTCGTGGTCCTCCCAGCGCAGCACCTCCGGCCCGCCGTTCTCATGAATGCGGATGGCTTTGATCATGTTCAGGACCTGCGAAACGATCTATATGCCCGTTCCCTAACCAGCCGTAAACCCGGTGGAATGGCACCGCCATTGGGATCGCACCGCCATCGCGGATGCAGTTTTGAACCACTTCAACTTGCTCTGCATTGCGGTTAGGCTATGCGCATGTCTGGCTCCTTCGAATCCGCGCTCACCGAACGCGTTGCCGCCATGGCTGACGCCTGTACGCGCTGTGGCAAGTGCGTCGAGGTCTGCCCGGTCACCGGCCCCGGCGGTGTCAAGGCCGAGCCGGTCGCGGTCATCAGCGGCATCATCGACATTCTGCGCACCGGCACCGGTCCCGAAGACTCGCGCAAATGGGCGAACACCTGCGTGCTTTCCGGCGAATGCATCAAGGCCTGCGACTACGGCGTCAACCCACGCTTCATGCTCAACATGGCCCGCGTGAAGATGGCTCAGCACGACATGACGCCGACGGCGCAGCGCAAGGGCGGCGTCGACGGCTTCCGCAAGGTCGCCCGCGAAGTCCACGCGATTTCGCAGATGCAGCTCGACGATGCGGTGCTCGCGCGGCTCGGCCAGAAGCCGGACACCCGGCCGTCGTCCGATGTCGCACCGGACTTCGTGTTCTACACCGGCTGCAACGTGCTGAAGACGCCGCACATCGCGCTGCTCGCGCTCGACATCATGGACACGCTCGGCATCACGTACAAGGTGATGGGCGGACCGTCGCATTGCTGCGGCGTGGTGCAGATGCGCACCGGCGATGTCGCCACCTCCGGCCGCTTCTCCGAAGCCACCATGGACAAGCTCGCTTCGGGCAAGACCAAAGAGGTGCTGGCTTGGTGCCCGAGCTGCAATACGCAATACAACGAGACGACGCTGCCGACGGTCGAGAAGCTGCGCGGCACAAGGCCGTTCGAAATGACGCCGTTCATGCTGTTCCTGCGCCGCTACCTCGACCGGCTGCGCCCGCACCTGACGCGGCGCGTCGAAATGCGGGTCGCACTCCACAAGCATCCCGGCATTCCGGGCGTCGTGCAGGCGGCGGAGGACATGCTGAATGCGGTACCGGGGATCGAGCTGGTCGACCTGAAACAGCCCGCGGTCGGCATGATGGCGAACTATTTCCGCGCGCTGCCGGCCTATCGCAGCGAATTGCAGTCAAACGAGCTTGCCGCCGCGGAACGGGCCGGCGTCGATGCACTGGTCGCCGTCTATCACGCCGACCACCGCGAACTGTGCGCGCACGAACGCGACTATCCGTTCCGGGTGATGAACCTGCTGGAGATCGTCGGCGAAAGCATGGGCCTCCACCATGACGATCGCTTCAAGCGGCTGAAGATGATGCAGGACGCCGACGCCATCATGGAGGACTGTGGCGACCTGATCGCCGCGCACGGCCTCGATCGCGCCGCGACCCGCGCCGCCATTCAGTCGATGCTCGACGAGCAGCCGCTGCCGCTGCGCGGTCTACGCGCGTAGTCGATCCGTCTGCTCTCGAAAGCGATCAATGCCGGAAGTGCCGCGTGCCGGTGAACACCATGGCGATGCCGTGGTCGTCGGCAGCCTTGATCACCTCGTTGTCGCGCACCGAACCGCCGGGCTGGATCACCGCGGTGGCGCCCGCTTCGATCGCGACCAGCAAGCCGTCGGCGAACGGGAAGAATGCATCCGAGGCAACCACCGATCCCTTGGTCAGTGGCGCCGCGAGGCCGGCCTCCTTGGCGGCGTCCTCGGCCTTGCGCGCCGCGATCCGTGCCGAATCGATCCGGCTCATCTGCCCGGCGCCGATGCCCACCGTGGCGCAATCCTTGGCGTAGACGATGGTATTCGACTTGACGTGCTTGGCGATGCGGAACGCAAACGCAAGATCGCGCAGCTCGGCGTTGGTCGGCGCCCGTTTGGTGACGACCTTCAGCTCCATGTCGTCGACCACGCCGTTGTCGCGCGACTGCACCAGGAGGCCGCCCGCCACCGATTTCACCGTCAGGCCGCCGGCGCGCGGATTGGGCAGTCCGCCGGCCAGCAACAGCCGCAGGTTCTTCTTCGCGCCGACAATGGCGATCGCCTCCTCGCTGGCATCGGGCGCGATGATGACCTCGGTGAAAATCTCCGTGATGGCACGCGCGGCTTCGGCATCGAGCGGACGGTTGAGCGCGACGATGCCGCCGAACGCCGACACCGGATCGCAGGCCAGCGCCTTGCGGTAGGCGTCGAGCAGGCTTGTTCCCTCGGCGACGCCGCACGGATTGGCGTGCTTGACGATGACGCAGGCGGCGGTGCGGCCGGCATCGAACTCGGCAACACATTCGTAGGCCGCGTCGGTGTCGTTGATGTTGTTGTAGGAGAGCTGCTTGCCCTGAAGCTGCCGGGCGGTCGCGACCCCGGCGCGCATGTCGGGGGCACGGTAGAACGCCGCCGACTGATGCGGATTCTCGCCATAGCGCAGCGCCTCGACGAGCTGCCCGCCGAACGCCCGGTAGGTCGGCGCCGGTTCTGCAAGCTGCTGCGCGAACCAGTTGGAGATTGCGGCATCATAGACCGCGGTGCGCGCATAGGCTTTGGCCGCGAGCTTCTGGCGGAACGCCAGCGTCGTCGCGCCGCTGTTCGCCTTGAGCTCTGCCAGTACGGCGGCGTAGTCGCCGACATCGACCACCACGGCGACGTCGCCGTGGTTCTTGGCGGCGGCGCGGATCATGGCGGGACCGCCGATGTCGATATTCTCGATGCAGGTGGCGAAATCAGCGCCCTCGGCGACCGTCGCCTCGAACGGATAGAGATTGACCACCAGCAGGTCGATCGGCCGGATGCCGTGCGCCTGCATCGACGCGGCATGGTCCTTGTTGTTACGGATCGCCAGCAGGCCGCCGTGCACGCCGGGATGCAGCGTCTTTACCCGGCCGTCCATCATCTCGGGAAAGCCGGTCAGCTCGGACACGTCGAGCACCTTGAGGCCGGCATCGGCAAGTGCCTTGCGGGTGCCGCCGGTCGAGACGAGATCGATGCCGGCGTCCGCCAGCGCTCGTGCAAATTCGATCAGACCGCTCTTGTCGGATACGGACAACAGAGCGCGGGTAACGCGGCATAGTTCGGTCATGTCGGTTCCAGGGGGAGTTGCGGTTCCTCGTCGCGGCCGCGGCGGGGGCTGGAGGCGCCCGTGGTGGTCAGCGCGATGGTCCACTGCACGCGCATCACCTTGCGGGCATTGCCATAGATCACGATCTGCAGCGTCCGGCGCGGCCCGTCATTGCCGGCGAGATAGACGCTCTCTTCGATTTCGAGCTGATCTTCGTAGGCGCTGAAGGTCCAGACGTCCTTGTTCGTCATCACCAGAATGGCGCTGCGACCGTCGGCCAGTCGGCTGGCCCTGACCGATGGATGCAGGTGAAAGCGGACTGCGAACTGGTCGCGCCCGGCCGGCAGCGTGTCGCCCTTCGCCGGGACGAACGTATCCTCGCCGTCGAGCTTCTGGCCATCGGCCGCGAGCATGACGGCGCGATGATGGGTCACGTTGAACAGTTCGGCATAGCCGTCGTGCGAGGTGCGCAGCACGGTGCCGCCGGACGTCTGCTCGCGCGCAACCTGCACGTCGCGCGGGCCGCCCACCATCGGGGTGCCGTGCATCATGTGCTTGACAGCGCCCGACTCGATGAAACGGCACGACGACGTGTCATTGAACGTCACGGTGGCGTGGGCCGCGGTGGCCCGCGCCGCTTGCCGCCAAGTGTCGCGGCCGATGGTCGGCAGCCCGCAATTGACCACGATTCGCTGCTGCCTGATCGAAAGCTCGAACGACAGGCAGCCCGCATGGGCATCCTGGCTCACCGTGATCGGCGGCGGCCGTCCGGTGTCCATCAGCACCAGTGTGCCATTGGCTTCGATCCGCTGGTAGCCGGAATGCGGTGCGCTCGAGAGCGGCGCGCCTCGCGCATCGTCATAGGCGAGCACCGTGGTGAGCCGGTCGGTCGGGGTCGGGCCCATGCCGTTGAACAGGGCGAAATTGCCGTCGCCGTGCCGGAAGAACCGCAGCATCGGCATCATCCGATCGATGGCATTGAGCAGCGGCTGCGGCGGCGGGATGTTGCGCGACGCGAACAGCGTGCGCAGCGGCAGCAGATCAATCATGATTTCCAGCAGCGCGCCGGAATTGCGGCTGATGTGTCCGCCGTCCGGCAGGATCTGCCGCTGCAGTTCGTCGAGAAACCGCTTGGTGGCGCTGCGGACGTGGCGCTGCTGTCCAGCCATGCAGAGCGCCGCCGTCAGCAGCGCGATCACCACCTGCAGGCGCGGCACGCCATCACGTGCATCGCCGACCGCGTGCCGCAGATGACGTACCTGCCGGGTCAGGCTGCGCAGAAAGTTGCGATAGAAGCGGGCGTCGGACTCGTCGAGAACGAGCGGGGCCTGACTGAGCCAGGAGATGACGCGGCGGGCGATCACCTCGGGCCGCCAGGCGACCGGATCGTGCGCGCTGTTGAGTGTGATCCATTCGTCGACCAGCGCGCGGGCGTTGGCGCGGGTGATGGCCGAATCGGCGGCGCGCAAATGCCGGAGCCAGCCGAAGCCGTGCAACGCGGCGGCCCAGTCCTCGGACGGCGGCGTTCCCTCGAACGGCGAGCGCGCATCGCAGATCACCACCTTGCCGGCAAACGCAAACCGGCCGGAGTAGATTTCGCTGGCGCGGGTGGCGTCAGAGGTGCGCAGGTCCTGCGGTGCGATCAGCAGCCGGTCGGGCTTGCCGAACGAGAATGGCCACTGGGTAATCGGGTGTGTGAGGATACGCGTCGCGAGCCGGCGCAAGCCGCTGCGCACCACAAAGACCGACAGTCTGCTTCGCTCCGCGACCGAAACGCGCGACATCGGCGACTCGCTTCCCCGTTCGGCGGACAGTCCCAGACCCGCCAGTGCGACTGATGTGACGTTCCGACCCACTTCGCCGCAGGTCCTTCCCAGGAGCGTCAAACCCAAGGCACACTAATACCATTGAGTTGCCAGTGTCCGCTTGGCGCCGACGCTTGCAAGCGCGCCACGTGGCAGCGGAATGCAAGCGGCTCGGCCAGGACACGGGCCGGAAGATAGCGGAACCGCGGGCGCCCGGCCAACTGCCGTAAGCCCTTCAAATCCTTGAAAGACGTGCGGCAAAGAAGCCGTCCAGACCGGCCATTCGCGAATCAGCATCCGGCCACTGGCAGGGCAGCGTGCGCAGGTCGCCCTCCGGCGTGAGCCAATCGCCCTCCCCGCCGACCTCGCCGACGGCAATCGGCCGGCGCACCGCCCGGGGCTCGCGCGCGAGAAAATCCCGCACCACCTCGATGCCTTCCTCCGGTTCAAGCGAGCAGGTGCAGTAGATCAGGTTTCCGTCTGGCTTGACGCACTCAAACGCACCCGCCAGCAGGCGTCGCTGCAGATCCGCAAGCGCCGCAATATCGCTTTCGCTCTTCAACCAAGGAATGTCCGGATGACGCCGGATCGTGCCGGTCGACGAGCAAGGCGCATCGACCAGCACGGCATCGAACGGCCCACCGCGCCATTGCGTGACATCAGCCGCGACCACTTCGGCGGAGAGGCCGAGCCGCGCCAGGTTCTGCTGCAATCGTTCGAGCCGCTTGGGCGCGCGGTCGACCGCGGTGACGAGCGCTCCCGCCGACGCGAGCTGGGCGGTCTTGCCGCCCGGCGCGGCGCAGAGGTCCGCGACCGCGCGGCCGGTCACGTCTCCGAGCAGGCGGGCGGGCAATGCGGCGGCGGCGTCCTGGACCCACCATCCGCCCTCCGCGAAGCCCGGCAGCGACGGCACGGGTCCGTGCGCGACCACCCGCACGGACCCAGTCGGCAGCACGCGCCCACCAAGCTTTTCGGCCCAACCGGCCGGATCGGTTTTGACCGACAGGTCGAGTGCCGGCTCCTGGCGGTTGGCGATGGCAATGTCGCTCGCCACCTCCGAGCCGTAATTCTTCACCCACCGCGCCATCAGCCACCCGGGCGTGTCGAGCAAGGCGGTGTCGATGCCGGCCAACTGTTGCGCGCCGTCACGGGCGACGCGACGCAGCACCGCGTTGACCAGCGGGGAAAAATGCTTGGCGCGCCGGTCGGCCTGAGCCAGGCGCACCGACATGTCGACCGCGGCGTGGTCGGGAGTGTGCAGCAGCAGAATTTGGGCGGCGCCCAGCAGCAGCGCGGTTTCGACGCGCGGCGCATCGGCCGGGAAGCCGCGGTCGAGGTAGAGTCCGAGGACGTGCCGCAGTGTGCCGAGGCGGCGCAGCACCGTACCGACGAGGTGACGGACCAGCGCACGGTCCCGCTCTGCGAGCGCCATCAGGCCGGTCGCCTGGTCCTCCAATTGCTCGTCGAGCGGCCGGCGGCGGCGCAGCACACCCTCGAGAACAGTGGCGGCGATTTCGCGGGCATTCAGACCCGACGGCGGTGATGGACGCTGGCTGGCGCGAGGTGCGGACATGCGGCTGTGTGGCATGAAACCGCGTCATCGGCGAGCCTCATGCACCTACAGGGAACGATTTGGGGTTTGTTGCGGCCCCCTCCGTCATTGCGAGCGAAGCAAAGCAATCCAGCATTATGAAGAACCGGATTGCTTCGTCGCTTACGCTTTTCGCAATGACGGACAACCGACGCGGCTACGGGGGCGATCAGCCCCAGGGACCGCGCGATTTCACGTTGCCCCAGACGCCGCCCGGCACGCTCTGGCGCGTGCCGCGCCCAGACCACGGGCCACGCGGCTCTTCGTCCGCGCCGGCCGACCAGCGGCCGCCGCCGCGTCCCATCGTGGCGGCGACCTGCTGCAGTGCTGCGACGCGGTTTTCGGTCGACGGATGGGTCGAGAACAGGTTGTCCATGCCGTGACCGCTCAGCGGATTGATGATGAACAAATGCGCGGTCGCCGGATTGCGCTCGGCCGACGGGCTTTCGATCTGGTGCACGCCGTTCGAAATGCGGACCAGCGCCGACGCCAGCGACTCCGGCTGCCCGGAGATGCGGGCACCGAGTTCGTCGGCGGCATATTCGCGCGACCGGCTGATCGCCATCTGCACCAGCATCGCGGCGAGCGGGGCCAGGATCACCATCGCGATGGTGCCGATCACGCCAAGGCCGTTGTTATTGTCGCGATGACCGCCGAAGAACAGCCCGAACTGCGCCAGCATGGAGATGGCGCCGGCGATCGTGGCGGTGATCGTCATGGTCAGGGTGTCGTGATTCTTGATGTGCGCAAGCTCGTGCGCGATCACGCCGGCAATCTCGTCGCGGTTGAGCATCCGCAACAGGCCGGTCGTCGCCGCCACGGCGGCGTGCTGCGGATTGCGGCCGGTCGCAAACGCATTCGGCTGCGGATTGTCCATCAGGTAGACACGCGGCATCGGCAGCCCGGCGCGCTGCGCCAGCTTGCGGACCATCCGCACCAGATCGGGCGCGGTGCGCTCGTCGACCTCCTGGGCACCGTGCATCGACAGCACGAGCTTGTCGGCGTTCCAATAGGCGACGAAATTCATGCCGGCGGCGACCAGCAGGGCGATCACGGCGCCGCTGCCGCCACCGATCAGGTAGCCGACACCCATGAACAGGGCAGTCAGCCCTGCGAGCAGGATGGCGGTACGCAAGTAATTCATGTTCCTCTCTCCCTGGTTGGAGGGGCGCAACGGCGCCTGCGCTCCAACGCTTGCGATAAAATGTCGGGTGCGTCAGGCCGCTCTGCAAGATACTACGCGCCGAAACGCGGACTTGAACCGACGCCGATCCGGCGCATTGATGGAATCATGAGCCAGCAGAACCCCGACGAGGCCGCGGAGCGCGGCGATCTCCCTTCGGTCCCGGCCCCGCAGGGCGGCAAGCCGCTATCCCCGGCGGCGCAACGGGCGCTCGCCGAGGCCGCCGCTCGCCGTGCCGCCAGCGATGCGACCCCCACCGAGCGGCCGAAGGAACTCCGGGGCCGCGGCGGGCTCGACCCTGTCCGGTATGGCGACTGGGAGAAGGACGGCCTCGCCTCCGATTTTTAATTCCCGTTTAAGTTGAATTATTACTATCTCACCGTCGCAGATAGTATTGCCCGTCTAGGAGGAATCACGGCGGTACGTCGCATAGCATCTCAAACAGCAGATCGCGCATTTGCTGTGGGTCGGAGCCCGGCAATGGTTTGCGCCGGCCAGTAAACACATCATCAAGATAGACAACGAGCAGATGTGCGATCTTTGCACCCTGAGCGATAGAGCATTTCACCCGCTCTAGGTCCGGGCGACGGTAGACGAGGACGCTATCCGGCTTCGTTTGATCCAGGCTCCACGTTTCCGCCGTCCAGAAGGCTTCATCGTCTACGTTCTGCAACGATTGCATTAGGGCCAGATCACGCTCCTTG
>JBFXEX010000088.1:0-24426 GCA_050179645.1 Xanthobacteraceae bacterium | reverse complement strand
GCCGAGCCGGATGACCTCCCCGATCAGGCCGTTGACCACGCCGGAGAAGCTCAGCACCAGCGAGAACGTGGTGGCGCCCACGATGATGAACAGGATCGTGCCCGAGATCGCGACCGTGCCGGTGAGCGCCTTCATCAGGTTGCCGAACGTCAGCTGCCGGTAGGCGGCGGCCGCCGCGATGGTGCCGGCCGCGCCGAGCGCCGCGGCTTCCGTCGGCGTCGCCCAGCCGCGGGTCATGGCGCCGACCACCAGGCCGAAGATCATGACCAGCGGCAGCACGTGAATGAGGAACGGCACCCAGCGCGCCGCCCCGGTCGGGCCGGCCGCCATCGTCTCGTCCGGCGCCAGCGCAGGATTGAGGGTCGCGCGCAGCACGATGTAGCCGACAAACATCGCGCTCAGCACCAGGCCCGGCACGATGCCGCCAATCAGCAGCCCGGAAATCGAGATGCCGGCGAGGCTGCCGAGCAGCACGGTGAGCGCCGACGGCGGGATCAGAATGTCGACCCCGCCGATGCCCATGATCGGCCCCATCGCGAGGCGCGGGTCGTAACCGCGCTCCAGCATGGTCGGCAGCATCAGGCTGCCGAGCAGCGCGGTGGTCGCGATGGTCGAGCCCGAGATCGCCGAAAATACCGTGCCGGCGACGATCGCGATCACGGCAAGCCGGCCCGGCACCCGGCGGATCAGCACCGCGAACGCGTCGATCGCCTTGAGCGCCACGCCGGTGTGGAACAGCACCTCGCCCATCAGCACGAAGAACGGGATCGGCGTCAGCGAAAAACTGGTGATCGACTGCACGGCGTTGCGCGCCAGCTGCGACAGTCCCGGTTCGCCGCCGAGGAACAGCCATGCCCCCAGCACATTGAGCGCGAGGAACGCAAACGCCACCGGCAGGCCGAGCCCCATCAGGGCGACCAGCCCGCCGAACAGCACCACGGCTCCCTCGACCCAGGTCATTGGACCATCCAGGTCCTGTCGGAACGCGCGTTCGTACACCGCTTACGCCGCAACTTACCCTCCCCCCGCGAAGCGGTGGGGAGGGTCGCGAGCAAAGCGAGCGGGGTTGGGGGTCGCGAGCGAAGCGAACTGGGTGGGAGGTGTTCGAGGAAACAAACGTCCCCCCACCCCCAACCCCTCCCCACCGGTCGCTCCGCTCGCGGGGGGAGGGGAGCGCACCGCGCGTGCCTCGTAAAGCGATGCCAACGATTCAACAGTCGCCCTCCCCCGCCGTCGCTCAACTCACCGAGGTCGCTTCGATGCGCCGGCCGCGCTCGCCAGTCAGCAGGCGGTAAAGGCGGAACACGAACTCGATCGCCAGCAGCGCGAACGTGACCGGCAGCGGCGCCAGCAGCCACCATTCCGGAAACACCAGGTTCTTGATCGTGATGGCGCCGAGCCGTGCGCTGTCGAACGCCATCGCGGCGCCGTAGCGTACCAGCACCAGGCAGACGAAGAGGCCGAGCACGTCACCGATGGCTTCCATCAGCCAGGCCAGTCGCGACGGCACGGCACTCAGCAGAATGTCGAGCCGCACATGCTGGCCGCGCCGCAAGAGCCACGGCGCGGTGAGCAGCGTGATCAGGTAGAGCGCGTATTCGGTGACTTCGTTGGCCCATCCAATGCCGCCGTTCGTGACATTGCGCAGCACGATATCGGCGGTCACGACCGCCACCATCGCCAGCAGGATCAGCGCCGCGATGAAGGCCAGCGCGTCGAACAGCCGGCCAAAGGCGGCGGACAGGCGGCTCACGACGCACTCTTTGAGCGCGAGATGTCAAATCGAGATCGCGGCGCACACTCCACCCTCCCCTGGAGGGGGAGGGTCGGCGAAGCATCGAGCGCAGCGAGATGCGAGCCGGGGTGGGGTGAGCGCTTCTGACTGAAAGCCAAAGGTTCACCCCACCCCGCCTCGTTTCGCTCGGCGACCCTCCCCCTCCAGGGGAGGGTGACACCGCCGTGAACGCCTGCGCTCAGTTCCCGGCCAGCTGCCGCAGCTTCGGGCCGCTCTGCGGCGCTTTCTTGATCACCGATTGCCAGGCCACGTCATAGGCCTTGTCGAGGAAGGCCTTCGAGGCCGCCGGGCCGAAATCGAGCGCCTGGATGCCGGCCTTGGCCTGCCGTTCGCGCTCGGCGTTGATCACCGCGACCTTCTCGCTGTCGAGCGCCTCGAGCCAGAGCGCGGCGTCGTTGAGCACCTTGCGCTGCGCATCGTTCAGGCTCTTCCAGGCGTCGAGGTTGACCAGCACGTTGACCTCGACGCTGTAGAACGCCGGCTCCATGCGGAACTTGGTGACCTTGTCCCAGCCGAGATCGAAGATGCCGGTGACCGGCCAGCCGTAGCCGTCGACCACGCCGCGCTCGAGTGCGGTGTAGACCTCGCCCGGCGGGGTAGTGATCGGCGTGCCGCCCAGCGCCTGGACGATGTCCCGGTAAACCGGCGTAACGCGGATCTTCAGACCGGTGAAGTCGAGCTTGTCGATCTTCTTGTTGAGATAGATGTGGAACGGAACGTTGTGGAACTGTCGCGCCAGATATTGCGAATTGAGCTTCTGGTTGTGGAGCTGGTTGATGTAGTCCCAGGTGCCGTTCTTGCGCTGCTCGCTCATCGGCTTGCCGTTGAGCTTAAAGCCGTCGGCTTCGGGCATCAGGTTGGTGTAGAACGCGCCGGTGACGTTCGCCATGTCGACCACGCGGGTGCGCACCGCGTTGCCGACCTCGAACGGCGGTACCGCGCGCGGGCCGCCGATGTAGTTGATTTTGATGATCCCCTTGCCGTCGGCGTTCACTTTCTCGATGAAGCGCTCGAAGTTTTTCGAGAACTCGGTGCCCTCCGCAAAGGACGAGACCGCACGCAGGGTCACCTCCTGCGCCGACGCCGAAGTGGTCATCGCAACTGCGGTCAGGCCCGCAACCAACATCGAACGCATGATTTTCCTCCTCCGGAGCCGGGCAAAAACCTGTCGGCCATAAGTTATAATGCATATAATCGGCGGGAGCGGCCTTAAGTCAAACTGCCGCGCCCGGGACCGATCATTCCGAGGCGGCCGGGCGGAGCGAGGCCTCGCCGCCACCGCAGGGTGACGGTCGGAAAGCGAGAAGACAGCAGCATGGCGGAACGCTCGTTCAAGGAAGAGGTCGCGAAGCTCAAGCTCGGCGACGGCGAGACCTTCCACGGCGAGGGCATCCTCGCGGTCACCAAGGCGCTGTTGCAGTCCGGCGTATCGTATGTCTCGGGCTACCAGGGCGCGCCGATCTCGCACCTGGTCGACGTTCTGGCGGACGCCAGCGACATTCTGCAGGACCTCGGCGTGCGGTTCGAGGCGAGCGCGAACGAAGCGGCTGCGGCCGCGGCGCTCGCCGCCTCGGTGAACTATCCGCTGCGCGGCGCAGCGACGTTCAAGGCCACCGTCGGCACCAACGTCGCCTCCGACGCGCTCGCCAATCTGGCGTCGAGTGGGGTCACCGGCGGCGCGCTGATCATCGTCGGCGAGGATTATGGCGAAGGCTCCTCGATCATGCAGGAGCGCAGCCATGCGTTTGCGATGAAGTCGCAGATCTGGCTCATGGACCCGCGTCCCAATCTGCCGTCGATCGTCGCGGCAGTGGAGAAAGGCTTCGAGCTGTCGGAAGCCTCCAACACGCCAGTAATGCTGGAGCTCCGGATCCGCGCCTGTCACGTGTACGGCAGCTTCGCGGCGCGCGACAATGTGCGGCCGTCGTTCACGCTGCGCGACGCGCTCGACAACCCGGTGCGCGACACCAACCGCATCGTGCTGCCGCCGGCGAGCTACCAGCACGAGAAGGACAAGATCGAGAAGCGTTGGCCCGCCGCCGTGCGCTTCATCCAGGACCACAAGCTCAACGAATTCTTCGACGGCGACGCAGACGACATCGGCATCGTGATGCAGGGCGGCATGTACAACACCGCGCTGCGCGCGCTCGAACTGTTGGGGCTCGCCGACGTGTTCGGCGAAAGCCGCATCCCGCTCTATGTGCTCAACGTCACCTATCCGCTGATCGACGCCGAGTTCGTGCGCTTCTGCGCCGGCAAGCGCGCGATCCTGATCGTCGAGGAGGGCCAGCCGGAATTCATCGAGCAGGCGGTCAACACCATCCTGCGGCGCGCCGATATCCAGACCCGGATCGAAGGCAAGAGCATGCTGCCGATGGCCGGCGAGTATACCGGCGGCGTCATGAAGGATGGCATCCGCAAATTCGTCGCGACGTACCAGCCCGATCTGCTCGATCGCGATACCGAGCGTGTTGACCACAGCCCCGCCGCAATTGCAGTGGGCTCCCCTCCCCCTTGTGGGGAGGGGTTGGGGGTGGGGGTCAGAGTTTCCGACAAAGCTTTCGAACCAACATCCACCCCCCTCCCCACCCTTCCCCCATCGCAAGTCGGGCTTGCCCGACTTGCGCACGATGATGCGGAACCCGGGCAAGCCCGGGTTCCGTGGGGGAGGGAGCACACCGATCTTGCCTCGCTAGCAAGCGACCGTCTCGCCAAGGCGAAGCAGACGATCGCCGGCAAAGTACACGGCCGGCCGCCTTCGTTCTGCACCGGCTGCCCGGAACGGCCGATCTTCGCCGCCATGAAGCTGGTCGAGCGCGAGCTCGGCGCGCATCACGTCAGCTGCGACATCGGCTGCCACCTGTTCTCGGTGCTGCCGCCGTTCAACGTCGGCAACTCGACGATGGGCTACGGTCTCGGGGGCGCGGGCGCTGCCGCGTTCAGCGCCCCTACGGCCGGCAAGCGCGCGATCGCGCTCGTCGGCGACGGCGGGTTCTGGCACAACGGGCTTGCTTCGAGCGTCGGCAACGCCGTCTTCAACAAGAGCGACAGCGTCCTGATCGTTGTCGACAACGGCTATTCGGCCGCGACCGGCGGACAGGACGTGCTGTCGTCGGCCGCCGACAACCTGCTGCGCTCGACCAGGAATCCGATCGAGAAAGCGTTGCGCGGCGTCGGCGTCAAATGGGTGCGCACGCTCACGCGGACCTACGACGTCGCCAGGATGCGCGACACCCTCAAGGAAGCGCTGACCACCGCGGTGAAAGGTCCGAAGGTCATCATCGCGCAATCGGAATGCATGCTCAACAAGCAGCGCCGCGAACGGCCGCTGATGCGCAAGAAGATGGAAGGCGGCGAGCGCGTGGTGCGCGAACGCTTCGGCGTCGACCCCGACACCTGCACGGGCGACCATTCCTGCATCCGGCTGTCGGGCTGTCCATCGCTGACGCTGGCGCCCAATCCGGATCCGCTGCGGCGCGCGCCGATCACCAAGGTGATCAACTCCTGCGTCGGTTGCGGGCTGTGCGGCGAGGTCGCGCATGCCGCGGTGCTGTGCCCGTCGTTTTACCGCGCCGCGGTGATCTCCAACCCGACCCGGTGGGATAAATTCAAGAACAACTTACGGACGCGTATCATTCATTGGCTGCAGCATCGCATCGGCAGCAGTCTATCCACAGCGAGGACGGCGTGACTGCGCCCCCGCCCCTTGCGGGAGAGGGCGGCCGCAGCGCTTCGACAACAAGAATGGGTCAGGGGTAACTTCGTCATCATACACCTCACCCATGCGAGTGTGTTGAAACATCAGTGCTGCCCTCTCCCGCAAGGGGAGAGGGCGCAAACAGCACCAGCGAGCACTCGGTAAGAGATTCGATGGACGCGAGCGTCACCAAGGTCCGGCCGATCAGCATCGCGATCCTCGCGCTCGGCGGCGAAGGCGGCGGCGTGCTCGCCGAATGGATCGTCGACCTGGCGCAGCAAGGCGGCTACCTGGCGCAATCGACCTCGATCCCGGGCGTCGCGCAACGCACCGGCGCCACCATCTACTACGTCGAACTGTTTCCCAAGCTCGCCGCGAAGACCGCGGGACGCCATCCGGTGCTGTCGCTGGTGCCGATGCCGGGCGACGTCGAGATCGTGCTCGCCTCCGAGTTGATGGAGGCGGCGCGGGCGGTGGAACGCGGCTTCGTCACCCCCGATCGCACGCTGCTGATCGCCTCGACGCACCGCGTCTACGCGATGACCGAGAAGATCGCGCTCGGCGATGGCCGCGTCGATCCGGCGGGTCTCATTTCGGCCTGCCGCGATGCCGCCAACCGGCTGGTGGCGTTTGACATGGCGGGGATCGCCGAAGCGACCGGCAGCGCGCTCAGCGCGGTTTTGTTCGGTGCACTGGCCGGATCGGGCGCCCTGCCGTTTCCGCGCAGCACGTTCGAGGCGGCGATCCGGCGCAGTGGCGTCGGAGTCGGGAGCAGCGTGGCGGCGTTCGCGGCCGGGTTCGAGGCTGCAAGAGGTGGTGAAGGCGCGCAACCGCACCCCCTCCCCGGCAGCAGCGCGCGCCCCGTACCGCCGCCGGCGCAGGACCTCATACGCGCAGCCGGGCGCGATTATCCCACCGACGTGCTGCCGGTGATCGCCGCCGGGATCGAGCGCTTGTGCGATTACCAGGACGCCGCCTATGCGCGCATTTATCTCGACCGGCTGGCGCCGTCCGCCGCCAACGCGCGGCAGCAGGGCGAAGCTTCACAGCGGCTGCTTGATGAGACCGCGCGGCAGCTCGCGCTCGCCATGGCGTACGAGGACACGGTCCGCGTCGCCGAACTGAAGATCAGGCCGAGCCGCTTTGCGCGGGTGCGCGACGAGGTGAAGGTCGAGGACGGCCAGATTCTCGAGATCGCGGAGTTCTTCCACCCGCGCACCCAGGAGATCGCCGATACGCTGCCCGCCGGCTTCGGCCGCTGGCTCATGCGCACCGCATGGGCCCGCGGGCTGCTCGACCGCTTCACCCGCAAGGGGCGAATCGTCAAGACGACGTCTATCCATGGGTTTGTGCTGCTGTACGTGTTGGCGGGCCTCAAGCGCTGGCGCCGGCGGTCGCTGCGCTTTGCTGTCGAAGATGCGTCGATCACCGCCTGGCTGCGCCTCGTTGAAGACACCGCCCGCACCGACGACCGGCTCGCCGTCGAGGTCGCACGCGCGCGTTCCCTGGTGACGGGCTATAGCGACACCCACGCCCGCGGCGAGGCCAAGTTCGCCCGGCTGATGTCGCTGGTGCCGCGGCTGCGCGCGAAGCCTGACGCTGCTGCCGAACTGTCGAAACTGATTTCCGCAGCGCTCGCCGACGAGGACGGCACGGCGCTCGAACGGGCGATTGCGGCGCTCGATCTTCCGGGCGATGTTCGCCGCTAACGTGGCCGCCTGCGGCCTTGAAACCGGGGCCCGCTTGGGCACTATGCCGTTCTCCGCGGCGCTCCAAAAGAACGGGACACACGCATGGCGATCAGTCAGAAAGTCAGAGACCTCATCAAGTCGGCCTGGGATGACGGCTCGCCGTGTCTGGTCGCGACCCAGGGGCCGAACGGCCCCAACATCTCGCCCAAGGGCAGCATGGTTGTGTTCGACGACGAACACCTCGCCTATTGGGAACGCTCGAAGAAGCAGGCGCTGGAAAATCTCAGCCACGACAAGCGTGTCTGCATCATCTACGGCAATTTTGCCGCGCAGCGCGCCGGCACGCTGGAATCCGGCTTCCTGCGGTTCTACGGCACGGCCGAATTGCACGACAGCGGCCCGGTGCGCGAGGCCATCTTCAACCTGCTGCTGCCGCGCGAGCAGACCCACGTCGGCGCCGACACCGGGATCGGCGTTCTGGTGAAGATCGCACGCGCCGGCGACGTGCGCGGCAAGCCGCTACCCTGACGCGCAAAACGATCGTCAGGGCCTCGTTGGCGGATCGCTTGCGTCGCCGTGAAGCGTTGTCAGGCTTGATTTTTCATGCAACCGTCGATGATCACCCCAAGAGGCATACGGCTTGCATAAGAGTTCGGCACACGTCATCTCCACGGCCGACATCGACACGTCCCTCGGCGACACGTCCCTCGGTGCGATCGGCAAGCCGACAATCCAGTACGAAAGGGATCCGACATGAAAATGTTCTCGACATTCGCGGCGATCGCAGTTGCGAGCGTCGCGGCCATCTCGGTCGCGAACGCCGCCAAGTTCGAAGCGAAACTCGCTTCGCAGGATCCGCCCAGCACGGCGAAGCACCGCGGGCTTCTCAAAGCTGCCGAACTGATCAAGGAACGCACCAACGGCGATGTCGAGATCAAGATTTTCCCGTCCTCGCAGCTCGGCGGCGCCCGCCAGATGGTCGAAGGCGCGCAGCTTGGCACCATCGAAATCGCGATCACGCCGGCCGCGTTCCTCGGCGGCTTCAATCCCGTGGTGTCGGTGCTCGACATCCCCTACATCCTGCCGTCCGACCGCGACGTATCGCGCAAGCTGCGCGAGGGAAAGTTCGGCCAGGCGGTGCTGGGATCGTTCCGCGCCAAGGGACTTGAGCCGGTCGCGCTGTGGGACGGCGGACGCAAGCAATTCACCTCGAACAAGCCGCTGTCGGAATTGACCGACTTCTCAGGGCAACGCTTCCGCGTCATGGACTCGAAAATCCTGATCGAGCAGTTCGCCGGGTTGAAGGCTTCGGCCATCGTGCTGCAGTTTGCCGAGCTGTACACCGCGCTGCAGAACGGCGTGATCGACGGCCAGGAAAACCCGCTCGATATCATCCAGGCGATGAAGTTCTTCGAGGTGCAGAAGAACGTTTTAGTGACCGACCACGGCGCCATCACCGAGGTCATCCTGATGAACCCGGCTTGGTTCAACAAATTGCCCGACAACTACAAGACCATCGTCAAGGCCGCGTTTGCCGAAGTCGCTCCGCAGGTGGAGCGCGAAAAGGCCGCCGACGCCGCAAAGTCGCTCGAGTTCTTCAAGCAGCGCGGCCTCAACGTCAAGATCGCCGACGAAGCCGAACGCAGCAAGCTGCGCGCCATGACGTATCCGAAGGCGCGCGAAGCCTACATCGGCATGGCGGGACCGGCCGGCA
Source organism: Xanthobacteraceae bacterium (assembly GCA_050179645.1). Taxonomy (GTDB): domain Bacteria; phylum Pseudomonadota; class Alphaproteobacteria; order Rhizobiales; family Xanthobacteraceae; genus VAZQ01. The sequence goes on along the minus strand of JBFXEX010000088.1, from coordinate 15,529 downwards.
AGGAAATGATCGAGCTCTACGAGAAGGAGCTGGCGTCGCTGTCGAAGTGACGCTAGCCAACTGACTGGACGATCGAGGCGGGAGGGCGAATACTCTCCCGCCTCTTTGTTGACGATTGGCTTCGCGATGAGACGCGCATTCGAATCCGTGATAGCTGCCTGGAGCGTGATCCAGCGCTATGCGGCGGCCATTGTCATGATCGCAATGACCGCGCTTTACGCCTTCAACGTGCTGGTGCGCGCGCTTTTCCCCCAATTCGCCGCGCACCTTGCCTGGATCGACGAAGGCGCGCGCTACATGATGGTGTGGATCGTGTTCCTCGCCGCCGGAGTGGCGTTGGAGACTGGCCGCCACGTCCTGATCGACCTGCTGTGGCAGCGCTGGAGCGAACGCACCCGGCGCGCGGTGTTCGCGCTGATCGATGTCGTCGGCCTGGCGTTCTCGCTCTACATGGTGGCGCTGGCGATCCAGTTGACATTGTTCATCGCCCGCTCCGGCCAGATCAGCCCGACGCTGGGCATCCCCGCCTATGTGCTCTATGTCGCGCCGGCAGTGGGATTTGCCTCGCTGGCGCTGCTCTATCTGGCGAGGCTGTTCGGAATGCGGGACGCACGCCGCAAGCCGGTCGTGGCCGAATGGCTGGGGACGGGCAGCTCATGATCTGGCTGATCGTCCTCGTCGCCACAACCATGCTGTTCCTCGGCTTTGAAATGTTTCTCGTGCTGGGCGTACCGGCACTGCTCATCAAGGAATCCTACTTCGGCGGAATGCCGGACCTCGTCCTGGTTCAGAAGATGGTGGCCGGCATCGACAACAGCATCCTGCTGTCGATCCCGTTCTTCATCTTCGCGGCGGAGTTGATGTCGGAGGGCCGCCTCGCCGATCTCTTGAGCCGCGCCACCCACGCCTGCTTCCGCCGGGTCAAGGGCGGCGCCGGCTACAGCTCGATCGCGGCCTGCATGGCGTTCGGCTCGGTGTGCGGCTCGGCGCCCGCAACCGTGGCAGCCCTGGGCCGGTTGATGCATCCGCGCCTTCGCGCCGATGGTTTCTCCGACCGCTTCAGCCTCGGCTTGATCGTGTCGGCCGCCGAGACCGCTTTGCTGATCCCGCCGAGCATTACGCTCATCATCTATGGCTGGATCACGGAGACATCGATCAGCCGGCTGTTCGCCGGCGGCTTGATCGTCGGCATCGTGCTCGGTTTCGCATTTGCGGCCAACGTGCTCCTGGAGGTCTGGCGCCGCGGCCTGATCCCTCGCGAAGCGAAGGTCTCCGCGACGCGTGAGGTCGTGTGGGGAACCGTATGGGCGCTGGGCATGCCGGTCATCATTCTCGGCGGTATCTATACCGGGGTGATGACGGCCACCGAAGCCGCCGCGGTCAGCGTGGTCTATGCGGTGTTCGTCGAGGCCGCGGTCTTTCGCGCACTGACGTTTCGCAAGTTCCTGATGATCGCGCAGCGCAGCGCGGTGCTGACGTCGGCAATCTTCATCCTTCTGGCCGCCGGCAGCGTGCTGGCGTTCTTCATTACGCTGGCGCAGGTGCCGCAATGGGTTCTTGAATTCATGAAGGCGATCGACGCGGGACCGTTCCTGTTTCTGCTGATCGTCAACATCACCCTGCTGCTTGCCGGCATGTTCATCGACCCCGGCACGGCGATCATCGTGCTGATGCCGGCGCTGTTTCCGGTTGCGGTGTCGATGGGCATCGATCCGGTTCACTTCGGCCTGGTGGTCTGCGTCACCGCCTGTACCGGCATGATCACGCCGCCGTTCGGTCTCGACCTGTTTGTCGCCTCGTCAACGCTGAACAAGCCGGTGGTCGAGATCACCCGCGGCGTGTGGCAGTTCCTTCTGGCGAACGTCGTGGTGCTGCTGATCATCACCTACGTTCCGGGCATCGCGACGTTCCTGCCGAACCTGCTGTTTGGCGTGCGGTAGTCGTTTCAACCACTGCATCGCGTGAAGCCAGAACTGCGCACGCACGGCGAGGCCCTGGAAGCGTCGGCCCCTTCTGGGGCAGCAAGATCACGAGCGATGACACACGGGGCGGTATCCGATCGCAAGATCTACGTGCATGGCTCAAACGCATCGCGCGATGCAAGCAACGATCAAAAAGAACGCGTCCATCCACCGTCGACACGGATGTTCTGGCCGGTGATGTACCCGGCGCCGTCCGATGCCAGGAACGCCACCGTCTTGGCAATCTCCTCGGCGGTGCCGTAGCGCTTCATCGGGATGCGTTCTCTGATCGCGTCCTGCTCCGGCCATCGCGTCGCGACATATCCGGGCAACACATTGTTCATCCGGATATTCTTGTCGGCATAGCGGTCGGAATACATCTTGGCGAAGCTGCCGAGTGCGGCGCGAAGCGCCGACGACACCGGATAGGTCAGATCCGGTTCAAAGGCCGAAAAGGTCGTCGTGTTGACGATCACGCCGCCGCCCTGCCGCTCGAATATCGGCGTCACCGCCCGGGCGATCCGGATGACCGACAGCAAGATCATGTCGAGCGCAGCGTGCCAGTCCTGGTCGCCGATTTCGAGGAGATCGCCGCGCGGCACGGCGCCGCAACTGTTGACGACGACATCGATGCGGCCGCGGGCCGCAAGGGTCTCACGCACGATGCGATTGATATCTTCGGGCGACGTGTTCGATGCCGTGAAACCGAGACCGCCAAGTTCCTTGCCGAGTTGCTCGCCCTTCCCGGACGACGACGAGACCGCGACCTGAAAGCCGGCGGCGGCGAGTTCGCGTGCACAGGCGGCGCCAAGGCCGCTGCCGGCCGCAGTAATGAGTGCTACTTTGTTCAAAACGACTTCTCCGTTGTCGTGGGAGCGGCACGCGATTCGTCTCGCGGAACGCTACTCGCCGTGAAAATTCTTGATGGTGGGCGGCGCCGCGGGGAAGCCGAATTCGGACCAGCGGCTGGAGACACGATCGTACACTTCGCGCCGCAGGAGCGTGCGTTTCGGCGCCTGCTTGAGATAGCGGTGCGGCGCGCAAGCGTTCACCAGCACCTTGGAGCCGTAGGGCCGCGCATCGGGTGCCAGGCTCGGATCGGATCGATACGTCCAGGTGTTGCGAAGGATATCGAGATCGTCGCTGGGATTGCAGCGCGTACTCATGGCCCAGATCACCTGGTCGAAGTCGGTCGGGTCGACGTCGTCATCGACCGCAATGATCCACTTGAGGTACGGCGCGGCGGTGCATTGCGCCGTCAGCGCGAGCGCCTGCGCGGCATGACCGGGCCGCATCTGTTTGAGCGACACGACCGCCATGCACATTCCGGACGCCGCCGCCGGGTGAACATAGACGCCACGGATGCCGGTCATACCATTTTGCACGAGGCTGTCATGGATGCGCGCGGCGCGAATGATGCAGTGATAGGCGCCCATTTCGCAGGCCGGATAGGTTGCCATCAACGATGCCGTCATGATCGGCGCGCGCCGGTAATGAACGGCTTTGACCTGAATCACCGGCTTGGCCGCACGATCGCCGCTGTAGAAGCCGTGAAATTCCCCCAGAGGACCTTCCATCTCGACGTCGCCGGGGTGCGCCAGGCCTTCGATCACGAACTCGGCGCGGGCCGGGATCGGCAGGCTGACGTACTCGGCCTGCGTCAGTTCATAGGGCCGCCCCATCAGTCCACCGGCGAAATCAAGCTCCGACTCGTCGCGCCCCAATCCCTGCGCTCCGGCGACGAGGAGCGCCGGATCGATGCCGTAAACCGCAACGATCTCGCAAGGCTTTCCCAGCGCCCACCAGGCTTCGCAGTCGAGCATGCCGTGCCGGCCCGGCACGCAGTTCAAGCCGACCCGGTTGGCGGAATGCAGTGCCTGCCGATAGGAGCCCACATTGATGCGATCGCTCGTTGGCGATCTGGTGAACGTCACGGTTCCGGTCCCGATGAACGATCCACCGTCTCCCGGCCAGAACTTCGGCACTGGAAAAACCGTGAGATCGACTTCGTCGTCCCGAAGTACGATCTCGTTGACCGGCGCGCCCTCTTTCGGAATATGGACCGGCGCAACCCGCCGCTTCACGATATCGCGCGTCGCAGCGATCATCTCGGTCGTCGAGAGTTTCGGGTCGATGCCAACCGTCAGGGCGTAGCGCTCCTTGCTCGCCGCGAGCATGTTGGTCAGGATCCGGGCGTCGGTGCGGTTGCCTTTCAGATTGTTGAACAGGAGTGCCGGCGCGTTCGGTTGTTGACACGCCATGAACGTGGCCGCGCAGAGTTCTTCGTCCGGATCGACTTCGGCGCCAATGGTCGACAGCTCACCGTGGTCCTCGATGAGTTGCAGCCACTCGCGCAAATCCCGCCATCGGCCGACCGGCTCGGGCGGCTGCGGGGGCTGTGACTTCGTTGACGTCCTATCGTCCATCGACGTTTCCGATCTTGCGGGCGGGCTGCGCGAACTTGACACCTAATTCAGGATTTAGAATATCATTTCCTCAATGTGAATGGCGACGAAGAAATGAAAGCCCCCGGCGCGCGCCATCACGCCGCCGTTCCACTTTCTGCGCGATGCAGGGGCACTTGGCAAAGGGCTTGCAACGTTTGTCGGAACGCGCCCCGCCGAGGTGGCGGATTTCGCCGTGGAACGCTCCAGCCGAGCCGAGGGCTTGACTTGTAATTCAAAATGCTGAAGATAAATTCATGGATGTGAAGACCGCAGGTCGCACCCTCGATCTGTTCGAAGCGTTCACCAGGCTCCGCCGCCCGGCGTCCTTGTCGGAACTCGCCGCGGCGATTGGTATGCCGCTCTCGAGCTGCTCGAATCTTGTGCGGACCATCCAGGCGCGCGGCTACCTCTACATGCTTCGCGACCGTGGTCCGTTCTACCCGACAGCGAGGCTCCTCGAGGTCAGCCGCATCATTGCCGCCAACGACCCAATCCTGTTGCGCGTCGCCGAGCACCTCGCGGCCTTGAACGAGGCCTGTGACGAAACCGTCGTGATCGGCACGATCCGCGGCAAGGAGGTCGTCTATATCGACGTTCTCGAATCCAGGCAGGCGATACGGTACTCGATACGCCCGGGCAGCATGCGTCCGGTCCACGCCAATTCAATCGGCAAGGCGGTGCTGAGCCGGATGGACGCCGCGACGCGTGCAGCCTTGCTGAAGAAGCTCTCCTATAAGAAGTTCACCCCCAAGACCATTCTGTCCGCGGAAGAGCTTGAGGCGGACATTCGCAGTTCGATGCGGCGCGGCTGGTTCAGCAATACAAGGGAAAGCGTCGACGACCTGGGAGCCGTTGCACTGCCGGTCACGATCAACGGCGGGACCTTCGGGATTTCCATCGCGGGCCCCGCCGCCCGCATGCACGCCGCGATCGACGACCACGTCGCCGCACTCAAGCGGACCTGTGCCAAGATCGACGGGACATGATCCGGCCCCGTGGGGTCGTGCGGATGTTGTCCTCGGCCGGCCGAACGCAGGCCCGGAAAATGCCAGCAATCGTAAGGAAGCAATGACCAACTACAACGTCGGCGACCTGGTCGCAGAGTTTCTGTCGAACTGCGGGGTGACGACCGCATTCGGCGTCGTGTCGATCCACAATATCCCGATGCTCGACGCGATCGGGCGCCGCAATGCCATCCGGTTCGTCATGGCGAGGGGCGAAATGGGCGCCGGCCACATGGCCGATGGCTTCGCGCGCGCGACCGGCAAGCTCGGCGTGACGATCAGCAGCACCGGACCCGGAGCGGCCAATGCGGTGCCAGGCCTGGTCGAAGCCAGGTTCGCGGGGACGCCCGTCCTGCACCTGACCGGCCAGACGCCTACCAAGTTCATCGACAAGCAACTCGGCAATGTGCACGACGTAGCGGACCAGCTCGGAATGTTGCGCTCGGTGTCAAAGTCCGCCTATCGCGTGCGGACGCCCGGAGAAGCCCTCGGCGTGCTGACGCGCGCGGTGGTCGACGCTCTCACCCCGCCCAGGGGCCCGGTCAGCGTCGAAATCCCCATCGATGTCCAGCAGACCGTCATCGAGCGTCCGAAGCTGCTCGATCAGTTTGTTTTGCCGGTCCCGGCGCCAGTCCAGCCCTCGGAGGCTGACCTCGATGCGCTCGCCCGGCGCGTCATCGCAGCGAAGCGACCGATGCTGTGGCTGGGGAACGGCGCCCGCGACGCCGGCGCGCCTGCCGCCGGCCTGCTGGATATTGGCTTTGCCATGGTGAGCAGCTGGGCGGGACGCGGCATCGTTCCGGAAGATCACCCGATGACGCTGGGCGCCTTGAACGGCAATGGCGTCCCTGCCCTGCAGGACTTCTATCGCACCGTCGACTTGATGCTGGTGGTCGGATCGCGGCTGCGCGGTCATGAGACGGGAGATTTCAGCCTCAAGCTTCCCGACAACCTGATCCACGTCGACGTCGACCCGGCGACGAATGGACGCGCCTATGCCAACACCGGGTTCATCTGCGCCGACAGCCCCCTCGTGCTCGAAGGTCTGCTGAAGCGGATCGATGGCAGGATGAAGATCGACCCGGCATTCGCGCCGGCGTTCAAGGCGCTGAAGGCCAAGGTCCAGGAGGACTTCCGCCAGACGCTCGGCCCCTACTCGGACTTTCCAAGGCAGTTGCGTGACGTCATGCCCCGCGACGCGATCTGGGTTCGCGACGTCACCATGAGCAACACCACTTGGGGCAACCGGCTGTTCCCGGTCTACGGCCCGCGCGACAGCATCTATCCGGTCGGCGCCGCGATCGGCCCCAGCCTGTCGCTCGGGATCGGCGCCGCGCTCTCGAACGACGGCCGCAAGACCGTGGTGATGACGGGCGATGGAGGCTTCAGCCTCAACATGTCGGAACTGTGGACCGCCGTTCAGGAGCGGGCGGACATCGTCATCATCATCATGAATGACTTCGGATACGGGGTCATCAAGGCGATCCAGGACGCCTGGTACGGCGGCCGGAAGTTCTACGGCGATCTGCTGGCGCCGAACTTCGAGCAACTCGCGGCCCTGGCCGATGCGCCATTCTGGAAAGTATCCAAGGCTACCGAATTCGGTGCGGCGGTCGCGAAGGCGATTGCTACGCCCGGGCCCACGATCGTCGAGGTCGACATGGGCGCGATCGGCACGCACCCGCCCTATCATCCGTTTATTCCGAAATCGGAGACGGCTGCGCGATAGCGCGCGGCCTGGGTCCAGAATTCGCGCGGAGACGAGCGGCGTTCGCGTGAACCGACACAAGCGAAGCCGCTGTCTATTGGTACGCTTCGCTTGGCCCTCGCTTCGCAACGAAAAGAGCCGCCATGTCGGCGGCCCTTTCGCTAACTCCAGTAGTCGAAGCCCTACTCCGCGGCGATGCGGACCTCGGGCGCGGCCGAGCGCACTTCGGCGTCGACGTCCTTCTCGAACTTGACGAAGTTCTCCTGGAACATGCGCACGAGCTTGCGCGCGGTCTCGTCGAACGCGGCTTTGTCCTTCCAGGTCTTCATCGGATAGAGCAGATGCGGCTCGATGCCGGGCACCGAGGTGGGCACCGAGAAGCCGAAATACGGGTCGGTGCGGTAGCTCGCGTTCTTCAGCGAGCCGTCGAGCGCGCCGGTCACCAGTGCGCGCGTCACCTTGATCGGCATCCGGCGGCCGACGCCGTAGATGCCGCCAGTCCAGCCGGAATTCACCAGCCAGCAGTCGACGTCATGCTTGGCGATGTAGTCGCGCAGGAGGTTGCCGTATTCGGCCGGCGGGCGCGGCAGGAACGGCGCGCCGAAGCAGGTGGAGAAATCAGGCTGCACGCCGACCAGGCCCTTCTCGGTGCCGGCGACCTTGGCGGTGTAGCCGGAGAGGAAGTGGTACATCGCCTGCGCAGGGGTGAGTTTCGCGATCGGCGGCATCACGCCGAAGGCATCGGCGGTGAGGAAGATCACGTTCTTCGGATGCCCGGCGCGGCCGGTGCGCGAGGCGCGCGGCATGAAGTCGAGCGGATAGGCCGAGCGGGTGTTCTCGGTCTTGGAGTCGTCGTCATAGTCCGGGACGCGGGTGTCGGGATCGAACACCACGTTCTCCAGCACGGCGCCGAAGCGGTTGGTGGCCGCGTAGATGTCGGGCTCGGCCTCGGGCGAGAGCTTGATGCACTTGGCGTAGCAGCCGCCCTCGAAGTTGAATACGCCGTTCTCCGACCAGCCGTGCTCGTCGTCGCCGATCAGGATGCGGTTCGGATCGGCCGACAGCGTGGTCTTGCCGGTGCCGGACAGGCCGAAAAACAGCGCGACGTCGCCGTCCTTGCCGACATTGGCCGAACAGTGCATCGGCATCACGCCCTGCGCCGGCAGGTAGAAGTTCAGCGTGGTGAACACCGACTTCTTCATCTCGCCCGCATAGGACGAATTGCCAATCAGGATGATCTTCTTGGTGAAGTCGATGGCGATGACGGTGTCGGTGCGGCAGCCGTGGCGCGCGGGATCGGCCTTGAAGCTCGGCAGGTCGATGATGGTGAGCTCGGGCTCGAAGCTCGCGAGCTCGGAGCGCTCGGGGCGGATCAGGAGCTGGCGGATGAATAGCGAGTGCCAGGCGTATTCGGTGAAGACGCGGGTCTTGATGCGGTAGGTCGGATCGGCGCCGCCGTAGAGGTCCTGGGCGTAGAGCGTCTTGCCGCGGGCGTGGGCGAGGAAGTCGGCAAGCAGCAGGTCGAAGTTGGCCTGCGACATCCGGCGGTTGCCGTCCCACCAGACGGTGTGCTCGGTCAGCGCGTCAACGACGGTGTGCTTGTCCTTTGGGCTGCGGCCGGTATGGACGCCAGTCTCGGCGCAGAGCGCGCCGCCCGCGACGATGGCGCCTTCCTTGTTGTCGATGGCATGCTCATAGAGCGTCGGCGCGGTGTGATTCCAGTGGACCGCGGCCAAGTCCTTGAAGCCGATTTTGTCAGCGCCGCAGGCGCCGTTCCTCAAACCCGTTTCCTGCACGTAAAGACCTCCGAACCGTCCGGCCGCTGCCGGAACCCTCCCCGCGGCCGTATTGAACCATACAGCCATAACCCCTGAAATGCCTGACCGATCCAGGCAGACGCGATCCTATAGTGGGGAACCTACCGCCTGCCAAGACGTATCGGGCTGTATCCTTGATGCGGCCCGGCATCCTTTGATCAAGGTCAATTCAGACGAATTCGGGGTCACCGGTCGGCGTTGCGCGAAACGCAGGCATGCTGCAGCGCAGCGAGTCTCGAATTACACCGCGCGCGCCTGATCCACCAACTGCTTGAGCACGGCACGCAGCACGCCCGGCGAGCGCACCCGCTGCGGGAACGGCAACCGCAGCGCCATGCGCCCGCATTGCAGCTCAAGGCCTTCCGGGTCGCAGCCGGCGCAGCGCCACTCGCCGTCCGGCGCGCCGAGCAGCTTGGTCGCATAGAGCCGGCAGGCGTCGGCGTGATCGGCATTCATGTGTTCGAGAATGCCAGGCTCGGCGCTCATCAGTTCGGCAGCGTCGTCGACCGGCGTGAGGATATCCTCAGGATTGAGATCGACGATGCGGCCGAAGCCCGCGACCAGGTGCGCGCCCTTGAGCGCGATACGATAGAACGAAAAGTCCGCAAAGCCGGCAAACATCTCGGCTTCCGGCTGGCGCGCGAGGTAGCGGCCACGCACCTGCGGGTCGTCGGTCGCCGCAGCGGTGCCCAACAGCATGACGCGGGCGCCCTCGAGCGGATCGCCCGCCTTGCGCTCGTCGATCATCAGCGACACCCGCGGGTCGGCCAGGATGTTCTTGGTGTGCACCGCGAGCTTCGAGATCAGCAGCAGCGGCGCGCCGTCGGCCGCGGTCGCGATATTGACCAGCGAGCAGTATGGGTCGCCCGACCCCGGCATCAGGGTCGCGAGGGCGCCGGAGCGGCCCTCCCGCAGGAGCTTCTTGGCGCTGAGTTTCGGGTCGAAATCGGGGGTGGCTTTCATGGCTTCTCCGAACCCAGATTAGCGAATTTGGGGACAAAGGGCATTTTGCGACGTCAGGAAAGGTGGTGATCCAGCACCGGCAGCCCTATATGTGGCAAAATGCTTGGCGAATCATGCGGTTTTAGGCGATTTGTCACATTTCGGCCCAGCTTTCCGGGCTTCAAATCCCAGGGGCGGCGGCTTGGCCGCCACGGATAGGGGCTTCATGCCGACCATCGCTCTCGTTGACGACGACCGCAATATTCTCACCTCGGTTTCGATCGCGCTCGAGGCCGAAGGCTATCGCATCATGACTTATACGGACGGTGCGTCCGCGCTCGACGGTTTCAAGACCTCGCCGCCCGATCTCGCCATACTCGACATCAAGATGCCGCGCATGGACGGGATGGAAACATTGCGCCGCCTGCGGCAGAAGTCCGACATGCCGGTGATCTTCCTCACCTCGAAGGACGAGGAAATCGACGAATTATTCGGCCTGAAGATGGGCGCCGACGATTTTATCCGCAAACCGTTCTCGCAGCGGCTTCTGGTCGAGCGCGTGAAGGCGGTGCTGCGGCGTGTGTCGCCGAAGGACCCGACTGCGCCGAAGGAAGCCGACGCCAAGGCCCTGGAGCGCGGCCAACTGCGCATGGATCCGGAGCGCCACACCTGCACCTGGAAGAACGAGCCGGTCACGCTCACGGTGACCGAGTTCCTCATCCTGCAGGCGCTTGCCACCCGTCCGGGCGTGGTGAAGAGCCGCAACGCGCTGATGGACGCCGCCTACGACGACCAGGTCTATGTCGACGACCGCACCATCGACAGCCACATCAAGCGGCTGCGCAAGAAGTTCAAGCAGACCGACGACGACTTCGAAATGATCGAGACGCTGTACGGCGTCGGCTACCGCTTCAAGGAAATGTGACAGACCGGCTGACGCCGGCGTACCGGCGTCACAGTCTTGGTGCAGGTTGCACCGCGTAAACGGGGACCAGTAAACTCTGCCATTCTGACGGGGCCGGGACTGTCCACATGGACGCCGGCGGGGCGCGCAAGAGGGGGCCGCAACCGGCAGACCGACGTGCTTGATCGTACTCCGAAAAGCTTCCAGGCCGCCGAGCCGCAGACGGGGCCGTCGCCGCGGCGCAACATCACCGGCACGTTGCGCCGGCTGGCCGACCTGTCGTATCGCGGCTGGCAGTTCTTCGTCCGGCACAGCTTCTCGAGCCTCACCCGCCGCATCGTCTTCCTCAACCTCACCGGGCTGCTCGCCCTGGTGATCGGGATTCTCTATCTCTCGCAATTCCGCGCCGGCCTGATCGAGGCGCGGATCCAGAGTCTTTTGGTGCAAGGCGAGATCATGGCCGGCGCCATCGCCTCCTCGGCCACCGCCGAGCAGGACACCATCGCGTTCGATCTCGACCGGCTGCTGGAGCTGCAGGCAGGCGAAAGCTACGGGCCGTCGGACGAAATGCTGTCGGGGATCGAGTTCTCGATCAATCCCGAACGTGTCGCGCCGGTATTGCGCCGGCTGGTGTCGCCCACCAATACCCGGGCCCGCATCTACGACCGCGACGGCGTGCTGGTGCTCGACAGCCGGAATCTCTACGACGTGCTGCGCTTCGACCTGCCGCCACCGAGCGCCAAGCCCGGCATGCTGGAGCGCTTCTACATCGCCGTGCGCACCTGGGCGAGCCGCGGCACGCTGCCGCTCTACCACGAGTTCGGGTCGCAGAGCGGCAAGGGATACGAGGAGGTGGTGGCCGCCGCCAAGGGCTACAAATCGAGCATGGTGCGCATCAACGAACGCGGCGAGGTCATCGTCTCGGTCGCGGTGCCGGTGCAGCGCTTCCGCGCGGTGCGCGGCGCGCTGATGCTGCAGACCCAGGGCGCCGACATCGATGATGTGCTGGCCGCCGAGCGACTCGCGATCTTCAAGGTGTTCCTGGTTGCGGCCGGCGTGATGATCGTGCTGTCGTTCATTCTGGCCGGAACCATCGCGGGTCCGGTTCGCCGCCTCGCCGAAGGCGCCCAGCAGGTTCGCCGGCGCATCCGCTCGCGGGTCGAGATTCCCGACTTCAGCGGGCGGCGCGACGAGATCGGCCATCTGTCCGGCTCGATCCGCGACATGACCAGCGCGCTCTACACCCGCATCGAGGCGATCGAGCGGTTCGCCGCCGACGTCGCTCACGAATTGAAGAATCCGTTGACCTCGCTGCGCTCCGCGGTCGAAACGCTGCCGCTGGCCAAGAGCGAGGAGAGCCGCGCGCGCCTGCTCGAAGTCATCCAGCACGACGTCAAGCGCCTCGACCGGCTGATCACCGACATCTCGGCGGCGAGCCGCCTCGATGCCGAGATGCAGCGCCAGGACGCGCAGCGCGTCAGCCTGACGACCCTGCTGACGACCGTCGTCGGCGTCGCCAACGAACGTAAGGACGATGACGTCACGGTGAAGCTGGTCTTCGACGGCGGCGGCCCGTCCGCCTTCACGGTGCTGGGCAACGATTCGCGCCTCGGCCAGGTGATCGACAACCTGATCGACAATGCCCGCTCGTTCTCGCCGCCTGGCAGCGTCGTGCGCGTGACCTGCCGTCGCAGCAAGGAAGACATCGACATCGTCGTCGAGGACGAAGGCCCGGGCATTGCGCCGGACGCGCTGGAAAAAGTATTCGAGCGCTTCTACACCGACCGCCCGAACCACGGCTTCGGCCAGCATTCCGGCCTCGGCCTCTCGATCTCCAAGCAGATTGCCGAGGCGCATGACGGCCGCATCTGGGTAGAGAACCGCCTCGGCGAGCCGGCCGCGCCCGGCGAGGAACCGCCGGTGCTCGGCGCACGCTTTACCGTGCGCCTGCCGGCCGGCTGATGCCGCGTCCTCGGCCGGCGGCCGACCGATCATGACTGCCGGCGACCCGGCCGCCACCGTCCACGCATCGGCGGTGTTGGTTGGTGCCCGTGCATTGCTGATCCGCGGACCGTCGGCCGCGGGCAAGTCTTCGCTGACATTCTCGCTCCTGCTGTCGGCCCAATCGGGGTTGCTGCCATTCGTCCGGCTGGTCGGCGACGACCGCGTCCATCTCGAGGCGCGTCACGGCCGTCTGCTGGTCCGCCCCGCCGCCATGCTCGCCGGGCTGATCGAGATCCGCGGCCTCGGCATCCGCCGCGTCGCCCAGGAGGCTGTCGGCGTGGTGGGCGCGGTGGTGGACCTTGCCGCCCCTGACGCCGAGCGGATGGCCGCCGAGCCCAGCACCACGACGGTCTGCGGGATCGAGCTGCCGCGACTCGCCGTCGCAGCGGACGGCGACGCTCTCGCCCAGGTGTTAGCGTTCCTGGGTGCCAAGCCGCTCCTGGTTAGGCCCTAACCCAGGAATCGGCGTCCGCGGACGAGGGCCGCGCATCGAACGCTTGCGGCGATTGCACCGCAATGCAACAACGCCGGGAAATGCCGGAAAAGCCCTTGCGCCGGGAGTTCGGATAGTCATGATGGGCGGCCTTTCGTGCGGTGCAACCGGGGCGCACCCGCGGGGAGTTCGATGATCGGTCTCGTACTCGTCACCCACGGGCGGCTTGCCGTCGAGTTTCGTTCCGCGCTTGAGCACGTTGTGGGTCCACAGCGGCAGATCGAGGCTGTGACCATTGGACCGGACGATGACGTCGAGCAGCGCCGCAAGGACATCATCGAGGCCGTGAAGCGCGTGGACACCGGCGAGGGCGTCGCGATCCTCACCGATATGTTCGGCGGCACGCCCTCCAACCTGGCGATTTCGGTAATGGGGCGGCCCAAGGTCGAGGTGCTGGCCGGCATCAATCTGCCGATGCTGGTGAAGCTCGCCAAGGTGCGCGAAGAATGTCCCTTGACGGAGGCGGTGGCGGCCGCCCAGGATTCCGGGCGCAAATACATCACCATTGCCAGCCGCGTCTTGAACGGCAAATGAGCGAAACCGCCGGCAACGACAGCACCCCTCCGTTGGATCCGTCCAAGGTCGTCCGCATTCTCGAAATCTGTAACAAGAAGGGGCTGCACGCGCGGGCCTCGGCGAAGTTCGTGCAATGCGTTGAGCGGTTCGACGCCGACGTCCGGGTGAGCCGCTGCGGCGAGACCGTGGGTGGCACCTCGATCATGGGGCTGATGATGCTGGCGGCCGGGCCCGGCACCACGATCTCGGTCGAGGCCACCGGCGCCGACGCCGCCGCCGTGGTCGATGCGCTCGCTGAACTGGTCAGTTCGCGCTTCGCCGAGGAAAGCTGACGCCGGCCGTGGCACGGCGCATTCTCGAAGGCATATAAAGAAATCTTTATATCTTCATTGCGGCCGCCCCACGGCCCTGCTATAGGCAGCCCGAATTGCCGTGCTGCCGGCACGCGCACCCCTCCCCCATCGCAGGAAACGTCATGACCGCTGCAACGAAAGCCGCCGCCAAGCCCGCCGCCGACTATATCGTGAAGGACATCGGGCTCGCCGAATTCGGCCGCAAGGAAATCTCGCTTGCCGAGACCGAAATGCCCGGCTTGATGGCGACGCGCGAGGAATACGGGCCAAAGCAGCCGCTGAAGGGCGCGCGCATCGCCGGCTCGTTGCACATGACGATCCAGACCGCGGTGCTGATCGAGACGCTCACGGCGCTTGGCGCCGACGTCCGATGGGTCTCCTGCAACATCTATTCGACGCAGGATCACGCGGCAGCCGCGGTCGCGGCGGCCGGCATTCCGGTGTTCGCGATCAAGGGCGAGAGCCTGAAGGATTACTGGGATTATACCGCCCGCATGTTCGACTGGCATGGCGGCGGCTATCCGAACATGATCCTCGATGATGGTGGCGACGCCACCATGTACGTGCACCTTGGCCTGCGCGCCGAGAATGGCGACACCGCCTTTCTCGACAAGCCGGGCTCCGAGGAGGAGGAAGTGTTCTTCGCGCTTATCAAGCGCATCCTGAAGGAGAAGCCGAAGGGCTATTTCGGCGAGATCGCCAAGAGCATCAAAGGCGTCTCCGAAGAGACGACGACCGGCGTGCATCGCCTCTACGACATGCAGAAGGCCGGCACGCTGCTGTGGCCCGCGATCAACGTCAACGACTCGGTCACCAAGTCGAAGTTCGACAATCTCTACGGCTGCCGCGAGTCGCTGGTCGACGGCATCCGCCGCGGCACCGACGTGATGATGTCCGGCAAGGTCGCGATGGTCGCGGGCTTCGGCGACGTCGGCAAGGGCTCGGCCGCCTCGCTGCGCCAGGCCGGCTGCCGCGTGATGGTGTCGGAGATCGATCCGATCTGCGCGCTGCAGGCGGCGATGGAAGGCTACCAGGTCGTGACGATGGAGGACGCCGCGCCGATGGCCGACATCTTCGTCACCGCCACCGGCAACAAAGACATCATCACAATCGAGCACATGCGGAAGATGAAGGACCGCGCCATCGTCTGCAACATCGGCCACTTCGACAACGAGATCCAGATCGGCGCGCTGAAGAACCTGAAGTGGAACAACATCAAGCCGCAGGTCGACGAGATCACCTTCCCGGACGGCCACCGCATCATCATGCTGTCGGAAGGCCGGCTGGTGAACCTCGGCAACGCGATGGGGCATCCGAGCTTCGTGATGTCGGCGTCGTTCACCAACCAGACGCTGGCGCAGATCGAGCTGTTCGCCAACA
>JBFXEX010000087.1:0-24803 GCA_050179645.1 Xanthobacteraceae bacterium | reverse complement strand
AACCAACTCATGCAGACAGTCGAGAAAATTGATCGCCTGATAGCAGACGAGACATGACCGTCTGTCCGACGCATGGACTTGCCATCGATACAACTTGCGTAACAAGTAAAGCTGCGCGACTTTATTACCTCGATAACTACACAAGGTTGGTCAGCGCGTTGAAGGCCTAGTCCTCGGGGTTGGTTGCTGGATTCGCAACTTGCGGATCACGCGTCGGAAGCATAGGGCAATGGCTTGCGACAAGTTGGCCATTGCGGGTACAAATGTTTAAACACGAAGCTGCAGGTGATTGGATTTGCTCAGATTAATCTGCTTCCTGATTTTAAACGTCGCGAAGTCCGGAAGCACTATGGAAGCAAGAGGCGGCGAGTTGGCGCGCATTCGCGCGAAGTCGAGCGAAAGGTGCGGATCGTGAAATGCAGCCAAGGCTCGGAAATGTCGGTACATTCGCAGTCGAGCGAAAGTAATCGCGGTCGTAAGGCTTCCACTCATAACCTGAAGGTCGTAGGTTCAAATCCTACCCCCGCAACCATCTTTACCGAACGTGCGAACTCATCGTGAACGGCCCTGGAAACGGGGCTATTTTCCTTGGAGGTTTGGGCTAGGTGGATCATCCCAGCGATGTCGCCAACGAGTTCGACTTCAAGTGCCGCCTCGGCAGTAGGCCGGAAGATCACCTGTTCGACCAACGAACGGATGATTTCGGTAGCCTCAGTACGCGTGGCGTCGCACTCTAACAGGTCCTGAAGGGCGGCCAGCTTCCGCGCATATAGGGTCGCCAGATTCGGATGGAGACGAACGGGCTCGACCCTAAGACCAGCAAGTTCTCTAACGACTTCGCCTTTACGCGCCTCAAGTACATCCAGCTTCGACTGAACACTTGCGCCCTTCAAAGCACCGGAAGCGAAGGCATCGAGCAGAGTATCAATGCGACGCTCCAGGTCTTTTTGCTCCCGCTGTAGTCGGTGATGTCGATGATCACCGTCGCGCCGGGCTCGATTTACCTCGTCGTTGAAAGCCCGGATGAACTCCGCAACAAGATCGGGCGCCATTAGCTGATGTCTGAGAGCCTCGACGATCCATCGCGCGATTTCGTTTCGCCGAATGCTCGCACGATTGGTGCAGGTTCCTTGTCGGCGAGCAGCGGAGCAGGCAATGTAATCCTTGCCGATTGGTGCAGCGGGCCCGCCGCAAACGCCGCAGACGACTTTTCCAGTCAAAAGGTGCCGGGGACGTCGGCGGGTCCAGAATTCCGTTGCGCGCGCTTTGGCGACGGCATCACTAGCTCTGATTGCGCCGAGCCGCGCTGCGACCCGATTCCAAAGATTGTCGTCCAGGATACGCAACTCGGGCACATCGCGGTAGATCCAGTCCTCGCGTGGATTGATGCGAGAGACCCGCCGCCCCGTCGCCGGATCCTTGGAATAGCGCAAGCGGTTCCAGACGAGCCGCCCAATATAGATCTCATTGCGCAGTATGCCCGTTCCGCGCAGTGCATGCCCGCGGATTGTTGTATCGCCCCACGGTCGACCACCCGGTCCAGATATTTCCTCACGATTTAGTTCGGCTGCAATCCGACGCGGGCTCTTCCCGCGGCAAATTCAACAAAAATGCGACGGACCACCGCTGCCTCGGCTTGCTGGATCTCGCGGCCTCCCCGCTCATCCTCCTCGATGATCCTATAGCCATAACAGAGTCCTCCTCTGGAACGACCTTGCTCAACTCGGCCACGTAGTCCACGACGTGTCTTGTCGGCGAGGTCCTTCAAAAACCGGCATTCATGGTACCTTTGAGGCCGACATGGAGCTCACTGCTGCCTGCCCGACGACAGGCAGCATCTGATTCAGGGCGCCGTGCGATCCGCCTATCTGTGCAACCAGCCGGACGGTCCCCGCAGCTTTGCGGTTGTCGCGTGGGCCGTGATGGGCCGCCGACAGGAGTGAAGCGCCGATCCGGCTATGCGGCGACCTCGAACTTGTCGCGTTTGAGCTTGGTGATGTCGGTGCCCTCGATGCGGATCAGCCGCGTCTCGTTCTCGCGTCGTGGCGAGTGGACGTCGCCCTCGTTGTAGAGGTGAGCGTGGCCGGGCGTCAGGCGATAGCTCCGGACCTTCTGCACCCTGCCGGGCTTGCCGTTTGCCGGCTTCTCGAGGACCTGCCAGTCGGTCATGTCGGTCTCGCCGGCGACCTGGCAGTAGATGGCCCAGCTCGGCCCATGATCATGCGGCGAGCTGGTCTTCATGCCCTTGTAGACGTGGGCGAGGATGCAGAAGTGCAGGTCGGGATCCTGGTAGAGCGTCCGCCGCTCGGCGTCCGCATCCGGCCCGAGATACTTGGCGACGAACTCCGGATCGGCGGAGGCCTTTTCGGTGAATTGACGCACTCGCTCCCGTCCCGCCGGCCCGGGATCCTTCATGAGCGCCGTACGACAATCGGACGAATATTGTTCGAGCGTGTAGGCCATGGCGATTTTCTCCCTTCGATCGATTTTGGTGACTTGTAACATGATCAGGCGATCTGCTGCGGGAGTGGACTAGACGCCTGACTGACGCCGAGGCCGCCCGGGCTTGGACCGCGACGCCTGGCCGGCCGTGCGGGAGTTGAGTTGCTATTCGGCAGGCTGGACGCGGGCATCAGGCTTGGCAAACCGTGGCGCCGATGTGAAATCGCCGTCGACGTCTTGGCCCAATTCGCTCTTCCAGGGCGACATCTTCTCAAGCGGGATGAGGATCGCGACGATGACCGCCGCCAGGATCAATGCCCCGATCCAGTACGGGATTCCGATCAGGTCGGTGAGAACGAGCTTGGTTCCGCTCTGGCCAAGCATAGTCTTGCTGATGGCGGGCTGTGCGTACGAGAACGCGACCGCGCCGACCAGTCCGCCGAGGAGAGTGAAGAGCGCATCTCGGTAGCCGACGCCGATTTGCGCGAAGGTGGTGCCCGGGCAGGCGCCGGACAGCGCGATGCCGGCGCCGAGGAGAAGGCCACCTACGGCGTCGGCCCCATAGGCCGCCGCCTTCGGCTGCAGCTTGACGTAGCCGAAGCCGTTGAGGACGGCGAGGACCACGGCCCCGGTCGCCACCGCGGTCAGGAAGACCTTGAGCATGATGAAATTCCGCAGTTGCATCTGTCCGACGATCATGCCCGGTTCAAACACGCGGGATTTTTCCAGCACGAAGCCGAAAACGACGCCCATCGCGATCCCGACAAGAACTGCGAAGGTGACGGACATGGTGTTCCTCCTCTTGGATCGTCAGATGCGCCGCAGCAGCAGCATGGCGGTGGCGATACCGCCGGTAAACATGGCGGCGACGGCCACCATGGAGCCCACGGCAAGTTGCGCCGTCCCCGAGAGGCCGTGGCCGCTGGTGCAGCCATCCGCGATCCGGGCTCCGACCAGCAGCAGGACGCCGCCGGCAAAGGCGACTGCATAGCGTCTTGCCGGAGACGGCGAGGCCAGCGCACGCTGCCAAATCGGCGAAATCGGTTGCCGACGTGCGCCCGAGAGCTTCATCGACAAGTAGGCCCCGATGGCAACGCCGATCACCAGGGCGACCTGCCACCAATTCTTGCCGGTCGCGGCGACATGGCGGGCCACATAGTCAATCTTGACGATCGAGGGATCGAGCCATGACGCGATCATGCCGCCGACCGTGACGAAGGACGACGAGGCGCCCAGGGCCGTTTCGATCAGCAGGAAGGCGGGAATTTGCAGAAGACCGATGACGACGCCGGCGAGATAGGGCGACCAGGAGCGTTCCGTCAGCATGCTCAAGACCTTCGTGTCGAGAATCCGCTTTTGCATCAGATGCAAACAATTGAATATGATGTCCGGCGCGCCGGTCTTGATCTGAATCAATTGGGCTGGGATCCGACGCATATCAGCGGCGCGATGGCCGCCAACAAGTCTGTGCGCCGAGGCGAATTGCTGCGGCGCGAACCCAGAGGAGGGTACGTCATGAAGCTGCCGAGCCACATCGTGGATTTGTCTGTGCCTCTCGATAACGAGACCGTTCTCGATCCGCCGGTGATGCGGCCGAAGATCGATTACAAGACCAACAAGGAGAACGCCTGGATGCTGCTCGAAAGCTTTCCGGGATTACGCGCCGAAGACCTGCCGGACGGCGAGGGCTGGGCGTTCGAACTGGTGCAGTTCACGACCCACAACGGCACGCACATGGACGCGCCCTACCATTTCCAGTCGAGGACCATTCGCGGCGAGCCGATGATGACCATCGACCAGGTCCCGCTCGATTGGTTCTTCCGGCCAGGCGTCAAGCTGGACTTCCGTGGCAAATCCGATGGTCACGTCATCACGGCGGCCGAAGTCGAAGAGGAACTCGACCGCATCGGCCACGCGCTCAAACCGTTCGATATCGTGCTCGTCAACACCCGCGCGGCGAGTTGCATGGGTACGGACGAATATCTGACGGCCGGCTGCGGCATGGGCCGGGAGGCGACGCTTTATCTGACGTCGCGCGGCGTTCGGGTGACGGGCATCGACGCGTGGGGCTGGGATGCGCCGTTCGTTCACACCCGGAAACGCTGGGAGGAGACGCGCGATCCGGCGATCATCTGGGAAGGCCATAAAGCCGGTCGAGAGATTCCCTATTGTCACATGGAGAAGCTGTGCAACCTGGAGCAACTCCCGCCGAGCGGTTTTGTCGTGGCCTGCTTCCCACACAAGGTGAAGGGCGGCTCCGGCGGCTGGACCCGCGCCGTCGCGCTGTTCGATTGACGCTAGTCTTGACCGCTCGAGCCGCCGACGAGCTTCTCGAAGTCCTTGCGCTCTAGATCGTCAGGACGATTGCTACAGGCCCGGTGATTGCGAAGAGGAAGGCGATGATGGCGTTGACGACGGTGTCGCCGCGCATCGAGTTCACGAGATGGCGGATGTCCAGGTCCGTAAAAGTCGATAGATCAAAGTATTTCAGGCGCGCTACTCTTTGGACTATGTCTTGATAGAGGCGGCGGTTTCGTGGGACCGCTGACGCTGCCTACGATTTCAAGCCCAAGTTCTCGATCGCTGGCCCGGCGAACATCTTGGCGTTGCATTTCTCGCAAATTGCGTCGGCGGCAGGACGCGACGGTATCACGTGATTGACGTTGCCGCATTTGCTGCAGACCGCGAGATGTTCGGACATGACATCCACCTTCGACGAACGTGCGGTCACGCGATGCTTAGCGACGACGGCACACGCTTCCAGCATACAGTAGGTCATCGGACGCGGTCGGCCAGCATATTCGGTCCGCAGCTCGATCAAACCGAACCCGGCCGCGCGAACGAGATCTTCCATCTTGCGGTCGAGGTGACAGCCTCCCGCGATATGGCACTAGACAGGAGTGAGCCGGTGCTGCCTGATTCTACTCCGGGCTCCGGCGAAAGTCCGTGCTCGACGAAGCGTAGCCTGCCGTCCAAATTGAGCACGCGCCGCATCTCGCGTAGCGCCGCCAGCGGATCCGGGATCGAGCACAGCGCCCAGGTCATCACCACGGTGGCGACGGCTTGGTCCACAGGCGGGATTGCGGACGCTGACGCCTGCAGGAGTGCCGCGCGGACACCGGCGGCGGTGGCGCGCCGCCGGGCCATCGCGAGCAGGCGAGGCGATGGATCGATGCCGTAGACGATCTCGACCTGCTCGCCATAGAACGAAAAATTCAATCCCGATCCGACCCCGACCTCAAGCACGCGCCTTTGCGCCGCGGCGACCACCGCACGGCCGTACTTCTGCAGCCGGTCTGTCCGCATCGCCAGATCGAGGATCGGCGGCAGGAGCCAGCGGCCGTAAATGTTCACGGGGGTTTCCCGGGAGCCAGGGGAGGGAACGTCGCCACTATTGAAGTGTGAGCATCCATATTCCAAGGCCGATCAGGATCACGCCGCCGGCGCCGCGGCTGAATGCAGCGTAACGCGTATCGAGCATCTTCTGGAAGGCGAATGCCGCAAATCCGAAGATTACGAGATCGTCGAGCATGAAGAAGATCACATAGAGTGCGATATAGCCGTAATAGGCGCTCGTCGACAGGTCGGTCAGCGCCAGCATGTGAGTGTAGATGGCGGGCAGCGCCGCCGAGCAGACGAACTCGATCGCATTGACCGCAAAGGCAAGCCCGGCCACCAGGACGAGGCTTCCGAGCCCGACCGGCGCGGCCACCACGTGGCGAATCCACTGCATCGTCCGCTGGCGTTGTTCGGGGTTGCCGACTTCGCACACGATTGCGCCGTGCGAGACCGCAAGCTCGTAGAGATGATTGGCGCCAAAGCCGATCGCCACGAGTGCGATGAGCTGCGTCAATGGGCGGATGTAGCCGAGGACCAGAAATGTGTTTAACCAGGCCGTCATGAAGAGGAAATAGAGGATGCCCGACGTGATCACGAATGTGCCGACGAGCCACCAAATCTTGCGCTGGTCCTGCATGCCGGCGATCAGCGAGATCAGGTACACCAGCACCCACATGGCGCAGGGATTGAACCCATCCGACAGGCCCATCAGCGCCGTCAGTGCCAACAAGGAATAATGGGCCGGATCGATCTCCCCGAGAAACGGCAGCCTGATCCCGGAGCTCTCGACCCCCGGCTGCTCGACCGTGGAGTCGTCGCCGGCGAGTGCCAAGAGCTCGCGGCCAGTAGTGTCCGCGGATTCGTAGCCGATCAGCAGATAAGCGCCGCGCACGAACAGCGGAACGCCAAGCTTCCGTTCCGGAATGCCGTGTTGACGCGCAACCGTCAGCAGCAAGGCTTCGTTGGCGGGGGTCGAGACATCGTGAAGAACAATATCGACCTCGGGATGCGCTTTCAGGAACTCGATCGCCGCATGGCAATGCGGACAGGTCGGGTGAAAGAACACGTGCAGCCGCCCGTCGTGCTGCCAAGCGGGTGAACTCGCCTGTAGTGGCGCAACCCGCGTGACCAACTGGAGGGATCCAAAGACCACGCCAAGGATGATGGCGAGTGCAATACGAAATCGTGCGGGCGTCAATGTCGTGAGGTGGAGCATCCGGTCCCGAATTTCGCTATCGCAAGCTCGACGAGCGTAGGAACAAGGACAATCTTATCGGCAGCTGTTTCTTCATTGATGTGCGTCAAGGCATGACTTACCCATCTGTATTCATTAATTGTACTGGCGTCTCCATGAACAGATGCCAGACCTATGGAGTAGGCTATGGCAACTAGCAGTACGACCCGCAATCCGTTATTGCCCTGGTGGATCGGATTGATCATTATCGTCGCCGCCGCCATTTACGTCGGCTACCAGTTCACCACCCTCGGATGCGGACCGGGAAACGCCGGTTTCCTTGCCTTTGTCGTCCTGGGCGTCATGCCGGCCGTATATCTGGTCCTGATGTATGTGACGCTGAAGAGCCAATCCGATAGCGAGCGTGGTTAGCCGGCGCGCCGTTCAGGCTTGTTCTCTCAAAGCGCGAATCCGGGCAACGCATTCTGCCTTTCTTCTTGGATGCCGCGATTTTGTTGCTCACGCGCTCGCCGATGACCTCCCGCTCGAACTGGGCAAAGGACAGCAGCACATTCAGCGTCAGCCGTCCCATGCTGGTCGTGGTGTTGAACTGTTGCTGATCGACACGAACGAGACGCCGAGGCGGTCGAAGACCTCCACGAGCTTGGCAAAATCGGACAGTGCCCGCGTCAGCCGATCAACCTTATAGACCACGACAACATCGATCTGGCCGGCCTCGATGTCGGCGATGAGTCTCTGCAAGGCCGGCCGTTCTATCGTACCACCCGAATATCCGCCGTCGTCGTACAGTGTCGGCAACGCCGACCAGCCTTCGTGTCGTTGGGACTGGTCGAAGGCCGCGCAGGCTTCGCGCTGGGCTGCTCCAGACCCTCCTCGGACGATTTTCGGGTATAGATCGCACAACGAACCCGCTTGCGGGACCGTTGCTGCGCCTTTTTCGGGCTTAGAGCGTTTCACAATTTGGTGGAAGCGTATCCGGCGTTAGCGAAGTAGTTGTCGCATTCTTCTGCCGGGATGGTTGTTGCGAGGGTGCCGATGTATCGCCATGCGTCTTCGACGGTCCGCTTCTGGGCGTCGCGCATCCAATGCTTGATCTTGGCGAAGGCCTGTTCGATCGGGTTCAGATCGGGGGAGTAAGGCGGCAGGTACCAGAGCCTGGCGCCAGCCGCCCTGATCATGGTTCGGAGCGCCGCCGACTTGTGGCTGCCAAGGTTGTCCAGGAAGACGATGTCGCCGGGCTTAAGAATGGGAACGAGCTGCTGTTCGACATAAGCACGGAAGCATTCGCCGTTGATTGGGCCGTCGAACACACACGGAGCGGTGAGCTGGTCGCATCGCAGCGCACCGAGGAATGTCAGCGTCCGCCAACGACCCTGCGGCACGAAGGCCCGCACCCGGTCGCCCTTCGGCCCCCATCCCCGCAGCGGAGCCATGTTGGTCTTGATCCAGGTTTCGTCGATGAAGACCAGACGGCGGGGATCGAGACTGGCCTGCCACGACAACCAGCGCCGTCGCCGGTGAGCGATGTCGGAGCGAGCCCGCTCAAGGGCGAGCAGTGTTTTTTTTGAACCGCAGGCCTTCACGGCGCAGGAACAGCCAAACCGCATTGTGCGAGACATGAACCCCTCGCGCGGCCAGTTCATCCTTGAGGCCGTGCAGCGTCAGGTGCGGCGTCTGGGCGATCCGCTCCATGAGGAAAGCGCGATGCGGCTCAAGCACCCGCTTGCGATGCCCGCCCATCTTGCCGGGCGCCACAGACCCGGTGGCACGGTAGCGCTGCGACCACTTCACCACCGAAGACACCGCCACACCGAACCGTGACGCAGCCGACCGGCAGCTCTCGCCGGCAGAGACCGCCGCCACAACACGCTCCCGCAGGTCATTGGAAAGAGGTCGGGTCATCAGATGCTGGCCTCCATCCCAGCCCGCATCTTGAATCACAGACCCGAAACCAGGGGAATCCCTCCGATTCAAATAATCGGTGAACCGCTCTAGGCATCACGTTCCCCCTTGGTTCGACGTTACTTTTCCGCCGCGAGCAGCCCGAAAAAACGTGGGCCCGACCAGTATGTGCCGGTGATCTTCTTGGCGATCTTGCTCGGCGACGCATAGCTCGTCCCGGCGTATTCGAAGCCATCTTCGGTAACTGTGACGGTGTGCGTGACGCCGCGCCACTCGCGGATCGGCCGGGCACCGGATTTTGGCGAAGGGCTGGGCGTGAAGCGCGCCCCGATCGACCACTTCGCCGATGACGAACCGGTTGCGCAACAGATAGGCGAGGGGACCGACGCCGAACCGGATCCCGCCCCTGAGGCTGCCATCCGACTGTGGCCGCTGCCGGGTGGGAATGCCGTTCCGGTCCAGATCCTCCATCAGGGCCCGGATCGAGCCAACCTCAAGATAGCGCCGGAAAATCAGCCGGACGGTTTCGGCTTCCTCGGGTACGACCACGAGCTTCTTGTCAACGCTCCGGTAGCCGAGCGGCACCGAGCCCCCAACCCAGATGCCCTTGGCCTTCGCGGCTGCAATCTTGTCACGGACCCGCTCGCCGATGACCTCCCGTTCGAATTGGGCGAAGGATAGCAGCACGTTGAGGGTCAGCCGACCCATGCTGTTCGTCGTATTGAACGACTGGGTGACGGAAACGAACGACACCGAATGCTGGTCGAACAGCTCGACCAACTTGGCAAAGTCAGCCAGCGAGCGGGTCAGCCGGTCCACCTTGTAGACCACGATGATGTCGATCTTGCCGGCCTCGACTTCTTTCAGAAGATACCGAAGGGCAGGGCGGTCCAGCGAGACGCCCGAAAAGGCCCCATCATCATAGCGGTTGCGGGTCAACCGCCAGCCTTCGTGCGCCTGGCTCTTGATGTAGGCCTCGCAAGAAGCGCGGCCCATTCCAGATCGTGCCGGTGATGGTCTTGGCAATCACTGAAGGGCTCGAGAAGGTCTGCCCCTGCCAGGCGAAGCCGTCGGGCAGCACCGTCACGGTATGCCGTTCGCCATGGTGTTCGCGGATCAGCACGGGTTCCGGCTTTCAGGCGCCGCGGCAACTCGCTTGGCTTCTCACCGCGCGCCATCCGTTCGAGGAGTTTGGCGGTCTTAGGATCGAGACCGCCAAAGGCCTCCTCCTGAATCCGGTAGGCGATCATCCGGGCGATGATGTCCTTGGTCAGCCCAGATGGAGGGCTTGCTCCGAACATCATCCGCCATCGCCTGCGCAGCGCGTCGATGCCGAGGGTCCGGACCTGGTTCACCTCGGCCTCGATCGTCGCAGCGTCAATCGGCTGTATCGACATGGTCAGGCCGCCTTGCGGCTCACACTGGAGGCAGCCTGCTTAGCGGTCGCGGGCTTGGGGCCAAGGACCCGATAGATGCGGTGTTCGGCGCTGTCCGGCTTGTCGGATTCCAGGATCAGGCCAAGCTTCTTGCATACCACGCCTGCGAAGAACCCGCGGACCGAGTGTTGCTGCCAGCCGGTGACCTTCATGATGGCGGGGATCGTGGTGCCCTCAGGCTGCCGCAGCAGACCGATGACCTTATCCTGCTTGGAAACTCTGCCGGCCTTTGCGCCTGTCGTGCCCTTCGCGGCCTTGCTGTTGCGGTTGGGGGCAGGGCGAGCTTTGCGTTCCTTCGAATTTCCCTGGCGTGCCTTCGTGGTCGCACTCTTACGCTTCGACATCGTGATCTCCTCTGCGTTGGTGGCGGCATGAGCGCCGCCACGGCCGCAGCTCCGCTGAGGCCGTGGGGCGCTGGCGGGCCGCGAGGAGATGTGCAGACCGCTATTGCGAGTTGCCGAGCCGATGAATCAGGCTGGCCGCGTTGAGCAACGTGTTCACCTCATAGAGCAACTGTTCCACATCGAGCGCGATCTCGATGCCCTTGCTAAGATTGCCGGTGTCCGCGCAGACCTCCGCGGCCTTGGCGATGCCGGTCGCCTCATCGAGCCGTACCCGCATCTGACTGAGGTAGACCTTGATCGTGGTCTCGACCGTCTCGGGCGGCAGGTCCATGGCGGCATCTCCTTGGCCCCCACACATGCTCGCGGTGCACGGGAAGTCGAGCGAATTCAGAGCAATCTTGTGGCTCAGTTTGGCAGGATTGGATCACTTTCGGATCGGCTAAGGCGGGCCGCCAATCCCGTTGCTTAGGTGGTGTGAGACCGAATAAAAGAGCCATCCTCCTTCAACTCGACGATTGCCCTTGCTACGACCGCGACACGATCCTGGCCGTCACGCTTGGTCCGGTCCCTCGGTCATCCTGGGGCGCGATTCCGCCATCTGATCCCGGACGGCTGGGACGCGCGCGCTGCGACCGGTTCGGCGAACATTCTGATTGCGCGCGACGAGGCCTACGCATGATGACCGTCGCTCCCACCAACCTCGACATGATCACGCTCGACATCGTCTCCAGCGCGCTGACAGCGCTGACCGAGGAGATCGGCATCACGTTACTGCGCTCGGCCTATTCGCAGATCGACGGATGACTTGGCTCAGCAGCAGGCCCAACCGTCGAGCAAGTGACCACCGAGCAAGTGACCGCAATGAGTGGCAGGCTCAAGACGCGACACCAGACTGCGTGAGGCAGTTGGCCCTTCCACCATCCGCTCGGGCGGTTTGGAGACCACATCCGTCGCCGGCCGTACAACTGGGTTTTAGCGCCGAGCTGCCCTCAACAGCGTCGGTCCGTAAGCCGCAAGGAAAGCCGCAAACGAAAGGATCCACGTCGCTGCCGACAGGTAGAGAAGCTCGGTCGTAAGACCCGGGCTCACCGGCGCGACCACGCGCGTGAGCGCCGCGACGATGATGGCGGCATAGATCAGGTTCGTCGCCGGCGTCGACACGATGTCATGTCCGGTGTGGCCGCGGGTTGCGCGGGTCATGATGGCGAGGGTCATGATGCCCATGGCGCCGGTCGTCCAGGCGTGCGGGGCTCCGGTCTGCGGCAGGAGTTGCGGCCACATGATCGAGATCGCCAGCGCCAATGCGCCCAGCGGTACGAACGCGTAGCCGATGTGCAGGATCAGGACGATCGGCTCGCGCCAGGTCCACAAGCCGGCCCATCGCGACAGCCGGATCGCCTGAAGGACCGCCGCGACGAGCAGTGCCGCCCCTGTACCTTGCCACGCCGGCGCGACCACCCAGAGCAACAATGCGAAAGCCGTCACGCCGATGGAAACGAAGTCGAAGCGGCCGAGCGGCGTTGGCAGATGGAGGTCGCCGCGGCGCGCCAGCCAGTTGTGCGTGAAGCTCGGCGTGACGCGCCCGCCCACCAGCATGATTAGCGTGATGATGCCGGCGATGCCGAGACGGATGCCGTAGTCGGGAAACCCGACCAAAACGACCTCGGCATGGAACAGGATGTTGGCGGTTGCGATCAGTCCGATCAGCCCGACGACTTTCAAGTTGTGCCGGTTCTTGCCGGCAAGCACCTCGCGTGCGGCGATCGCGGTGACGGCGATCAAGTAAGCCGAATCGGCCGTTGCGGCGGCAACGTTGCCGACCACGTCGGTCAGCAGCATGCCGGCGCGGCCCGCCGCCCAGAACATCACCAGCAGCAGCAACGGGCGGCCCTGCAAAGGCAGGCGACCAGTCCAGTTCGGGATCGCGGTGAGGAGGAACCCGGTCATCACCGCGGAGACATAACCGAACAGGAACTCATGGGCGTGCCATGCCACGGCGCCATAGCTGCTGGCGAACGTGAAGCGGCCCGTAAGAAGACCGACCCAACCGATCATCGCTAGGCACGCCCAGATCGCGGCGCCGAGAAAGAACGGCCGAAAGCCGTAGCTCAGCAGCGGAATCGCATAGGGACCGAGGCGCGGAATGCCACCCGCGGCGCGGACCGGATCAGCCGCGGTGTTTTGCGTTGCTAGTTTCATGGCATGTCTTTCCGGCTGACGCCGTCTCCTGCAGCACGAAGGCGAAAGCGCGCTTCAAGCAGACGGCGCCGGGATCGCGAGCGCGCCCCAGCGCGCCCATCAGCGTGATCCATTCCTCGTCGGGGGCATTCGCCGAATAGTATCGCAGCGTGCTTGCCGCAAATTCGCCGAGCGATCGGCCCTGCGTCTCCGCTTCCCGCATCAGGCGTGCGATCAGCGGCAAGTCGTCGAGAGCGACAATGGTCTCTACTGCCACCGCTTCGTCGTCGAATCGCGTCAGAACTTCGCCAAGCAGCATGGTACAGCCTCAGTTCACCCGGTGCTCTTCGGCACTCGCGATTTCGATACCCGTGATCGTCGCTCGCGACACCAGCCGCGCGATGTATTGTGCGGCTGCGCGCCGTGCGACTGCGTCGCGCAGATAGTCTGCGATGCGGTCGGCGACGAGTTCGAACGGCAGTTGCCGGCCCGCAATTTTGCGGTCCAACCGGATGACGTGAACGCCATATCGTGTCGGCACCGGATACTCGCAGATCTGTCCTGGTTCCAAGGCAAACAACGCCCGTTCGAACTCCGGCGTCGTCTGATCTGCGGTGATTTGACCGAGATTGCCGCCTTGCGCGGCCGACGGACAGGCGGAATGCGCCTTCGCCAGATCGGCGAAGCGTTCCGGACCGTGGCGAAGCTCCGTTGTCGCCGCCTCGGCCTGGAGGTGCGCCTTCGCGAATGCGGCAGGATCGTCCTGTCGGGCCGCGAACAGGATGTGTGCCGCCTCGTAGATGTCGGGCGAGCGAAACCGCGCCGGATGGCGCTCGTAGAATCGCCGGCACTCCGCTTCCTCCGGCTCGAGCGTCAGGACCTCCTGGGCGATGAGTGCGCGGATCAGCGCCTCGTCCTCGGTCTCACGCCGGCCGGCCTCGTCGTTTTGGGGCTCGGCCGCGATCCCCATCCGCTCTGCCTCCTGCAGCAGAAGCTCGCGAACGACGAGGGCACGTGTGGCTTGTTGCCGGGCCGCGATCGGCTGGCCGGCCGGATGGTTCTGGATCTCACGCGCGATGGCGTCGCGCGCGATGACCGTGCCGTTCACCTTCACGACGGCAGGCGCCGACGGCGCTGCCTGGGCTACTCTCCTGTCGATGACGACCGTCATGGCTTACTCCGCCGGGCTCAGGCTCGGCCGTCCGCCGGCATGGCGCGCGCCGGCGACCGCATGTTTCGACCGGACGATCTGGTAGCCGCGCCGGCCGAGATACCAGACCGGAGCGCTGAGCATGTGGACGAGCCGCGTGAATGGGAACAGCAAGAACAGCGTCATCCCCAGCAGCAGATGCATCTTGAAGATGGCCGGCACATCGGCGACCTGCGTCGCGGCTCCCGGCTGCAGCGTCACGATACCCTGCGCCCAGTTCATGAACTTCACCATCTCGTGACCGTCGAGGTGTTGCAGGGACACGAAGATGGTCGACAGGCCGAGAATGAGTTGAACATACAGCAGCAGCAGAATCGCGATGTCCCCGAACGATGACGTTCGGCGGATGCGCGGGTCGAACAGACGGCGATGAACCAGGAACGTCGTGCCGACGAAGCACATGATGCCCGCTCCGCCGCCCACCACGATGGCCATCCATTGCTTGAACGTGTGCGATATGCCGAGCTGATCGAACACCCATATCGGCGTCAGCAGGCCGACCACGTGGCCCAGGAAGATGACCAGGATGCCGATGTGGAAGAGGTTGGAGCCCCACATCAACTGCCGGCGACGCAGCAATTGGCTCGAGCCGCTGCGCCAAGTGTACTGCTCCCGGTCGAAGCGCATCAGGCTGCCTACCGCGAAGACCGTGATGCAGAGGTAGGGGTACCAGCCGAACAAGATGTAATTCAGCGTCTCGCGCATGATCGCGTCCTCACGAATGCGAGATGATGGGACGGGGCGCCGCGGTTGCGGCGCCTGACACCGGTCTGCGTCCGGCCCGGATTTTCGCGACGATCCCGTCCATGCAACTGCTGGCGCCAGGCCCGAAGCTGACCGGCTCGTCTTCCCAGGCCGCATCGAGGGCTGCGAGATCGTCGGCATCCGGATCCGGTTGCTGCAGCAGGGCGGAAATGTCCTCGCCCTTGGGCTTGGTGGCGGCGAGCTTCACCAGCGCTCGGAACACCGATTCGTAGGCGGACTGGCGCCGGCGCAGCCGTTCGGCCAGGGCCGAAAAGATATGAGCGGGTTGCGCCAGCAGCTCATAAGCTTCGGCGCGCGGCAGGATCGAGAGAAACTCCAGGAACAGGGGAACGAAGTCCGGCAGCTCGGCAGCAGCGATCTCCAGACCTTTGCCCTCGTACATCGACTTGAGGTCGATCATGGCCTGGCCGCGGTCGCGGCTTTCGCCATGCACATGCTCGAACAGATGCAGCGACAGCGAGCGCGTCCGATCGAACAGCAGCACATAGCGCTCCTGAAGATCGTAAAGGTCGTGGTGCGCCAGTTCGTCGAGCAGGACATCGAGCTGCCGCCGGATCGTGCCCGCGACCAATGCCTCGCCGTCGAGTGCCACGATCAGCTCGGACGCTGCCTTCTGCAACGCGGCAGTCGGATAGCTGAGCAGCGCGGATAGTGCCTTGAAGGTGAGCGTGGTCATGCGATCTCCATCGGGGTGCGGGCGCGCTTCGGCGTGCCGAACAGGTTGGCGGTCGAGTCGCCGCCGGCGCAGCCGTTGCCGAACGTGAAGCCGCAGGAGCCACGCAGATCGTAGGCATCCTCGTCGGTCTCGCGGTGCGCCGTCGGGATGACGAAGCGGTCCTCGTAATTGGCGATCGCCATCGTCTGGTACATGTCCTCGATGGCGAGCGAGGTGAGGCCGACGCGCCGCGCGATCGCCTCGTCGATCACGCCGTCGATCGTCTTGGCCCGCATATAGGCGCGCATCGCCAGCATGCGCTCGAGCCCGAGCGCCACCGGCTCTTCCTTGCCCGCCGTCAGCAGGTTGGCGAGATACCTCAGCGGGATGCGGAGCGAACGGACGTCCGGCATCTCGCCGTCGTGACCGATCTTGCCTGCGGCCGCGGCCGACTGGATCGGCGACAGCGGCGGCACGTACCAGACCATCGGCAACGTGCGGTATTCTGGATGGAGCGGGAACGCGACCTTCCACTCCATCGCCATCTTCCAGATCGGCGAGCGGCGCGCGGCCTCCAGCCAGGCGTCGGGGATGCCATCGGCGCGGGCCTGCGCGATCACCGCCTCGTCATGCGGATTCATGAAAATTCCGAGCTGGGCCTCGTAGAGGTCCTGTTCGTTCGGCGCGCTGGCCGCCTCTTCGATCCGGTCGGCGTCGTACAGCACCACGCCGAGATAGCGGATACGGCCGACGCAGGTTTCCGAGCACACCGTCGGCTGGCCGGCTTCGATGCGCGGATAGCAGAAGATGCATTTCTCAGATTTGCCGCTCGACCAGTTGTAATAGATCTTCTTGTACGGGCAGCCGGACACGCACATGCGCCAGCCACGGCACTTGTCCTGATCGATGAGAACGATGCCGTCCTCCTCGCGCTTGTAGATCGCGCCGGACGGGCAGGCCGCCGCACAGGCAGGGTTCAGGCAATGCTCGCACAGCCGCGGCAGGTACATCATGAAGGTGTTTTCGAATTGGCCGTAGATGGCCTTCTGCACGCCTTCGAAGTTGTAGTCCTGCGAGCGCTTGGAGAACTCGCCGCCGAGGATCTCCTCCCAGTTTGGGCCCCACTGGATTTTCTCCATCCGCTCGCCGGTGATCAGCGAACGCGGCCGCGCGGTCGGGAAGGCGGGCAGTTCGGGTGCCTTCTGCAGGTGCTCGTAATCGAAGGTGAACGGCTCGTAGTAATCGTCGATTTCCGGCAGGTCGGGGTTGGCGAAAATCTTTGCCAGCACCCGCCACTTCGAGCCGATCTTCGGCTCGATTTTGCCGTTCTTCTTGCGCTTCCAGCCGCCGTTCCAGCGCTTCTGGTTTTCCCAGTCCTTGGGATAGCCGATGCCGGGCTTGGTCTCGACGTTGTTGAACCAAGCGTATTCCACGCCCTCGCGGTTGGTCCAGACGTTCTTGCAGGTCACCGAGCAGGTGTGACACCCGATGCACTTGTCGAGGTTCAGCACCATCGCGATTTGCGCGCGGATTTTCATTCTGCGGCCTCCATCTTCGGCGCAACAGAGAGGGGTTCAGGTTGGTCCGCGGTCGGCGTGTCGAGCCAGTCGACCTTCGACATCTTGCGGACGATGACGAACTCGTCGCGGTTGGTGCCGATCGTGCCGTAGTAGTTGAAGCCGTAGGACTGCTGGGCGTAGCCGCCGATCATGTGTGTCGGCTTCACCACCACGCGCGTCACGGAATTATGGATGCCGCCGCGTAGGCCGGTCATTTCGGAGCCCGGCACGTTCACGATCTTTTCCTGTGCATGATACATCATGCACATGCCTTCCTTGACGCGCTGCGACACCACCGCCCGCGCCACGAGCGCGCCATTGGCGTTGTAGGCCTCGATCCAATCGTTGTCGGCGATGCCGGCTTTCTTGGCGTCGACCTCGCTGATCCACACGATCGGCCCGCCCCGCGACAGCGTCAGCATCAGCAGGTTGTCGGTGTAGGTCGAGTGGATGCCCCACTTCTGGTGTGGCGTGATGAAGTTGAGGACGATCTGCTTTTCGCCGTTTGGCTTCTTGTCGATGATCGGCCGGATAGCCTTAAGATCGACGGGCGGGCGATAGACGCAAAGCGCCTCGCCGAATGCGCGCATCCACAGATGGTCCTGGTAGAGTTGCTGACGGCCGGTCAGCGTGCGCCAGGGGATCAGTTCGTGGACGTTGGTATAGCCGGAGTTGTAGCAGACCTTCTCCGACTCGAGACCCGACCATGTCGGTGCGGAGATGATCTTGCGCGGCTGCGCGACGACGTCACGGAAGCGGATCTTCTCGTCCTCCTTCGGGAGGGCGAGATGCGCGTGCTCCCGGCCCGTGGTCTTGGACAGCGCTTCCCAGGCCTTGACCGCGACCTCGCCATTGGTTTCCGGCGCCAGCGCGAGGATCACCTCGGTCGCGTCGACGTCGGTGTCGATCCTCGCTAGACCCTTGGTCGCACCCTCCTCGGCCACCGTACCGTTAAGCCGCTTGAGCAGATCGACCTCGTGCTCGGTGTTCCACGCAATGCCTTTCACGCCATTGCCGAGGTTTTGCATCAGCGGGCCCAGTGCGGTGAAACGCTTGTAAAGATTGGGATAGTCACGCTCGACCACCGTGATCGCCGGCATCGTCTTGCCGGGGATGGCATCGATCTCGCCCTTCTTCCACTCCTTGACGTCGAGCGCCTGGGCGATCTCGCCGGGCGTATCGTGCAGGATCGGCGTGAGCACGACGTCGTTCTCGACGCCGAGAATTTCCGGCGCGACCTCCGAGAACTTCTTGGCGATCGCCTTGTAGATCTCCCAGTCGCTCCTCGCCTCCCACAGCGGATCGACGGCCGAGGTCAGCGGGTGAATGAAGGGGTGCATGTCCGAGGTGTTGAGATCGTTCTTCTCGTACCAGGTCGCGGTCGGCAGCACGATGTCGGAGTACACGCATGTGGTGGACATGCGGAAATCGAGCGTGACCAGAAGATCGAGCTTTCCTTTCGGCGCATCGTCATGCCAGGCGACATCTTTGGGTTTCTTTTTGCCGGTCTCGCCGAGATCCTTGCCCTGCACGCCGTGCGTGGTGCCCAGCAGATGCTTGAGGAAATATTCGTGTCCCTTGCCGGACGAGCCGAGCAGGTTCGACCGCCACACGAACATATTCCGCGGCCAGTTGTTGGGGTGATCCGGGTCCTCGCAGGACATCTGCAGTTCGCCGGACTTCAGTGCCTTGGCGACGTAATCCTTCGCGTCGATGCCCATCGCCGCTGCATTCTTGGCAACGATGAGGGGATTCTGCTTGATCTGTGGTGCCGACGGCAGCCAGCCCATCCGCTCGGCGCGTACGTTGTAGTCGATCATCGCGCCGTCCCACGGGCCGGGCGGAGCGGTCGGCGACACGATCTCATCGATGCCGAGGGTCTCGTAGCGCCACTGGTCGGTGTGCGCATAGAAGAACGACGTCGAATTCATTTGGCGCGGCGGCCGGCCCCAGTCGAGCGCAAATGCCAGGGGCAGCCACCCCGATTGCGGGCGAAGCTTCTCCTGTCCGACATAGTGTGACCAGCCGCCGCCCGATCGGCCGATGCATCCGCACATCACCAGCATGTTGATGACGCCGCGGTAGTTCATGTCGCAGTGATACCAGTGGTTCATCGCGGCGCCGATGATGACCATTGAGCGTCCGTTGGTCTTTTCCGCATTGAGCGCGAATTCGCGCGCCACCGTGATGATCTGGTCGCGCGGCACCCCGGTGATCTTCTCCGCCCAGGCCGGCGTATAGGGCACGTTCTCGTCGTAGGACTTGGCGACGTGGTCGCCGCCGAAGCCGCGATCGAGGCCATAATTCGCGACGAAAAGATCGAATACGGTCGCGACCAACGCTTCGCCGTCCTTCAGGGCGACACGCTTGACCGGAACCTTGCGGACGAGAACGCTGGGGTGGTCGGTGCCTTTGAAGGCGTCGTGCTCGTAATTGCCGAAATACGGAAAGGCAACGTCGGCGAGTTCGTCCATATCGGCTGCCTGCGACAGCCGAAGGTTGGTGTCGCGTCCCTCGGACGCTTTTTCTTCCAGATTCCACTTGCCCTTCTCACCCCATCGGAAACCGACCGAGCCACAGGGAACCACAACGCTTTCTGAGGTCTCGTCGAATGCGACGGTCTTCCATTCCGGATTGTTGTTCTCACCGAGATTGATGGCAAAATCGGATGCCCGGAGCATTCGTTCAGGCACCAGCCGGTCGCCCTGCTTCACCAGCCGGACCAGCATCGGCATATCGGTATATTGCCGGACGTAGTCCTCAAAATACTGGGCTTGACGATCGAGATAGAATTCCCGAAGGATGACGTGGCCCATCGCCATCGCGAGGGCGGCGTCGGTACCCTGCTTCACCGAAATCCAGAGGTCGGCGAATTTCGAGGCTTCGGAATAGTCCGGACAGATGACGACGCTCTTGGCGCCGCGATAGCGCGCCTCGGTATAGAAGTGTGCGTCCGGTGTGCGAGTCTGCGGGACGTTCGAGCCCCACAGGATCAGGAAGCCGGAGTTGTACCAATCCGCGCTCTCCGGTACGTCGGTCTGCTCGCCCCAGGTCTGCGGCGAGGACGGCGGCAGATCGCAGTACCAGTCGTAGAACGACATGCAGACGCCGCCGAGCAGCGAGAGATAGCGCGATCCCGCCGCATAGGAGACCATCGACATCGCCGGGATCGGCGAAAAGCCGATCACGCGGTCTGGGCCGTATTTTTTCACCGTATAGGCATTGGCGGCCGCGATAATCTCGGTCACTTCGTCCCACGTCGCGCGGACGAAGCCGCCGAGGCCGCGCTTGCTGGTGTAGGCCTCGCGCTTCTTCGTGTCCTCGACGACCGACGCCCAGGCGCCAACCGGCGTGCGCAGCACGCGAGCATCGCGCCAGAGTTTGAGCAGGCGCGACCGCACCAACGGATATTTCACCCGGTTGCCGGAATAGAGGTACCAGGAGTAGCTCGCACCGCGAGAGCAGCCGCGCGGCTCATGGTTCGGCAGCTCGGGCCGGGTGCGCGGATAGTCAGTCTGCTGCGTCTCCCAGGTGACGATGCCGCCCTTGACGTAGATCTTCCACGAGCACGAGCCGGTGCAGTTGGCGCCATGGGTCGAACGCACGATCTTGTCGTGCTGCCAGCGCTTGCGATAGCCGTCCTCCCAGCGACGGTCCTCATGCGTGGTGATGCCGTAGCCGTCGGAGAACGGTTCCGATGGCCGGCGGAAGAAGGTAAGTCGATCGAGAAAATGGCTCATCGTCTGCTTTCCTTACGCGGGCCGCATTGCGATGGAGGGTGGCATCGGGGCCGCGGGCGGATGACGCTCGACGTCGTACAGCAGACCGCCGCGGCGGGTGTAGAAGCCCCAAGTGATCAGGACGCAGCTCACGTAGAAGACCAGGAAGCCCCAAAGCGCGGCTTCCACACCACCGGTCAGACCGATCGAGGTGCCGTAGGCCTTCGGAATGAAGAACGCGCCAAATGCCGCGATCGCCGAGGTGAAGCCGGTGATGGCGGCTGATTCCTTTTCCGCCTGCCGGATGCGGGCGGCGATGTCCAACTGCGGCATCAGCCGGTCGATCTCCTTTCGCATGATGTTCGGGATCATCTGGAACGTGGACGCATTTCCGACGCCGGTCGCAAAGAACAGGACGAGGAACATCGCGAAGAAGCCCCAGAACGCGCCCGGCTGGTCCTTGATGCCGAGGAAGTAGAGGACGCCGGCAACGCCAACCATCATCAGAATGAAGACCCAGAAGGTGACGCGGCCGCCGCCCCAACGGTCGGACACCCAGCCGGTGGCGGAGCGCGATAGCGCGCCGACCAGCGGACCGAGGAACACGAAGGGCAGGGCGTCCACCGCCGGAAACTGCGTCTTGGCCAGCAACGGGAAGCCGGCGGAATAGCCGATGAACGACCCGAAGGTGCCGGTGTAGAGCCAGCACATGATCCAGTTGTGCTTGCGCTCGAAGATCACGGCCTGCTCGCTGAACGACGCCTTCGCGGAGGCGATGTCGTTCATGCCGAACCAGCAGGCGAAGGCGCTGGCCACGATGAACGGCACCCAGATGAATCCGGCGTTCTGCAGCCAGAGCTTGCCGGTCTGGCTGATCGGCTGCGGATCGCCGCCGAGCCAGCCGAAGACGCCGATGGTGATGACGATCGGGATCACGAACTGGACGACGCTGACGCCGAGATTGCCGAGGCCCGCATTGAGGGCAAGCGCGTTGCCTTTCTCGGCCTTGGGAAAGAAGAAGGAGATGTTGGCCATCGAGGAGGCGAAGTTGCCGCCGCCCAGCCCGCACAGCAGCGCCAGCGTCAGGAAGATAAAGTAGGGCGTGTCGGGATGCTGTACCGCGTAGCCGATGCCGACCGCCGGAATGAGGAGCGACCAGGTCGCCAGCGTGCTCCATAGCCGGCCGCCGAAGATCGGCACCATGAACGAGTAGAAGATGCGTAGCACTGCGCCGGAGATGCCCGGCAAGGCCGCGAGCCAGAACAGTTGGTCGGTGCTGAAGTTGAATCCGACCGCAGGGAGCTTCGCAACGACCACCGACCAGACCTGCCACACCGCGAACGACAGGAGGAGCGCAGGAATCGAGGTCCAGAGGTTTCGTCGTGCGATCGCGCGCCCTTTGGTTTCCCAGAATTCCCCGTCCTCGGGGCGCCAGTCCTGAAGGACTGCGCCGGACAGAGCGCCGATGTGCTCCGGCCCGTGAAGCTCCTGCATCTCGGGCAGCTCGGGGAGCTTGCGAAGCTCCGCCTCGGCCACGCCGCGCTCCATCTGACGGATGGCCATGTGCATCCACAGCAGCGCGCCGGACACCAGGAAGAACAGCAGCATGAAGCAACTGGTCCAGACGCCGGTGAGGTCGTTCAGCGCGCCGAACGCGATCGGCAACACGAAGCCGCCGAGTCCGCCGATCATGCCGACGAGACCGCCGACCGAGCCCACGTTCTTCGGGTAGTAGACCGGAATGTGCTTGTAGACGGCGGCCTTGCCCAGCGC
Organism: Xanthobacteraceae bacterium; assembly: GCA_050179645.1. Taxonomy (GTDB): domain Bacteria; phylum Pseudomonadota; class Alphaproteobacteria; order Rhizobiales; family Xanthobacteraceae; genus VAZQ01. The sequence continues at coordinate 2,286 of JBFXEX010000087.1, read as the reverse complement.
CATGAAGAAGCCGAGCACGAACACCGTGACGATGAACGGGGCCAGTCCCATTTCCATATGGAAGGAGATCGGGCCGGAAATGCCCCGCACGACATAGTCGGTCGGCGGATACGACAGCACAAAGGTGCACACGACGCTGACCATGAGGGTCCAGTACATGACCCGCCGCGCGCCATAGCGGTCGGACAGGAGGCCGCCGTAAACACGGAACAGGCTTGCCGGCAACGAGAACATCGCCGCCGCGATGCCGGCGGTCTTGATGTCGACGCCGTAGACGTTGATCAGATATCGCGGCAACCACAGCGACAGCGCGACGAAGGCACCGAACACGAAGAAGTAGTAAAGCGAGAAGCGCCAGACCTGGATGTTCTTCAGCGGCTCGAGCTCGAGCCAGGCGCTGGTGGGCTTTTCGTGACGCGCGCGACGCTCGCGCAACACGGGATCATCGGTGGTGGTGAACCAGAAAATGATCCCCATCAACGCGATGGCGACGGCCCAAACCTGAGCGGTGACTTGCCAGCCGTAAGCGACGAGCACGAACGGCGCCACGAATTTGGTCACTGCGGCGCCGACATTGCCGGCGCCGAAGATGCCGAGCGCCAAGCCCTGCTTTTCGGGCGGATACCAGCGCGACACATAGGCGATGCCGACCGCGAAGGAGCCGCCGGAAATGCCGACGCCAAGCGCGGCAATCAGCATCTGCGGATAGGTATGAGCGTAGGACAGCAGGAAGGTCGAGATCGCCGCGGCGAGCATCGTCAGCGTGTAGACGACGCGGCCACCGTATTGGTCCGTCCAGATTCCTAGCGCGAGACGGATCAGCGAGCCGGTGAGAATGGGAGTGCCGACAAGCAGGCCGAATTCGGTTTCGTTGAGGCCGAGCTCGTCTTTGATCCGTATGCCGATGATGGCGAAGATCGTCCAGACCGCGAAGCACACCGTGAACGCGATGGTCGAGAGCCAGAGCGCCCGACCCTGCTCCTGCGGCGATACAGCCTCCAAATCGGTCATGTCTACCTTGCCCCAAAGCTGGATAAGCAATGCAGCTCAGGGGTACTGGAGAGCGACGGAGATACGTTGCGCTAAATCAACTTCGATGAAGTAATTGGCGAGCGAATACCTATTTTGACCAAGGTCATATCTAAGAACTACTTTTATCATTTTTACGCTTGATGTTTATCAAGCGCGAACGGGCGGATTTTGCTATTTATGCACCATGCGAGCATCCGACATCAGTTCGACGCGCGAGTTGCCTCTGTTTCGGAACATGACCGACGCCCACTTCGGCGTGCTGACGTCCGCTGCGCTGTTGCAGAAGTTTCCGCCGCACACGACGCTGATCCGGGAAGGGGATCTGCCGGACTTCCTGCATGTGCTCGTTGAAGGCGCGGTGGAACTGTTCGCAAGTTGGGAGGGACGGGAGACCACCGTCGATATCATCGGGCCTGTGACCACCTTCATCCTGGCGGCGGTGATCCGCGACGAGGTCTATTTGAAGTCAGCGCGCACGCTGTCATCCGCCGGCGTGCTGATGATTCCGGCGCAGGCCGTGCGGGAGGTATTTGGCCGTGACGCGGCCTTCGCGCGAGCCATCGTCAACGAATTGGCGGAGCGCTACCGCCGCGTGGTGCGCGTGCTGAAGGATCAGAAGCTGCGGTCCGGCGTTGAGCGCTTGGCAAATTGGATTCTGGAGCAAGATCAAGCGCAGGGAAATCAAGGTCGCGTCACCCTCAGTTACGACAAAAGGAGGCTCTCCGCCCGCCTCGGGATGACGCCGGAAAACCTTTCGCGAAACATGGCTAGCCTGAAAGACCACGGCATCGTCGCGCGCGGCCGCGACATCGTAATCACTGATCGCAAGGCACTGGAGAATCTGGCCAAGCCCAATGCGCTGATCGACGGACCGCAATGAACAGTGACGGTGCGCAGCTGCGACCCTTATCTCAGGGTGCATTGCGGACCCCAGTTCCCGGCAGCCCTTTGTTGCCCACTGATGCGACCCGACTCCGAAATATGTTGCACAGACGCGGCGATCTAGCTCGATCGCGGGCGAAGGCGCACCCGCGATGGCGTTGACACATCACCATCGGTTCGGACTGATTATTTGGTCGGTCGCCGTCAGGTCGCAACGAGTATTTTCCGAATATGCAATGTCGCAGTTGGGTCTTGGTTGTGCAAAAACTCCTTTGCCGAAGCATTGACGCTTGGCGATCCCGGGCGCCGTGACTGGGCGCAGTGACTTTGCCCGAGTTTACGGTTTTTCGTTCTGGAATCGCGGCTGAATGG
>JBFXEX010000086.1:0-24909 GCA_050179645.1 Xanthobacteraceae bacterium | reverse complement strand
GATCAGGTCCTTGACGTTCTTGACCGGCAGCGAGGGGTTGGCGATCAACGCTTGGTTGATAGTAACGAGGCCGACGATCGGGGTGAAGCCCTTGACCGGGTCGTACGGCAGCTTGGTATAGAGGCTCGGATTGACCACGAACGTCACCTCCGGCCCGATCATCAACGTGTAGCCGTCGGGCGCCGCCTTGGTGACGTATTCGGCGGCGATCTGATTGTTGGCGCCGGGACGATTTTCGACGACCGCCTTCTGGCCCCAGTCCTCGGTGAAACGCTGCGCCAGCATGCGTGCGAGTGCGTCGGTCACGCCGCCGGGCGCGGCCGGTACCACGATGGTGATTGGCTTGCTCGGGTAGTCCTGAGCGTGCGCGCCGGCAGACACAAGACAGCCGAACGCAACGAGCAACGCCAGTATTCTCGACATGGGCTTCTCCCTGATCAGGCAAACGTCTTCTTGAGCAGGCGCTCGGCGTTGCCGCAGTAAATCTTATAGCGGTCGTTCTCGCTGATATCGAGGCGACGAATCACCTCAATGGTCGGCGCAATCGGTCCGAGCGGCGTGTCGGTCGCAAACACTACGTGCTCGGCACCGAAGAACTCGAGCCCGCAGCGAACTGCATGAATGCCGCCGCCAAACAACGCGGTGTCGCCGTAGAAATCGTGCAGGTAATCGAGATGCGGACGCTTCAGCGACGGCAGCACCTTGGAGTAATCCTCATCCAGCGTGCGGCTGCCGAGCACCTGCAGGCCGGGACCGATGCGGCCGTCGTAGTACGGGATCATGCCGCCGAGGTGATGGGTGATGATCTTGAGCCCCGGATAGCGGTCGAACAGGCCGCTGAAGACGAGCCGGACCATCGCCACCGACGTGTCGTACGGCCAGCCGAAGCACCACCACATTTCGTAGCGCGACTTCGCTTCGGCCGGGTAGTCGGTCATCGCGGCGGTGCGCGCCGGATGCAGCCAGATCGGACGGTCGAGCTCCGCCATGGTCTTGAAGATCGGCTCGAACGACTGATCGTCGAGCGGCTTGCCGGCGACGTTGGTGAAGATCTGGATGCCGCCGGCGCCAAGCTCGGTGCAGGCGCGCCGCGCCTCCGCAACCGAGCCTTCGACGTCGGTCATCGACACCGCGGCGACGAAGGTCGGAAAGCGCTTGGGATGCTGCGCGCACAGTTCCGCCATGGCGTCGTTGCCGATGCGGGCAAGGCTCATGCCGACATCGCCGGTGGCGAAGTCCTCGATCGGCGGATTGGGCAGCGAGATGATCTCGCGATAATCGCCGAAGCGGTCCATCTCGCGGAAACGCTCGTCGAGATCGAACAGCTTCGTCACGCCGCGCAGCCGCGCGCCGATATTGCCGAGCTTCGGCGCGATGCGGTTCATCTCCTGGAAGAACTTGTCCGGGAAGATGTGGCAGTAGATGTCGACGATGGTGTCACGAGCCATTTGCTTCTTTCCTCACCGGTCATTCCGGGGCGCGCCGCAGGCGCGAACCCGGAATCCATTTTTGATATTGCCGTATCCCTACCAGGCTATGGATTCCGGGCTCGCCGCTGCGCGGCGCCCCGGAATGACTGCAGAGAGCGCGGCGCGGACATCCACGCACTACTAGAACTTCGTGCGGTCGGGGCCCTTGAGACCCAGTATCTCACGCGCCTCCTTCGGCGTAGCGATCTCATAGCCCAGTTCCTCGATCAGGCGGCGCATCTTGGCGACCTGCTCGGCGTTGCTCTTGGCGAGCTTGCCGCGGCCGATATAGAGCGAGTCCTCGAGCCCGACACGGACATTGCCGCCCATCATCACCGCCTGGGTGGCGAACGGAATCTGGTTCCGGCCCGCGCCGAGCACCGACCACTGATAGTCGTCGCCGAACAGCTTGTCGGCAGTGCGCTTCATGAAGGCGAGGTTGTCCATGTCGGCGCCGATGCCGCCGAGGATGCCGAAGATGAGCTGCAGGAAGATCGGCGGCTTGAACCAGCCTTTGTCGACGCCGTGCGCCAGATTGTAGAGGTGGCCGGTGTCGTAGCACTCGTGCTCGAACTTGGTTCCATGTCCCTCCCCCATCAGTTTCGAGATGCGCTCGATGTCGTGGAAGGTGTTGCTGAAGATGGTCTTGGTGGTGCCTTCGAGATAGGGCTTCTCCCAATCGTATTTCCAGTCTTTGTAGCGCGCCGCCATCGGATAGAGCGCGAAGTTCATCGACCCCATGTTGAGCGAACACATCTCGGGCGAGAACTGCATCACGCCGGCGAGCCGCTCTTCGACCGCCATGGTCGGCGAGCCGCCTGTGGTGATGTTGACCACGGCGTCGGTCGCCTGCTTGATCCGCGGCAGGAACTGCTTGAAGATTTCCGGGTCACCGGTCGGCCGGCCGTCCTGTGGATTGCGCGCGTGCAGATGGAGAATGGCCGCACCGGCCTCGGCGGCGCCGATCGCCTGCTCGGCGATCTGGTCGGGCGTCACCGGCAGCGCGTCCGACATGGTCGGCGTGTGGATCGCGCCGGTGACCGCGCAGGTGATGATGACTTTGTCGGATTTGGCCGCCATGTCTCGCTCCCGGTTCGTCTTCGTATCCGTTGGCCTCAGGTTGTGCGTGGCTCCGCGGTAAAGTGCAAGCGCCGCTTGAGCGGCAGAAGCTGCCAGCCGAACCGGTCGGCGACGAAGCCCCACAGCCCCTGCGGCGCGAACAGCATCACCGCGATGGCGACCGCGCCCAGCATCATCAGGTAGACGCTGCCGAGGTCCGCCATGGTCTGGCGCAGCGCGAAGAAGATGATCGTGCCGACGATCGGGCCCTCCACCCGGCCGATGCCGCCGATCACCGTGATGAAGATGACGAAGGCGGTCCAGTCGTTGACGCTGAAGGCGGTGTCGGGCGAGACCCGCAGCTTCTGCAGGAAGATCAGCGCGCCGATCATTGCGGTGCCGAATGCGGTGATCAGGTAGACCACGAGCTTGGTGCGGCCGACATCGACGCCGTTCGATCGCGCCGCGAGTTCGTTGTCGCGGATGGCGGTGAGCGCCAGCCCATAGCGCGAGCGCAGCAGCCAGACGATCGCGCCCAGCACGATCACGACCAGCGCCAGCGCCACCCAGTAGATCAGGAACTCGCGCATCTGCCGGCTCGGCGCCATCGCGATGACGATGCTGGCCGGCAAGCTGATGCCCGAGCCGCCCCCCAGCACCGACACCTGCGACGCCAGCAGCCGGAACACTTCGGCCACCACCCAGGTGCCGATGGCGAAATAGTGCCCGCGCAGGCGGAACATCAGTGCGGCCACCGGCAGCGCCACCACGGCGCCGACGATGCCGGCAAGCGGAATGGCGGCGAGTGGATGCGCGCCGCCGAGGATGCAGGCGCCGAACAGCACATAGGCGCCGAGCCCGACATAGGCCTGCTGCCCGACCGACACGAGGCCCGCATAGCCGGCGAGCAGGTTCCACAAACTCGCCAGCGCCACGTAGGCGTAGATCTCGGCAAGCAACCGCAGATCGTCACGCCCGCCCCAGAACGGCGCCGCCGCCAGCACGATGAAGCCCACGGCAAGCAATGCGACGCCGACCTGGCTCGACCGCGTGGCGTGCTCGACACGGAACGGCGTGCTCATCCCTGCACCTTCGGAAACAGGCCCTCGGGGCGTATTGCGAGGATCAGCAGAAATGCCAGATGACCGGCGAGCACCTGCCAGCCGGGGTTGATCTGCGCGCCGATCGCCTGCGCGACGCCGAGCACGATGCCGCCAATGAGCGTGCCCCACATGCTGCCAAGGCCGCCGATGATCACGGCTTCGAAACCGAAGATCAGCCGCGCCGGTCCGATGGCCGGATCGAAATTGGTACGAATCGCCAGGAACACGCCGGCAATGGCGATGATCGCCAGCGAAAGCGCCATCGCCAGGCCGAACACATGCCGGCTGTCGAGGCCCATCAGTTGTGCGACCGGCTGGTCGTCGGAGGTGGCGCGGAACGCACGGCCCATCGCGGTGCGATAGAATAAGAGCTGTAGCCCGGCGATCACCGCGACCGCGACGACGAACTGGGTGAGCGGCAGCACGCCGATCCAGACGCCTTCGGCCACTTGGAAGCTCGCGACCTCGATGCTACCGGCCTTGAGGCGGCGGCTGTCGGCAGTGAACGCTTCGAGCAGCGCGTTCTGGATCATGACCGAGAGTCCGAAGGTCACCAGCAGCGGCGGCAATACGTCATCGCCGAGCGTGCGGTTCAGGACGCCGCGTTGCAGCACGTAGCCGATCAGCGCCATGACCGGGACGACGATGATGAGCCCCAGCAGCGGATTGACCCCGAGCGTGTCGGTCGTCATCAGCGCGATGTAGGCGGCGAGGACGATCAGGTCGCCGTGCGCGATGTTGACGAGCCGCATCACTCCGAAGATCAGCGCCAGTCCGGCGGCGAACATGGCATAAAGCCCGCCGATCAGCACACCCTGGATGATGATGTTGACCCACTCCATCATCAGGCCCCAAAGTAGGCGGCCGAGATGGCGTCACGGGTGAGGCTGGCGGCTTCGCCGGTGAGCGCCACGCGGCCTTCCTGCAGGCAGTAGACGCGGTCGGCGGCAGCGAGCGCCTGCACGATGTCCTGCTCGACGATGACGAGCGAGCAGCCTTCCGCCACGATCGACGGCAATCGTGCATAGACCTCGCGCACCACGATCGGCGCGAGCCCCAAACTGATCTCGTCACACAACAACAGCTTCGGGTTGGACATCAACGCGCGGCCGATCGCCACCATCTGCTGCTGGCCGCCCGACAGCGACGTGCTCGGCACGCTGCGGCGTTCGTCGAGGATCGGGAACAGCTCGTAGATGCGCCCGAGCGTCCACGGGCCCGGCCGCCCGAGCTGGCCGCCGATCAGCAGGTTCTCCTCGACCGACAGCGACGGGAACAACCGTCGCCCTTCCGGCACCAGCGCAATGCCGCGACCGACCACCGCGAAGGCCGGCAGGTCGCCGATCGGCTGGCCGTCAAACGTGATGGCGTCGCGCCGCGAAGCAATCAGCCCGGCGATCGACTTCAGCAACGTCGACTTGCCGGCGCCGTTGGCGCCGATCACCGCCACCACTTCGCCGGCCGCGACCGTCAGCGACACGCCGAACAGCGCCTGGAAATCGCCGTAGAACGCGTCGAGCTCGCGGACCGTCAGCAGGGGCTCAGGCATCGGCGGGAATCCCCATGTAGATCTCGCGCACCGCGGCGCTGTCGATCACCGTGCGGGGGTTGCCGTCGCCGATCAAGGCGCCACCATGCAGCACTACCAGCCGGTCGACGACCGCAAGGAGCGCGTGGACGATGTGCTCGATCCATATAATCGAGACGCCGGTGGCGCGGATGTCCTTGATCAGCGCGACCAGTGCGCCGCATTCGTGCTCGGTGAGGCCGCCCGCCACCTCGTCGAGGAGGAGCACACGCGGGCCGGTGGCGAGGGCGCGGGCAAGCTCCAGCCGCTTGCGGTCGAGCAGGGTCAGGCTGCCGGCCAAGCGATTGGCCTTGTCGGCGAGCGCGCATTGCTCCAGCAGATCGACGCAGCGTGCATAGACCTCGCGCTCGCTCTTGCCGGCGCCGAACGCCGCCGCCACCACGAGGTTCTCGAACACGCTCATGCCGCTGAACGGCTGCGGAATCTGGAACGAGCGGCCGATGCCGAGACGGCAACGCCGGTCGGGTGGCAGCGACGTGATGTCCTCCCCGGCGAACAGCACGCGACCGGAATCCGGCCGCAGCGTGCCGCTGGCGATCGCGAACAGCGTGGTCTTACCGGCGCCGTTCGGCCCGATGATGCCAAGCGCCTCGCCCTCCGCGAGCGCGAGATCGATGCCGTTGGCAATGACCACGGCGCCGAACCGTTTGGAGATATTTTCGAGGGCGAGGATAGGAGGCATGAGGTTCGCCTACGCTTCAACAGCGGCGGAGCACCCCCTCCCCCGCTTGCGGGGGAGGGTTGGGGAGAGGTTAACTTGCGTGAATCCCTGTGCCTGCCCCCTCCCTGTCCCTCCCCCGCAGGCGGGGGAGGGGACCGTTGCGGCACGACCAGCGCACGCGACCCGACCGCGTGTGCTGAAAGTGGAGCGTCAAGACAACAGCGCGAGCGTGCCGCCGGTCGGGATTTCCGGCGCGGTCTTGTTGGTGGTGATGACGAGATCGAACTTGTCGCCCTTGCGCTGCCACTGGCCGGCGACCAGCGGCGTCTTCGTGACGTTCTTCACCGGCTGGCCGGTCCATCTCACCGGCCCGACGATCGAGTTGTAGTTGGTCGCCACGATCGCATCGAGGATCGCTTTCGGCTCCAGCGACTTCGAACGCTTGAGCACGTCGATTGCGACTTCGAACAGCGCGTGCTGGAAGCCGATCGGCTGCGTCCACGGCCGGCTGGTGGCCTTGACGTAGGCGTCGGTGAGGTCGCGCGCGCTCTGGCCGGTGAGGCCGGACTTGAACGGATGGTTCGGCGTCCACCAAATCTCGCTGGTCAGGCCGTTGCCGCGCGCGCCGAGCGAGTCGATCACCGACGGGAACAGCAACGCCTTGCCGATGGTGACGATCTTCGGCCGGAAACCCTGCTGCGCTGCCTGCGACCAGAACGTCGCAAAGTCCGGTGGAATCATGTTGCCGGTAACGATCTCGGCGTTCGCCGCCTTGAAAGCGGATATCTGCGACGTGAAGTCGTTGTTCATGAGCTGGTAGCGGCCGGGATCGTGCAGCTTGTAGCCGGCCTTGGCGAGCGCCGGCGGCAGGCCGCGCTGTGGATCGCCCCAGGCGTTGCCGTCGGCGTCGTTGGGGAACAGGCCGCCGACCACCTTGTTGGTCGGCGCCGAGTCCCACAGCGCCAGGAACGCGCCGATCACGTCCTCGAGGCCCCAGAAGAAATGGTACGTCCAGGTGAAGCCCTTGGCGGGATCGCCCTTGCGGCCGAAGAAGTACGGTTGCCACGGGCAGTTGGTGGTGATGCACGGCACCTCGTTGACCTCGGCCTGATCGGCCACCGGGTTGGTGGTGTCGGGCGTTGCCGACGCCAGGATCAAGTCGACCTTGTCGCCGAGAATGAGTTCGGACGCGACCTCCGACGCGCGGCTACCGTTCGATTGGCTGTCCTTGCTGATGATCTGCACCGGATATTGCTTGCCGCCGACGGTGAGCCCCTTCCCCAAGATGCCGCGCACCTGTTCGAGGATGAAGCCGTCAGCCTCGCCGAAGCCGGCGAGCGGGCCGGTGCGCGGGCTGACGTGGCCGATCTTGATCGTGCGGCTCTGCGCGTTTGCCGGGATCGTCCGCAGCACCGCCGGCGCGGCGATCACGCCAAGGCCCGTGGTCACCACGGTACGTCGTGAAATCGTTCGCTCGTTCATGGCGTCCTCCCTTTGCGCTATTCCTGCGCGCGTGCTTTTTTCAGATGCTGCAACACTTTCGAGCGAAGCGCACTCTGCTCCTCGGCGCTCCACGTCCGAAACCCCTCGCCCGCCTTGAAGCCGAGCCGACCTTCCGCCACGAGCTTCTCCAGATAAGGTGACGGCCCCGGCCGCGACTCGATCGCCGGCAGCACGGTCTGGTGGATGGCGAGCGTGAGGTCCGTGCCGACCAGGTCGGCGTTTTCAAGCGGCCCGAGCACTGCGAGCCGGCGGCCGAAGCTCGCCTTGATCACGGTGTCCACGGTCTCGGCATCGCAAATGCCGTGCTCGACCAGCGCGATGGCTTCTCGCCACAACGCGTGTTGCAACCGGTTGCCGACAAAGCCCGGCACGTCCTTCTTGACGTGCACCGGCATCTTGCCGGCGTCACGGTGGAGCGCCATCGTCCACTCGATCGCCTGCGGCGAGGTCCACTCCGTGCCGATTACCTCGACCAGCGGCACCAGGAACGGCGGATTCCACCAATGGGTGCCGAGCGCCCGCGCGCGGTTCTGCAGTCCTTCCATGATCCGGGTGATCGGAATGACCGACGTGTTGCTCGCCAGGATCGTTTCGGCGCGCACCTTGCGTTCGATCTCGGCGAACAGCTTCTGCTTCAGCGCCAGGTCTTCGAGCACCGCCTCGACCACATAGTCGGCCTCGCCGACAGCCTCTCCGAGGTCATGACACGGTTGGATGCGGTCGGCGGCCGAGGGATCGTCGCCGAGATCCTTCAGGTTGGCGAGAACGCGCGCCTTGACGCTGTCGAGCGCCGCCATGACTGGATCGTAGATGGTGACCTTATGGCCGGCGACCGCGAATACCTGCGCAATGCCGTGGCCCATCAGGCCGGCGCCGATCACCGCGATGCGCGCTCTGCTCATTCGATTCCCTCAACCCGTGCGCTGGGCGCGTACCATCACCCCGCGGTGTAGCCGCCATCGGCGTAGAGGATGTGGCCGGTGTAGAAGTCAGATGCCTTGGAGGCGAGGAAAAGAAGCGGGCCGGCGAGGTCGGACGGCTCGCCGAGGCGTCCCTTCGGCACGCGACTGACAAAGCCTTTGCGCACATTGGTGGCGTTCTCGTTGTCCTCGTACATCCAGGCGGTGAGCGGCGAGCGGAACACCGTCGGCGCGATGGCGTTGACGGTGATGCCGGTCGGCCCCCATTCGCAGCCCAGCGCCTTGGTCACGCCGTCGATCGCGGACTTCGACGCACAGTAGGCGGTGTATCCGGCCGGATGGCCGAGGAGGCCGCGCGCCGATGACATGAAGACGACCTTGCCGCCCCTGCCCTGCGCCAGCATCTGCTTGCCGGCGGCGCGCGCCATCAGCCAGGACTGGGTGACGTTGACGTCCATCACCTCCTCGAACGTCTCCGGCGGCTGGTCGACGATCTTGGCGACCCTGTTGATGCCCGACGCCGTGACCAGGATATCGACACCGCCGAACCTCTTGACCGCGGCGGCGACGATTTTGTCGCAGTTCTCGGCCGAGCTCGGCCGCAGCGCGACGCTCTCGGCCTTGCCGCCGCCGAGCGCCTCGCATTCGGCCGCGACCTTCTTCAGTTCGTCCGCATTGCCGGCCGCGAGCACGACATTGGCGCCGGCGCCCGCCAGCACCTTGGCGGCCAGCGCGCCGAATGCGCCCGAGGCGCCGGTGATGATCGCGGTCTTGCCGCGCACGTCGAACAGCGAACCGGGGTTCTTCAGAAAGTCTTCGGACATGGGACTTCTCGCGACTGTGGCATTGACCTTTCCACGTCATGGCCGGGCTTGTCCCGGCCATCTCGATTCACGAGGCAGTTTGCTCTCCTCATCGGGATCGCCGGGACAAGCCCGGCGATGACGGCGGAGTTTGTGGCCCGGATTTGGGCGTCACTTCACCGGCGCGACCGCGACCGCGATGGTGCAGACGTCGTGACCACGGTTGACGATCTCGCGGCTCTCGTTCGGGCCGATGTAGACGCTGTCGCCGGCCTTCGCGACCGTCTCCTGGCCGCCCGCGATGATCGTGAGTTCGCCAGCCAGGATGTAGTAGATCTTTTCCGGCGGCGAGGCATCAGGACCCGCGCCACCACCCGGCAGAAAGTGCGAGATGCCGAAAACGAGCGTCTGCGACCCGCCCATCTCCGCGCCGAACACGCGGAAGGACTTGTAGTCGCGGTGATTGGGCGCTTCGTAGGCTTTCGATTCCGAGAATTTGCGAACGATCATGCGAACTTCTCCCCCTTCTCGATGCGGTAGGAACCCTTGGGGTCGACGATGGCGACGAGGCGGATGATACAGCCATCGCCGCGGTCCCAGTTCCATGGGAAGAACGCGAAGGTGCAACGCTTGCCGGTCACCTTGTCGATGTCGCCGCCGACATTCTCGATGCCGAGGATGCCGTTCTTGAACAGGATGCGGTGCACCGGCTCCCATTCGGGGAAGTCGTCTTTCCAGTCGCGGCCACCGGACCACTTCTTGTATTCGTCGGCGAGATGCGGATGCAGCGGCCCGTTGCGCTGCGGCCCGATCGCGGTGGCGAGCGGATGGTCGTTGGCCTGGGTGTCGTGACCGACGACCTTCACCTTCTTCTCGACGAACCACTCGCCCGCCGACGGCACGAAACCCGGCGCGCGACAGAAGTAGTCCTCGCTGTCCTCGTAAAGCTTGTGCCAGCCGGTATTGACGATGACGACATCGCGCGGCCGCACGATCTTGCCGGCGGCCTTCTCCAGGTCGTCATAAGTGATCTGCTCCCATTTCTTTTTCGGGATCGACACCACGATGCCGGAACCGAAGAAGTGCGGCAGCGGCACCTCGTCGATGAACGGCGTGCCTTGGATCACGTGCGCAGGCGCGTCGATGTGCGTGGTGTTGTGCATCGACGTCGTGATGCGCTGCGACAGCACGCCCGACTTCGCCATGTAGTGGATACGCTCGATCTTGACGTCTTCGAAGTAGGGCCAGTTGGGGGACTGATAGCCGAAGCGATGGGACAGGTTGTAGAACTCGAGCCCCATGCTGTTGTTGAGGTTCTCCTCAAACATCACGCCGCGAATTTTCTTCGCCACGTCCGCCTCCCTTGGTCATCCGCTGCCGCGCGGAAGGTTAGTTCAACAACGGCTTCGGCTGGCCGCTTGTCCCAGGATATGGTACGCTTGTATCGTCGGAGCATACATGCTGACGCGCGCCCGGCGCAAGCGTGAGCGGCGCCGCGCAAGGCCACACGAGGTCGCAGGTGCGAGGTTCGGAGGGCTTACGCCGCGGCGGCGGCGAGATGCTTCTGCAGCGCAGCCGCCGTCGTCTTGAGCCGCTCGACGATCAGCTTCTGATGCTCGCCGAACCGCTGCGCCGGCACCGGCACGGAGATCGCGATGTCATTGCCGAGCAGATCGCGCAGCACCACGCCCGCGGCGCAGATGCCGGCGGTGTGTTCCTCGTGGTCGAATGCCACGCCGGTCTTGCGCACGGCCCGCAGCTCCCGCAGCAGCGCGTTCAGCCGGGTGATGGTGTTCGGCGTGCGCCGCTCGTAGCTGGTACCGATCAGGCGAGCGATCGCCACCTCGTCGAGCTGGGCTAAATAGGCCTTGCCATTGGCAGTGCAATACAGCGGAAACATCTCGCCGATCGCCGAAACTGCCCGCAGCCGCTGCGGCCCGATGACCTGGTCGATGAAGATCAGATGATCTTTCTGGATGGTGGCGAGATCGACCGTCTCATCCAGTTCCTGCGACAGCCGCAGCAGGAACGGCCGCGCCATCGCGGCAAAGTCGGTGCGCGCCGACGCGGCAAGCCGCAGGATGGTCGGACCGAGCCGGACCCGTCCCGTGGGCGACGCCGCGATCACCAGCTTCTCTGCCTCCAGCGCAGCAACGATGCGCTGCACGGTCGAGCGTGCCAGATCGACCCGCTGGGCGATCTGCCCGAGGCTGAGTCCCACCGGCTGCTCCTCCAGCGCGCGCAGGATCGCGGCGGCACGCGCGATGACCTGGACCTGGCTCTTGTCGCTGTTGGCGTTGCGGCCGCTCTGCCGTCCCACGTTGCTCTCCCGATCCGACATCGACCGGCTCCGCGTCGCCTTGCCGGCTGGCTCACGCATTGATACGCTTTGACCAAAATCCGGTACAGAAGACAAGAGCGGGAAACGGCTAGGAAAGTCATGGTCAAGAAGATTGCGCTCGAAGAGCATTTCCTCTCACCCGGCCTGATCGAATACTGGCGGCCGACGATGACCGAGGTCCCGCCTGAGAGCGGCGAACGCTTCTTTCGTTGTCTCACGGACTTTGGCGAGTTGCGCCTGCAGGGCATGGATCAGGCCGGCATCGCGCGGTCGGTGCTGTCAATCGCCGGCCCCGGCGTGCAGATCGAGCGCGATGCCGCCAGGGCCGTGAGCAAGGCGCGGGAGTCGAACGACTTCCTGGCGCAAGAAATCGCCAAACGGCCCGACCGCTATTCGGGCTTTGCGCACCTGCCGATGCAGGACGCCAAGGCCGCAGCCGACGAGCTTGAGCGCTGCATCCGAAATCTCAAATTCTGCGGCGCCATGATCAACGGCCAAACCAACGGGCGGTATCTCGACGCACCCGAACTCTATCCATTCTGGGAGCGCGCGGATGCGCTCGGCGCCACGATCTATCTGCACCCGGCCGATCCGGTATCACAGCCGTCCGTGCTGTCGGGCTACAAGGTGCTGATGCGGCCGATGTGGGGCTGGGGCTTCGAGACCGGCTCGCACGCATTGCGGCTCGTCGTCAGCGGGCATTTCGACCGGTTCCCGCGCAGCAAGCTGATGCTCGGCCATCTTGGCGAGACGCTGCCCTTCCTGCTCTGGCGCTTCGACAGCCGCGCCGAATTTCACGGCCTCAAGCTCAAGAAGCATCCCTCCGAGTACATCCGGGAGAACGTCTTCGTCACCACCTCGGGCATGTGCTCGGCCGAGCCACTGACCTGTACGCTCAGCGCGCTGGGACGGGACCGGGTGATGTTTGCCGCCGACTACCCGTTCGAATCGGCCGACGAGGCGGCGCATTTCATCGACGGGGTCGCGCTGGACGAGAAGGTGCGCGATGATGTCTGTTTCAACAACGCCGCGCGCGTCCTGGGATTGCCGGCGCAGTAACGCACTCCCGGTCATCGATTGCGTCCAGCAACCGGTGCGCCAATTCGGCACTTGCAATGATCCGCACGGCCCTGCACCGTTCGCGACAAGAACTTCAAAAGCAGTCACCTGGAGGAAAATCATGCGTAGCTTGAAATTGCTGCTTCCCGGGCTCGCCGTCGCTCTGTTCAGCATGTCCGCCGCCCAGGCCGAGCCCATCAAGATCCGCAATTCGTGGGTGGCGCCGGTCACCAACTGGGCGTCGATCCTCGCCGAGAAGAAGGATCTCGCGAAGCACTGGGGCAAGTCCTACGTCATGGAGGCGGTGCGCTATCCCGGCACGCCGCCGATGGTCACCGCGCTCGCCAACAACGAGTTGGAAATCTCCAACCTTGCCTATTCGACCCTGGGCATCGCCATCCAGAACGCCGGCCTCGACGACTTGCGCATCATCGCGGACGAGTTCCGCGACGGCGTCGAAGGCTACTATTCGCAGGAGTATATGGTGCTCAAGGACGGCCCGATCCAAAAGGTTCAGGACCTCAAGGGCAAGGCCATCATGACCAACGCCGCCGGCAGCGCCATCGACGTGGCGATGCGCGCGATGCTGCGCAAGAACGGACTTGAGGACAAACGCGACTACACCATGATCGAGGCGCCGTTCCCGACCATGCGGGCCATGCTCGGCGAAAAGAAAGTCGACATGATTCCGGCGATCCTGCCGTTTGCCTACGATCCCGAATTGCGCAAGATCGGTCGCACGCTGTTCACGCAACGCGACGCCATCGGCGTGACCGATATGATCGTCTGGGTGGCGCGCAAGCCGTTCCTCGACAAGAACCGTGCCGCCATGGTCGATTTCATGGAGGACACGCTGCGTATCACCCGTTGGTATCGCGACCCGGCGAACCACAAGGAAGTCATGGCGATCGCCGGCCGGATGACCAAACGTCCGCCGGAAACCTTTGACTGGCTGTTCACCAAGCGCGACACCTACCATGATCCGAACATGCTGCCGGACCTCGTGGCGCTGCAGCGGAACGTCGACATGACCAAGGACATGGGCTTTATCCGCGGCAACCTCGACGTCAAGAAATACACCGACCTGAGCATCGTCCAGGAGGCGGCGAAGCGGCTGAAATAGGCCGCCTAAGTCGGTGGAAGTCCGCCGAAGCAGTCCGCGGGTCATTCCGGGGCGCGTCGAAAGGCGCGAGCCCGGAATTCAAAACCCGCCAGCTTCAGAATTTTCAATGCACTGTATTCCGGGTCCGCCGCTACGCGCCGTCCCGGAATGACACTGGAGAGGTTTCGGCCGCCTGTGTCCGCTAACGCGGCTGTTCGGCCTCGATCAGCTTCTGCAGGATGCGTTTGTAGCGGACCGGCCCGACATCGATCGCCAGGATCACCGGATCGACCGGGGTCACGGCGTTATCAATGATGCGCTGTTGCGCTTCGATCACCGGGGCATCCTGCTCCTGGAACGCGAAGCGTCGCATGTCCGCGATCTTCTCCTGAAGCTGTGCGTTCAGCTTGTCGTCCGGTGTCTTCACGTTGAAGCGGATGGCTGTAAAAAAGTAGTGGGTGGTCTTCTCTGTCTCCGGCGTCAGCATGTGGATGGCGTGATAGCCGGTGCCGCTTTCGGGTACCGCGCCGATCGCGCAAGTGCCGGTCAGCAGGCTCAGCGTGCTCGGCGGCATCCAGCGCATGCGGGTAAACTTGTCGACGCGGCCGGGATCCGACGGCCAGAACTGCGCGAACATGCCGGGCGCAATGACGTTGGTCGCGTACCGGCTGACAACGATGTCCTCGCCCTCCTGGTCGACCATGATGTCGGACTCGACCGTGTCGGCGTTTCCGAGAATGCCCTCGTGCAGATAGCTGGTATGGCTGAGATCGAGCAGGTTGTCGACAATCAACTCGTAGTTGGCTTTGATGGTGATGCTGTCACGCTTGGTGGCGTGCATTTCCGGGACGTTGTCGAGCACGCTGAAATCCGGCACTTTGGACGGGTCGGCCGGCTTGTCGCCCATCCAGATCCAGATCGCCTTGTGCTTCTCGATCGTCGGATAACTGCGCACCCGCGCGCGCGGCGGGATATTTTTGGTGCCGTGCGGATTATGCACGCAGGCGCCGGTCGAATTGAACTCCAGTCCATGGTAGGGGCACTGCACAACGTCATCCCGGATGACCTTGCCCATGCTCAGCGGGGCAAAACGGTGCGGACAGCGATCTTCCAGCGCGGCGACGCTGCCGTCCGGCTTGCGATAAAGTACGACCGGCTCGTGCATGAAGGTGCGCGGCAGCAATTGGCCGTCCTTGAGGTCGTCCGTCCACGCGGCCACGTACCACGCGTTGCGCAGATAGGTTCCGCTCACCATCTTTTTCTTGCTTTCGGTGAGGCCGGTATCGCGCACGGTCATGTTCATCGTGTGTCTCCAAGGTAGGTGCCCGCCGATCTCGCAGGATGGCTCGGCAAATTCTTGAGACTCGCCAAGGAAATTCCCTGAGACTCGCCTCATACGACAAACAGCAGATTAGAATTATCTTTCCTTGAATCTGGTCAGGTCAAGCCGTTCCGGCGCGATCCTGCTCCGCAGAACATCGTGGGCGGATGCGCCCGCGCCTACCGGCCGGCGGCAACTTTGATCGCCTCGGCGGTCCGCAGCGCCAGCGCCGCAATCGTCAGGGTCGGATTGGCCGTGCCGCACGTGGGAAATAGCGAGGAGCCAGCGAACCAGAGGTTGGGATGGTCGTGGCTCCGGCCGTCCGCGTTTGCCACGGAAGTCTTGCGATCCGCCCCCATCCGGGTAGTTCCCATGATGTGACCGGCGCCTTCCGCATGGGGTGTGTGGCCGATTTCGGTGGCGCCAAGCCCTCGAAACAGCCGCTCGTGAATTCGGCGCGCCGCGGCCAATGCAGCGATGGTGTAGTAATCAAGCCGAAAGAAGACGCGTGGCTTGGGGACGCCGATGGCGTCGAGGCGCTGGAAGTCGGGCGTGACCCGGTTGTCGGGGTCGGGCAATTGCTCGGTCAGCGCGACCAATGTCATTTCCTGCGATGAATGCGACCGGACCGCATCGAGCAGGGCGGTGCCAGACAACCCGGCCTCGACATAGCGCCTGGCCAGGCCCGCAAGATTGGGGCCGGCCCATTCCCAGCCCTGATTGCCGACATTCATCAGGAATGCGCCATGCTGCCGCCGGTGATCGCCGTCGCGCATGTCGTGAATGGCGCTCACCTCCTGTGGGCCGCGGCGCGGCCACACCGGCGTGGGCGCCAGCGCGCGGGTCAACTGCACTGGATGGTCCATCAGATAGCGGCCGACCGCACCGGAACTGTTGGCGACCCCGTTGGGGTACCGCTCGTCGCGCGACATCAGCAGCAGCTTCGGACCCTCGATCGCATGGGCGGCGATGACGATGTGGCGCGCGCTCAGCGAGGTCTCGCTGCGGTCCGGCCGGCGGATCGCGACGCCGCCGACCATACCGTCACCCGTCACGTCAATCCGCACGGCAACGGAATTGGAGAGAATGCGCGCACCGGCCGCCACCGCCTTCCGCACATGCACGGTGGCGTCGTACTTGGCCTGAACTGGGCAAATCGGAATGCACGAGGCGCTGGCGCAGCAGGCCGGCCGGTCGTCGAACGGCTGCGAATTGCGCGCCTGAGGCGAGACCCGCACGCGGTAGCCGAGCGGAACGGCCGCCTCGTCCATCAGCCGGTCGCCGAGCGTTAGAGGCAATTCCGGCATGGGATAGGGATTCTGGCGCGGCGACCCGAGCGGATCGGCATGACCCGCCACCCCGAGTTCGGCTTCGGCTGCGTCGTACCAGGGCGCGAGATCGGCGTAGTTCAGCGGCCAGTCGACGCCGACACCGTAACGACGGCGCAGTTCCAGGTCATGCGGCAGCAGCCGGAGCGCGGTGCCAAGCCAGTGCCAGGTCGTGCCGCCGACCTGACGCAGATAGGTGCTGCGGAACGGCTCGGGCCCGTCCTGCCGGATGTAGGTGTCGTCGATCGTCGTCGGGTACTCGGCGTAAGGGCGCATGCGATATGGCGCCTCAGGTACCCGGATGGGCGCTTGCTTGAAGCGACCGACCGCCGCCCCACGGTCGACCTCCGGCCCAGCCTCGACGACGGTGACCCGAATCCCGGCGCGCGCTAGCCGCCACGCGATCAGCGCGCCGGCAACGCCGGCGCCGACAATCAGGACATCGCTCTCGTCGGCCAAGATTGCCCTTCAGATGTTCGAAGGCGCGGACGCCCAGCGGTCGGGCGTTCCGCCGCAGGACGTCGGCGGCGGATCGATTCCCGCAGCCTGCCACATCAGGGTGGTGTCGTAGCTCCGCATCTCGGACGATCCGCCGATCTTGAACACGCCGGTGTACCAGGCTTCCAGCAGCCGTCTCTCAAGCGGCGTGCCCCGGTAGGTGCCGGGATCGAGTTTGGACAGGTCCTCGACGGTCATGCCGGAGCGAAGGGTCCACTCCAGGAATGTCCGGACCGTGCCGGCCGGAAGGTCGATGAAGCCAGTGGCCATGCGCGACCAGTCGAGGAACTGGCGCTGCAGCGCCTCTGGGACGCGGCTCTCGGCGCGCGCCGCCCGGCCCGGCAACACCCCCGGTATCGCCGCCGCTAAGCCGACGCCAAGCGCCGCGCGGCGGTTCAAGCGAAGTAGGTGATCGAGACGCGCAGTCCGCATGACGTCACACCGTCGAGGGCGCCAGTGCCTCCTGATGCCAGAGCAGCAGCCGCCGTCGGATCAGCGACATGCCCTTGACCAGGACATAGCCGACCACCGCGATCTCGACGATGCCGGCGAACACGCCGCGGGAATCCGCAAAGCGCGACGACGTGATCATGGCCCCGCCCAGCCCGTAGCCGCCCATCAGCATCTCGCAGACGATGCCGACGATCAGGGCGATCGGCAGGGCAACCTGAAGCCCGGTCATGATCTGCGGCAGCGCCGCCGGCAGCGAAATCTGCCAGAGCAGCTCGCGTTCGCTCGCACCCATGTTGCGCGCCGACCAGATCAGCTCGCGCTCGACCCCGCGGATGCCGATGATCGTCGCCGTCACCACCGGGAAGATCGCCTCGAACGCCACCATGGAGATCTTCGAGACGTCGTAGACGCCGAGCCAGAGGATCACGACCGGCAGGAAGGCGATCTTCGGCATCGGGAAGCCGACCGAGACGATCGGGTCGAAGAACCAGTGCACCAGGCCGCGGCGCGAGATCGCCATCCCGAGCACGATCCCGAGCACCGCGGCGATCGCAAAGCCGAACATCGCGCGGTAGACCGTCACCCCGGTGTTGAGCAGCAGGTCGCCCGACACGAGATCGGTCCAGATGCGCTCCAGCACCGCGCTGAGCTTGGGCAGCATGAACGGCGTCACCGCCCCCGAGCGGGCCGCCAGTTCCCATGCCACCGCCAGCACCAGGATCGAGAACACCCGCGCAAAGCCCCACCCGGCGGCGCGCAGCAGGCGGTAAGCCGCCGGCTCGGTCGGCCCGGCGATATCGGCCGCGGCGGCGGCCGCCGGCTGGTGGGTCACTCCTGCCATCGCAGCATCCGGTTCATGACGGCGAGATACCCGCGGTCGGCGGCGAACCCCAGGAACGCGACCGTGAGCACGACGGCGTACATCGCTTCGTACGAGCCGTTGGCGCCGAGGAACCCGATCAGGTAGCCGAGGCCCGATTGCGCGACGATCAGTTCCGAGGTTACCAGCAGGATGAAGGACAGCGCCAGCGCGGTGCGGACGCCGTTGAGCAGTTCCGGCATCGCGCTTGGCACCACCACGTCCCACAGCATCCGCAGCCGGTTCGCCCCCATGCTGCGCGCCGACCACACCAGCACCTGCTCGCTCGACCGCGCGCCGTTATAGGCGCCGATCGTGACCGGGAGCATGCAGCCCAGGAAGATCAGCAGAATCTTCGAGCCGTTGCCGAAGCCGAGCCACAGCACCGTGACCGGGATCAGCGCCGACTTGGGCATCGGATAGAACATCTCGACCAGAGGACTGAGCAGCACGTTAACCGGCCGCCACCACGCCATGAAGATGCCGAGCGCCGCGCCGACCATGATCGCAAGCGAAAGTCCGGCGATTGCGCGCCACAGCGATGCGGCTCCGTTGGTGATCAGTTCGCCGCTCTTGAGCATCTCGAACCAGGAGACGAGCACTTCACTCAACGGGGGCAGAGCGAGCGTCGAAACCAGGCCGGTGCGGGCGCAAATCTCCCACGCCAGCGCCAGCAGGATCAGCGGGGAATATCGCCACAGCGTCTTCATGCGCCGCCCCGGCCGCGCAGCGACTGGTCGTCGGCGCAAAGGTCAGCGCCACATCGTCCCCTCCCCCCTTGTGGGGGAGGGACAGGGAGAGGGGAGGCGGCGGGCTCCGCACTCGCGGCTACCCCCCTCCCCAACCCTCCCCCACAAGGGGGGAGGGAGCAGACCGAGCGCGCCGCGCGAGTGCGGGCTGACATCATCGGCGTTGTCGAAAATCTCCTCCGGGAAAGAAGCAGCATCACGACGCGCGGCCTCCCTGCGCCTTGATCGCCTCGATGCGCACCAGGTTCCAGATCTCGTCGACCTTGTCGACGAAGCTTTGCTGCTTGTGGATGTCGGGAGCGTTCTTGTCGAACTTGGTATCGACGATCGCCTTGATCCGTCCCGGCCGCGCCGACATCACCGCGACCCGGTCGGCGAGATAGACCGCTTCCTGCACGTCGTGGGTCACGAAGATCACCGTCTTGGGCGTGCGCTGCCAAATGCGCAGCAACTCTTCCTGCATCAGGCTGCGGGTCTGGGCGTCGAGCGCGCCGAACGGCTCGTCCATCAGCAGGATCTTCGGGTCGAACGCCAGCGTGCGCGCAATCGCGGTGCGCTGCTTCATGCCGCCGGAGAGTTGCGACGGGAAGCTGTCCTCAAAACCGGTCAGGCCGACCAGATCGATGAACGACTGCGCCCGCTTTTCGCGCTCGTCGCGCGGGAGCTTCATGCGCTCCAGGCCGTAGAGCACATTCGCCCGCACCGTCTTCCAGGGGAACAGCGCAAAATGCTGGAACACGATCCCGCGGTCCGGACCGGGCGCGGCAATCGGCTTGCCCTCGACAAGGATGCTGCCCTTTTCGACGGGCAGGAAGCCGCCGAGCAGATAGAGAAGCGTCGACTTGCCGCAGCCGGAAGGTCCGAGCAGGGCGAGGAATTCCCGCGGCTGAACATCGATCGAGACATCCTCGAGCGCGAGCACCGGCCGCCCGCTCGGCGGGCGGTAAAGGTGTTCCACGTCCCGGATGACGATTTGCGGCTCAGCCATGGACCGCAGCCCCTCCCCTCAATCGTGTCGTTATTGGCTCTTCTTGATTAGCTCTTCTTGTTGATCCTCAAACTAGCCGAAGCGCCGCAACAATGCACGCGACGCAAAAATCCTCCTCTCAAACGACCGGCGTCAGCAAGGGCCGGCCGGCAAAATGTGCGCTGATATTGTCGATCATGAGTTGGCCGATCGCGGTGCGCGTCTCGACCGTGGCGCTGCCATGATGGGGCTGCACGATGACGTTGGGCAGTGCCAGCAGCGCCGGCGGGACGTGCGGTTCGTTCTCGAACACGTCGAGTGCGGCGTGCCCGAGCCGCCCGTCCGCGAGCGCGGCGACCAGCGCGGACTCGTCCACTACCGAGCCCCGGGCGACATTGATCAGCGTCCCCCGGGGGCCGAGCGCGTCGATGACAGCCGCCGACACCACGTGGTGGGTCTCCGGCCCGCCCTTGCATGCCACCATCAGGTAGTCGCTCTGCCGCGCCATCTCGACCAAGTCCGCAACGTATTCGTAAGGCGCATCCGGCTTGCGGCGCGGTCCGTGATAAATGACTCGCATGCGGAAGGCTGCGCCACGATCCGCAATGGCGCGGCCGATGCCACCAAGTCCGACCACGCCCATGGTCTTGCCGCCGACACTGCGCCCGAGCGGGATCGGCCCCTTGGCGGCCCACGAGCCGTCGCGCACGTAACGGTCGGCAAACAGGATCTGCCGCGCCGAGGCCAGCATCATCCCGATGGCGAGGTCGGCGCATTCGTCGGTCAGCACGCCCGGCGTGTTGCTCACCGGGATGCGGCGCTCGCGCGCCGCGGCGAGATCGACCGCGTCTGTGCCGACGCCGAACACGCCGATCACTTCGAGATTCGGCAGCGCCTCGATCAGCGCGCGGCTGGCGCCGCGATTGGCCTCGGTGGCGATCGCACGGATGCGGGAGCGCAATTCGCCGCTCAGTTCCGGCGGGGCGGGCTGATGGACGCGGTGGGTGACGGCGAAACGCCGCGCCAGTTCGTCGTTGGTGGCTTGCGGAAACGAGCCGAGGCTCAGGACGTCGATGGTCATGCCGGCGTCACAACTCAAAGACCTGCTTCGGCGTCTTGTGCAGGCAATCGCCGGGACCGTCGGGGCCGATCAGATAGTTGTCACAGATCACCGCGAACAGCGAGGGCGTCTCGTAGGTCGGATGGACGGCGAAGTTCATGTCCGCTTCGATGCTCATGGTCTCGTCGGACCGCACTAGCGGCCGTTCCACCAGGTCGTAGCCCTGCCCGTGCGCATAGAGGCGCAGTTCCGGAACGAAGCCGTGACCGCGCATGTAGTCGTCGTGCCGAGCGGCAATGTCGGCGCAGGACGCGCCCGGCTTCATCAGGCGCAGAGTGTGCGCCTGCGCCTCCTTCATCGATTCGAAGCCATCGATCAGCTCGTTCGAGGCTTTGCCCAGCACGATGGTGCGCGCGATCTCGGTATACATGCCTCCGGGGCCGTTGTTTTCGATCAGCATGGAAAAGTGCTCGCCGGCCTTGAGCTTGCGCGCCTGGAAGTGGTGGTTGACAAAGCGCGATGCCTGTCCGAGCGGCGCCGTCGAGCCGAGGAAGATTCCCTGGATGCTGCCGCGCACGCGGCCCTCGTGCTGGGCGAGCGCAGTGAGATCGTTGCCACTCATCCCTGGCTTGATCTCCTTGAGCACGCGCGCGAAGACCGCATCCTGCATCTGCGCGCATTTGCGAATGAGTTCTTTCTCCTCATCGCTCTTGATCGCCTTCAGGCGGTCGATGAATTCGGTCGCATCGACGAATTTCGCCTGTCCCTCAAGCTCGCGCTCGACGCGCGTGACGAATTTGTGCGGCATGGCGCCGTTGCCTATCCAGCCAATGGTACGATAGCCGCGATGTTTGAGCTCGGCGGCAACGATCTCCGCCTGGTATTCGTGGGTATAGGCCACCGAAGCAAAGGCCGCCGTGAAAAGCTGCTCTCCGATGCCGCGGAAGCCTTCGTCGCGGCCGTCAAGTCTTCGGCGCACTCCCTTGCCGCCCATGTCGACGGTGATCATCAGGTCGCGGGCGGGGAAGATCACGCTGCGGGGGATGTATCCGTCGGTGAGCGGCGTGTCAGTAAACCAGCGCACGTAGCCACCGACGAAGTCGTCGCTGTTCTGCATGACCAGCGCATCGATATTGCGCTCCGCCATGCCCTTGCGGGCGGCCGCCCAGCGGCGTTCGAGCTCGGCGGTCGAGATCGGGTTCAGCAGCCGTTCGTCCATGATTGCGTTCCTGCCCCGAGGATTTCTTGTCGGACTGTCGACTAAACGCGTAACTTCTTCGCGAGAAATTGCACCAGCGCGAACCGCGAACTCAGTGCCCACCCTCCCTCGGAGGGGGAGGGTCGCGACCGAAGGGAGCGGGGTGGGGTGAGCTTCCTCGCAAACAAGTTCACCCCACCCCGCCGCCTCGCATTCGCTCGGCGTCGACCCTCCCCCTCCAGGGGAGGGTGAAGAAAGGCTAAGCGTGCAGTCATCTGAATTTCCATGTCATCGACATTTGCGCTAGTTCGGCAGCCCAAGCAGCGTGGCGGCGTTGGTCGATAAGATCTGGTCTTGCTGCGACTTTGAAATGGACCCGGTGTCGCGCACGAACTCGACCGGCTTCATCTCGCCGACCGGATAGTCCGAGCCGAGCACGACACGATCGGCTCCCACCTTTTCGACCAGATGGGCGAGCACGGCGCGGTCGTAGACGCAGGAGTCGAAATACAGCATGCGCAGATAGTCGATCGGCGGCTTGGTCATGTTGACGCGCGTGTTGGCCTTTTCGAGATAGTTGCGGTCGACCCGGCCCATGTAGAACGGCATGTAGCCGCCGCCATGCGAGACGCAGATCTTGAGCCCGGGGTGGCGTTCCAGCACGCCTTCGTACATCAGCGACGACACCGCCATCGCTTCCTCGAACGCCTGCCCGATGCTGTTCCAGAGATGGAACCGCTTGAAGCGGGCGTCGCGGTTGCCGCCCGGGTGGATGTAGATCACGGCGCCGAGCTCCTCGGACTTGGCCCAGAACGGCGCAAGCTGCGGATCGCCGAGTTCGAGCCCGCCGGCGGTCGACGAGATGCCGACGCCGCGCAAGGAAAGTTCGCGCACGCAGCGCTCCAGTTCGGCGACGGCGAGCGGCGGCACATGCAGCGGCAGCGTGCCAAGGCCGATCAGCCGTGTGGGATGCGTCGCCACTGCGTTGGCGATCCAGTCGTTGGTGGTGCGGGCGAGTCTAAGACTTGTCTGCGCGTCGGCCCATTCCAGGCCCTGATGCACCAGGCTTGCGGTCAGCACCTGGATGTCGACACCCATCGCGTCCATCTTGGCGATGCGATCGGTGAGGTCGCTCATGCGGCCGAGCACCAGCCCGGCACGGTTCCGAATCTCGTCGCGCATCTCCTCGGTGACACCCGGATCGGTCGGAAGCTCGGAAAAAATGTTGTGCTGCGCCGCCACGGCGTAGACGTCCGGCACCAGGATGTGCGCGTGAAAATCGATGACCGGGCGGCGCGCGCCGCCCGTCCCTCCCGCGGGTGTCTCGGTCATTCCGTCCCTGCCCGGCTGTTGATACTACCCTTCGATACAATCGTATCGTATCCTGAGCCGCACTATAGGCGGAAGCACATCGCAGGAAAATCCCGCCCCAGCAGAAAGGCGGGCTCGCCGCCGGTTCGGGAGGTTCGGTACTGAATTCCTGTTCGGTTCGATCGTCGCGGCAGGCCTCGCCCCCGGTGACGCCTCGGGCTCGGTGTGGCAAAGGCGTGCAAGCGCCGCATGCTCGACGCCCGAGGGTCCGCATTAGTTCTCATAAGGAAAGACGAATGTCGCAATTCAAGCTGGTGACTTATCAATCGCCCAACGGGCCTCGCGCCGGAATGGTGGTCGGCGATGTGATCTTCGATGTCGCGGCCGCCACCGGCCGGGCGTCCTACGTCACCATGCTGGACGTGCTGCGCGACTGGCCGTCGGCGCAAGGCGCGCTGCGGAGCGCGGCTGACAAGAGCACCGGCAAGAGCGGCGGCCTGCCGCTCGCCAGCACGAAGCTGCTGCCGCCGGTGCCGACGCCGGGCGGCATCTTCTGCGCCGGCGCAAATTTCACCGACCACATGCTGGAAATGGCTAAGGTGCAGAACATCGCGCCGGAACCCGATCCGCACAGCGTCGGGCTCAATCCCTGGCATTTCATCAAGGCGATGCATTGCCTGGCGGCGCCCGACGCCACCGTCAAGCTGCCGCCCTACTCCAAGATGGTCGACTGGGAAGCCGAACTGACCGCCGTGATCGGCCGGCCGGCGCGCAATGTGCCGCTCGACCGCGCCCTCGACTACGTTGCCGGCTACACCATTGCCAACGATCTCTCGGCGCGCGACCTGACCAAGCGTCCGCACGTCTCCGATACCTCGCCGTTCAAGTTCGACTGGCTCGGGCAGAAGAATTTCGACGACGGCTGCCCGCTCGGCCCGTGGATCGTGCCGGCGGACGAAATTCCCGACCCGCAGAACCTCGGCCTCAAGCTATGGGTGAACGACGTTATCAAACAGGATTCGCATACCAGCAAGATGATCTTCACGCTGGCCGAGCAGATCGCCCACCTGTCGACGATGATCACGCTGCAGCCCGGCGACCTCATTCTCACCGGCACCGCGGCCGGAGTCGGGCTGGCGCGCAAGGAGTTTCTCAAGCCGGGTGATGTGGTCAAGGTCTGGATCGAGAACGTCGGCACGCTGACCAACACCTGCGCGTGATAGATATGATGCTGCGGAGATGCGGATGACCAAGCGCAAACCGCCAGTAAAGCGAAAGGCCAAGGCGTCGCCCGCAGAGCCCGCGGCGGCGCCGTCCGAGGATCCGTTCGCCTATGGCGCCGACCTGCCGCTGCACCAGTTGTTCGAGCAGCAGACCCGGCAGATGCTCGATCGCAGCGACCTCGACGAGGAGCAGAAGCAGCACATCCTCATTGCGATGAGCTGCCCGTGCTGCGGCGCCGGCGCGATGTCCTACACGGTGAAGCTCAAGCGCTGACCGCGCCCGATGTGCGCCCGGCGGCGCGCCGCCGCTCGGTCGCCACCATGTCGACCACGA
>JBFXEX010000085.1:0-25244 GCA_050179645.1 Xanthobacteraceae bacterium | reverse complement strand
TCTCGTAGTGTCCGCGAAGCTTCATCTCGCGGAAAATGCCCTCGCGCTGCATCTTCTTCTTCAGCGCCTTGAGGGCCTGGTCGACATTGTTATCCCGAACGAGCACCTGCACGCGTCGCACCTTTCGTACGAATTGGATGAATGTGCCAGAGCCCGCCGACGGCGTCGGGCGGGCTCCGATTGGGCGCCCACTTAGCAGAATCAAGCCTGGAAGTCCACCCATGCCACACCGAACTCTCGCTCGACCCTCTCCTAGGAGCCTGCGGACAGAAGCGACGGCAAACGGCGCGGGATGGACTTCACTGAGTTCAAACAAAGGATGATCCTACCCGGCCTGCATCTCCGCTCCGTTGCGCGCCGACCCTCTCCTCCAGGGAAGGCTGCTTGAATTCGCCGCCATGGAGACCCGGATCACCCGAACAGCGGCGAGCCGGGCACGAAAGCGTCGAACGCTGCAAACACCTGGCTGCGATAGCGCTCCTGTTCCATCAGCAGTTCGTGCCGCGCCCCCGGCACGACCAAGTGCGAGCCGGCGCGCAGCCGCACCGCGAACTCTTCGATCGCCGGCGTCGAGACGATCTCGTCATGACCGGCTGCGATAATCAGGATCGGCTGGCGGATGCGCCCCGGATAGCTCGGCTGCGAAATCTCGCCCATCACCCGGAATGCAGCATCGGTCCACGCCACCGTCGGCCAGCCGATCGCCAGCGACGGTTCGGCCTCCAGCACCGCCAGATTGCGTGCATAGCGGACCGGATCGGAGGTGAGCAGGTTGCCGACGAACGGGCGCTGCTGCATCACCGTCGCATCGCCGCCTGGCACATACTGCGAGCCCAAGCCCAGATAGCGCATGCTCCGCACCAGCGCGCGGGTCGCGAGCGAACGGCGCGCGCCGGGCAGCGCCACCATCGGCGCCAGCAGCACCATACGGTCGAACCAGCGCAGGCCGTGATAGGCGCCGCGCAGCAGCACGGTTGCGCCCATCGAATGCGCCAGGGCGAAATGCGGCGGCGGACAGTCGGGCAGCACCACCTCGTTGATGAAGGTCTCCAGGTCGATCTGGTAGTCGGAAAACCGCCGGACGTAGCCCTTGCGGGAATTGCGCAGCGCGCGCTCCGACCCGCCCTGCCCGCGCCAGTCCAGTGTCGCCACCGCGAAGCCGCGGGCGCGCAGGTCGCGGACGGTCTCGAAATACTTTTCGATGAATTCGGCGCGCCCCTGAAACAGGCAGACGGTACCCTTGCGCCCCGGCGGCGGCGCCCAGCGGGCGTAGCGAAGCTCCACCCCGTCGCGGGCTTTGAGAATGCCGGACACTGCCCCTTCGGGCACCGGATTGGCGGGAATATCGACCAGGGTCATTGGGAATGAAATTGCGGAGCCAGTGCGGGTGGGCCGCCGCCTTATAGCAGGGCAGGCCGGTTGCTCAATCCGCCTTCAGTCGTGACCTGCGGTCCGGTTGTAACGGTAGCGGGCTGGGCGAAACGTCCTGCCGCCACCCCCCTTGCGGCTCCGGGAGCCGCTCCTACATCAGGGCTGTGCAGGCCCCTGCGGGGCTGCAGAACCGGTCCGACCTTCGGGTGGACCATCACCGCATGTCGCTCAAGGAGGATATGCCATGCGAACTTTCGACCTTGCTCCCCTCTATCGTTCGACCGTCGGCTTCGACCGGCTGTTTTCCCTCTTCGATCAACTCGGCGACAACGGCTCGCCCGGATATCCGCCCTACAACATCGAGCGGACCGGAGAGAACGACTATCGCATTACCGTGGCGGTAGCGGGCTTTGCCGAGCCTGAGCTCAGCATCGAGGTCAAGGAAAACGCCCTGACGATCCGCGGCGACAAGCAGACCAAGGTCGACGAGCAGAAGGGCGAGACGCTCTATCAGGGCATCGCCGCGCGCGCCTTCGAGCGCGTCTTCCAACTCGCCGACTTCGTCCAGGTCAAGGGCGCGTCGCTGGAGAACGGACTCCTGCACGTCGACCTCGTCCGCGAGATCCCCGAGGCCAAGAAGCCGCGCCAGATCGCGATCGGTGGCAACGGCACGGCCAAGGTGGTTGAAGCGAAGGCTGCCTGACGGCAACCGGTCTGAGCGACTGGAGGGAGCGCCCCGGATTCCGGGGCGCTTTCATTTTGGGCGCATGGCGCAGGTGGCTTCCGAAAGCCGAAGCTTTTCGATGCACTATTCGTTCTGCTCGTAAGTGGGCTCGTACACCGGGATCTCGGCGGCGGCCGTGGCGCCGATGCTCTTGGTCTGGGCTGTCGCCGCTGGTGCAACGGTGCTTACGCTCGCAGCGGGGACCGGCGCAACCGTAGGCGTCGCTGCAACAGGCACCGGCGCAACCGCAGGTACCGTCGCAACGGGTGCTGGCGCGCTCGGCTCGGCAGCGGCGAGTTTCGGCCGCGGTCGCGGCAACGGCGGCGGAGCGGCTTGGCTCGTGGTCGGCGGTGCGCTGACCGCAGGGGTCCGGCTCACCGGCACCGTACCCACGGCGGCGATTTGACCGTACGGCTGCTGGCCGGCAGTCGGCCCATAGGGCTCGGTCTCATCGACATCGGGCGGCAATCCGCCGACGCGCGCACCGGGGCCGTTGCCGTCCGGAACCCCGGCAATGCCAGCGGGCGGCCGGCCATAGGGCGCCGGCAAGGGCGGCACGTCGGCTGCCACGGCACGCGCGGGTCCAAGCAGGACCACACGAGCAATTCGTCTCAGCCGGGCATCGACGATGACGCGAACCTCCCGGCCCGCTGGATTGACGGCATGCAGAACATAGGCTGGTCCGCGGCGGACCGGACGGCTGACCGGCTCGAGCCCTGTCGAGCGGACCAGGGTGACGACTTCGTGCGGCGGCATGTTGCCGGCGGGCGGATAGGCCAACAGCTGGGCGGCCGCCGGCTCGGCGCAAGCGAGGCCGATCGCCACCAACCCGGCATAGATCGCATAGGTCTGTTTCAAGTCACGACTCCTGAACCTGCGTTGCGGATCACACGCGGGGCCGTGCGCTTCACATGCCGTTAACCATTGCTTGGGAATACGGCGTGGCTTTGTCCGCCGGATGGCATCAACCGGGACGCGCCGCGGTAACGAAACGGTCGACCTCATCCGGAATGGTGGCAAACGACGTCACCAGCCGAACCAGGACCTCGTCTGCCGCCAGCACCCGGCCCCCCGGCAGTGCCTGCGCCATCCAGGGGTAGTAGATCGCACCCGAGGCCTTAAGCCGCCGGTCGGTCCGCGCCGGCAGCACCACAAACACCTCATTGGCTTCGACCGGCCAGACCGGGACGAGCCCGGCGGCCGTCAGCTTCTCGGCGAGCCGGTCGGCCATGTCGTTGGCGTGGCGGGCAAGCTTGAGCCACAAGTCGCCGGCGAAGAACGCCTCGAACTGCGCGGCGACGAAGCGGTGCTTCGAAATCAGGTGGCCGCCCCGCTTGCGGCGCTCCGACATGCCGGCGGCACGGGCGGGATCGAAAAATACCACCGCTTCGGCGGCCAGTGCGCCGCCCTTGGTGGCGCCGAACGAGAGCACGTCGACGCCGGCGCGCCAGGTTGCATCGGCGGGGCTGGCATTCATCCGGGCCAGCGCTCCGGACAAGCGCGCGCCGTCGAGATGCACCGCCGTGTTGTGCGCATGAGCGATGTCGGCAAGGCAGCGGATTTCGTCGACCCGATAGATCGTGCCGGCTTCGGTCGCCTGCGACAGCGAGACAACGGCCGGACTGACGTGGTGCGGCCCACCCCACTGGTGATGCTTGAAGCACGACTCCAATGTCTCGGGCGCGATCTTGCCGGCGTCGCCCGGCAGCCCGATCAGCTTGATGCCGCCGCCGAAGAATTCCGGCGCCCCGCATTCGTCAGTCGCGATATGCGCCTCGGCGTGGCACAGCACCGCGCCCCAGGGCGGCGAGAGTTGCGCCAGCGCCAGCGCGTTCGCCGCCGTCCCGGTCGGCACCAGGAACACCGCGACGTCGTGCTCGAAAATTTCGGCAAAGCGCCGCTCCACTCGTTTGGTCCAATCGTCGCGGCCATAGGCCAGCGCTCCGCCGGTATTGGCGCGCGAGACCGCGGCCAGGATTTCCGGCGCGACGCCGGCCGCGTTGTCGCTGGCGAAGTTCATGCAGTCCGCGCCGTCATGGATCAGCGGAATTCCGGAGTCTTGTCGCGCTGGTAGATGAACCGGATCAGCGCGTCGAACGAGAGCGCGCCCGGGCCGGCCGATAAGAGTACCAGCAGGATAGCGATCCAGTAGATGTAAGTCGTCCACAGCTCTTCGGGCGCAACATAGACCGCGCTCAGCACCGTCAGGATCAACAGCACCAGGGAGGAGAAGCGGGTGACGAAACCGAGCACCAGGCAGATCGGCAGCAGGAACTCGGCATAGGCGTAGACGTGAGCGATTATCCAGGTCGGAACCTCGAGACCGGCAAAGTGGCTCTCGAACAGCTGCAAGGTCGACGGCTTGACCTGAACCGGCAGCACGACGGAGAACTGCGTCCCGCTCACATTGAAGTTGAGCAGCATGCCGTCGATCTTCGACTGGCCCTCGCGGAAGATCTCGTAAGCCATGAGCAGGCGCAGTCCGAGCCCAACCAGCGCGTAGGGAACGAGCACACTCACGATCGAGGCGATCAGCGAGCGTCGGCGCGGCGCTGCCAGAGGTCTTGAGCGCACAGCAATATCGGTCATGCGGGATCCATTAGTCGTGCCGCGAGCGGCGGCCACGCAATCGCCCCGGATCGGCTCGGCAGTGTGGCGAAGCGGATCGATTGCGCGGCGCAGCATCGACCAATCGAAATCCGTGGTCAATATTCTGGCATCTGGCGCGGCTTTCGTCTTATCGCCGACGCACGCGCCCATCGAAGGCCCGATCAGGAAATAATCCGCGAGAAGCCGGTATTTCCTGTTAGGTGAACCCTTGTTTCCAAGATTAGAATTTGGCAAGGTATGTTAGGACAGTATTGCTGTCCCAGTTGGCCGCCCGGCACTGACTTTGCTTTTGTCATGCCCGGGCGCAAGCATCCGGGCCCTGGGCTGGCGGCGCGACGGATTGCAACGGCACTGCACAATGCCGCCGGAGAGGCCGGAGCGGGCGTTCGCTCCTGGAACCAGGCGCGATACTTGGCGCGGGTGGCCCCGCGAGAGGCGAGGATCGGCATGAGCGCGGATCGAAGCGGGAAAGAAGGGCGCGTGCGCCAAGTTGTGCCAGCCGGAGGGGTTGGCGCGGCTGAGGAAGCCGCTTGGCCGGAGGCGCAGGGCCTGTTCGACCCGGCGCTGGAGAAGGATTCCTGCGGTGTCGGCTTCATCGCCGACATCAAGGGCCGCAAGTCGCACGCCATGGTCGAGGACGCGCTGGCGATCCTGTGCAATCTCGAGCACCGCGGTGCGGTCGGAGCCGACCCCCGGGCCGGCGACGGCGCCGGCATCCTGGTGCAGATTCCGCACGCCTTCTTCGCCAAGGAGGCGAAGAAGCTCGGCTTTGCGCTGCCGCCACCCGGCGAGTACGCGGTCGGCAACCTGTTCATGCCGCGCGACCCGGACTGGCGGCAGATCATCCGCGACATCTACGCGCAGAAGATCAAGCAGGAAGGCATGACGCTCCTTGGCTGGCGCGACATCCCGACCGACAATTCGACGCTCGGCGAATCGGTGAAGCCGACCGAGCCGGTGCACCAGCAGGTGTTCATCGGACGCGGGAAGAAGATTACGAGCGAAGACGAGTTCGAGCGCCGGCTCTACATCCTGCGCAAGTGGATTTCGAGCCGCATTTACATGAGGCGCGAACGCCGGCTGTCGGGTTATTACCCTGTATCGATTTCCTGCCGCACCGTGGTCTACAAGGGCATGTTCCTGGCCGACCAGCTCGGCGCCTATTATCCCGATCTGCACGACCCGGACTTCGTCAGCGCGCTCGCGCTGGTCCACCAGCGGTTCTCGACCAACACCTTTCCGACCTGGTCCCTCGCGCACCCGTATCGGATGGTCGCCCACAACGGCGAGATCAACACACTGCGCGGCAACAACAACTGGATGGCGGCGCGCCAGGCATCGGTGTCCTCACCGCTATTCGGCGACGACATCGAGAAGCTCTGGCCGATTTCGTACGAGGGCCAGTCGGACACCGCCTGCTTCGACAACGCGCTCGAATTCCTCACCATGGGCGGCTACTCGCTTGCGCACGCGGTGATGATGATGATTCCCGAGGCCTGGGCCGGCAATCCGCTGATGGATGAAGAGCGTCGCGCCTTCTACGAATACAACGCCGCGCTGATGGAGCCATGGGACGGCCCGGCAGCGATCGCCTTCACCAACGGCCGGCAGATCGGCGCCACGCTCGACCGCAACGGCCTGCGCCCTGCCCGCTATTTTGTGACGCGCGACCACCGCATCATCATGGCGTCCGAGATGGGCGTGCTGCCGATCCCCGAGAAGGACATCGTCACCAAGTGGCGGCTGCAGCCCGGCAAGATGCTGCTGGTGGACCTCGAAGAGGGCCGCCTCATCCCGGACGAGGAGCTGAAGTCGACGCTGGCCAAGAGCCATCCTTACAAGGAGTGGCTGGAGCGCACGCAGATCGTGCTGGAAGACCAGCCGGCCGCGCCCGGCGAGGCGGCACTGTCCAATCTCGCGTTGCTCGATCGGCAGCAGGCGTTCGGCTACACCCAGGAGGACCTGCGCATCCTGATGTCGCCGATGGCGATCCAGGGCGAGGAAGCGGTCGGCTCGATGGGCAACGACACACCGATCTCAGCACTATCCGACAAGCCGAAGCTCCTGTTCACCTACTTCAAACAGAACTTCGCGCAGGTCACGAACCCGCCGATCGACCCGATCCGCGAAGAGCTGGTGATGAGCCTGGTCTCGATCATCGGGCCGCGGCCGAACCTGTTCGATGTCGAAGGTCTTGCCCGCAGCAAGCGGCTCGAGGTGCGCCAGCCGATCCTCACCAATGCCGACCTGGAAAAAATCCGCTCGATCTCGGAGATCGGCGATGGCCACTTCAGGTCGCGTTTCCTCGACACCACCTGGCCGGCCGAGCACGGCGGCGACGGCCTCAAGGATGCGCTCGATGCGCTGTGCGCCCGCGCCGAGGCCGCCGTGCGCGAAGGCATCAACATCATCATCCTGTCCGACCGGCGCGCCGGCGTCGACCGCATCCCGATGCCGTCGCTGCTCGCTTGCGCGGCCGTCCATCATCATCTGATCCGCCAGGGGCTGCGCACCTCGGTCGGCATCGTCGTCGAATCGGGCGAGCCGCGGGAGGTGCATCACTTCGCCTGCCTCGCCGGCTACGGCGCCGAAGCGATCAATCCGTATCTGGCGTTCGAGACCCTGATCGCCATGAAGGACGATCTGCCGGTCAAACTCGACGAGAAAGAAATCGTCAAGCGTTACATCAAGTCGGTCGGCAAGGGCCTGCTCAAGGTGATGTCCAAGATGGGCATCTCGACCTATCAGTCCTATTGCGGCGCGCAGATCTTCGACGCCATTGGCCTCAAGTCGGATTTCGTCGCAGAGTATTTCACCGGCACCGCCACCCGGATCGAAGGCGTCGGCCTCACCCAGATCGCCGAGGAAAGCGTCCGCCGACACCGCGACGCCTTTAACGAGACGCCGATCTATCGCGATTCACTCGACGTTGGCGGCGAGTACCAGTTCCGCATCCGCGGCGAGGACCACGTCTGGACCGCCGCGACAGTGTCGGCCCTGCAACACGCGGTTCGCGCCAATCTGCCCGACCAATACCGCGCCTACGCCAAGGTCTCGAACGAGCAGTCCGAAAGGCTGCTGACCATCCGTGGCCTGTTCCGGCTGAAGTCGGCCGAAGACGAAGGCCGCGTGCCGGTGCCGCTCGAAGAGGTCGAGCCGGCCGAGAGCATCGTCAAGCGGTTCGCCACCGGCGCGATGTCGTTCGGCTCGATCTCGCGCGAGGCGCACACAACGCTCGCGATCGCCATGAACCGCATCGGCGGCAAGTCGAACACCGGCGAAGGCGGCGAAGAATCCGACCGCTTCAAGCCGCTGCCGAACGGCGACCTGATGCGCTCGGCGATCAAGCAGGTCGCGTCCGGCCGGTTCGGCGTCACCACCGAATATCTCGTCAACTCCGACGTGATGCAGATCAAGATGGCGCAGGGCGCCAAGCCCGGCGAAGGCGGCCAACTGCCCGGCCACAAGGTCGACCAGACCATCGCCAAGGTGCGGCACTCGACGCCGGGCGTCGGTCTCATCTCGCCGCCGCCGCACCACGACATCTACTCGATCGAGGACCTCGCGCAGCTCATTTTCGATCTCAAGAACGTCAATCCGGCGGGGCTGGTCTCGGTGAAGCTTGTCTCCGAGGTTGGTGTCGGCACCGTCGCGGCCGGCGTTTCCAAGGCGCGCGCCGATCACGTCACCATTTCGGGCTTCGAGGGCGGTACTGGCGCGAGCCCCCTCACCTCGATCAAGCACGCCGGCAGCCCCTGGGAGATCGGTCTTGCCGAAACCCATCAGACTCTGGTCGCCAACCGCCTGCGCGGCCGCATCGCCGTGCAGGTCGACGGCGGCATCCGCACCGGCCGCGACGTGGTGGTCGGCGCGCTTCTCGGCGCCGACGAGTTCGGCTTCTCGACCGCGCCGTTGATCGCGGCCGGCTGCATCATGATGCGCAAGTGCCACCTCAACACCTGCCCGGTCGGCGTGGCGACCCAGGACCCGGTGCTGCGCAAGAAGTTCGTCGGCCAGCCCGAGCACGTCATCAACTTCTTCTTCTTCGTCGCCGAGGAGGTTCGCGAGATCATGGCGGCGATGGGCTACCGAAGTTTCTCCGAGATGGTCGGGCAGATGCAGATGCTCGACAAGCGCCACGTGATCGAGCACTGGAAGGCGAAGGGCCTGGATTTCTCCAAGCTGTTCCACAAACCGCACGCGCCTGCCGGCGTGAAAATCTACAACTGCGAGGCGCAGGACCATCACCTCGACCGCGCGCTCGACCGCCGGCTGATCGCCGACGCGCAAGCCGCGCTTGACCGTGGTGCGCCGGTGCGGATCGTCACCACGATCCGCAATACCGACCGGACCGCCGGCGCCATGCTGTCGGGCGAGATCGCCAAACGCTACGGCCACGAAGGCCTGCCGACCGACACCATCCACGTCAAGTTCACCGGCACCGCCGGCCAGAGCTTCGGCGCCTGGCTCGCGCACGGCGTTACCTTCGAGCTCGAGGGCGAAGGCAACGACTATGTCGGCAAGGGCCTCTCGGGCGGCCGCATCATCGTGCGGCCGGTCGCCGATGCTGGCATCGTGCCGGAGGAGTCGATCATCGTCGGCAACACCGTGATGTACGGCGCGATCGAGGGCGAATGCTACTTCCGCGGCGTCGCCGGCGAGCGGTTCGCGGTGCGCAACTCCGGCGCCATCGCGGTGGTCGAGGGCGCAGGCGACCATTGCTGCGAGTATATGACCGGCGGCATCGTGGTGGTACTCGGCCGCACCGGGCGCAACTTCGCCGCCGGCATGTCTGGTGGAATCGCCTACGTGCTCGACGAGGACGACACCTTCGAGACCCGCTGCAACATGGCGATGGTCGAACTTGAGCCGATGCCCGAGGAAGAAGCGGCCGCCGCCAGCGTCTATCATCACGGCAAGGACCTGCAGTCGCACGGCCGGGTCGAGGTGCTGGAGGACATGAGCCGCTATGATTGCGAGCGGCTGCACCTCCTCATCACCCGCCACCAGCGGCTCACCGGCTCGAAGCGGGCGGCCGACATTCTCGCCGCCTGGGAGCACTACCGGCCGAAGTTCCGCAAGGTGATGCCGGTCGAATATCGCCGCGCGCTCGCCGAGATGGAGAAAGCGCGCACCATGCAGGCGGCGGAATAAGACTTGATCCCCGTTCGTCCCCGCGCAAGCGGGGACCCAGAATCGGACAATGAGCTTTTACGTGTACATTGTTACTAGCCGCCGGAACGGAACGCTTTACACTGGAATGACGGACAATCTTTTGCAGCGCATTTGGCAGCACAAGAACGATGTGTTCCCAGGGTTCACCAAGCAATACGGTGTGAAGATGTTGGTTTGGTACGAGCAGCACGACACGCGCGAAGCGGCTCTCAGGCGCGAACGCCAAATCAAGAAGTGGAATCGAATCTGGAAGCTGCAGCTCATCGAGCGCATTAATCCGACCTGGCGCGATCTTTACGACGAGATAGCAGCCTAGGAAGACTGGGTCCCCGCTTTCGCGGGGACGAACGGAAAGATCAAGGGCGCTGCGTCAATAATGGGCAAGATCACCGGTTTCCTTGAGTACGAACGCGAAGACCGCGACTACGAGCCGGTCGAAGCGCGCATCAAGCATTGGCGCGAGTTCGTGCTGCCGCTCCCTGAGGACGAAACCAGGAAGCAGGCGGCGCGCTGCATGGACTGCGGCATCCCGTACTGCCACGGATCGAATGCGATGACCGGTGCGCCGACCGGCTGCCCGGTCAACAACCAGATTCCGGACTGGAACGACCTGGTCTATCGCGGCCACTGGCGCGAGGCGGCGCGCAACCTGCACTCGACCAACAATTTTCCGGAAGTCACCGGGCGGGTGTGCCCGGCGCCCTGCGAGGCGTCCTGCACGCTCAATATCGACGACAACCCGGTGGCCATTAAGACCATCGAATGCGCGATCGCCGACCGCGCCTATGAGCAGGGCTGGATCGTGCCGGAGCCGGCAGTGAAGAAGACCGGCAAGAAGGTCGCGGTAGTCGGCTCGGGCCCCGCCGGGATGGCTTGCGCACAGCAACTCGCGCGCGCCGGACACGACGTCCATGTCTACGAGAAGTTCGCCAAGGCCGGCGGCCTGATGCGCTACGGCATCCCGGACTTCAAGATGGAGAAACACTACATCGACAAGCGCGTCCAGCAGATGGAAGCCGAGGGCGTAACCTTCCACTACGGCGCCCATGTCGGCGTCAACGTGCCGGCGGATGAACTGATGAAGGGCTACGACGCCGTGGTGCTGACCGGCGGCGCCGAGAAGGCGCGCGACCTGCCGATCCCGGGCCGCGAGCTCAAGGGCATCCACTTCGCGATGGATTTCCTGCCGCAGCAGAACCGCCGCGTCAGTGGCGAGCCCGCCGACGGCAGCGAGCCGATCCTGGCGACCGGCAAGCGGGTCGTTGTGATCGGCGGCGGCGACACCGGCTCCGACTGCATCGGCACGTCGATCCGCCAGGGCGCGGTGTCGGTGACCAATTTCGAGATCATGCCGCAGCCACCCGAGCACGAGAACAAGATGATGACGTGGCCGTTCTGGCCGCTGAAGCTGCGCATCTCGTCAAGCCACGAGGAAGGCGTCGAGCGGGACTTCGCCGTCGGGACGGTGAAATTCTCGGGCGAGAACGGCGAGGTCAAAACGCTGCACTGCGCGCGCGTCGACAACGCGTTCAAGCCGATCCCCGGCAGCGAGTTCGACATTCCGGCCGATCTCGTGCTGCTGGCGATGGGCTTCGTGCATCCGGTGCACGAGGGCCTGCTCAAGTCGCTGGGGCTTGCGCTCGACCAGCGCGGCAACGTCAAGGCCGACATGGTCGCGTACCAGAGCTCGAACCCGAAGGTGTTCGCCGCGGGCGACATGCGCCGCGGCCAGTCGCTGGTGGTCTGGGCGATCCGCGAAGGCCGCCAGGCCGCGCACGCGGTCGACAAGTTTCTGATGGGCTCGACCTTGCTGCCGCGGTAACGCGAGCCTACGATTTGTGGCAGGCCCTCTCCCGTTCGTTCCCGCGCAAGCGGGAACCCAGAGCAAAGCATCTCAGCATTTGTCGTCCTGGGTCCCCGCTTGCGCGGGGACGAACGGAGAGAGTTTCGATTCCAACGAACAACAGCGGGCCTTTCGACCAGTTCACTGCGTTCCGGCGAGACCGAGGTCGCGCACGATCGCGCCCCACTTCTCCTGGTCGGACTTGATGTAGGCCTGCATTTCCGGAATCGAAGGCGTCGGAAATGGAATCAGACCGAGCTTGACGACCTGGGCGGTGATCTCGGGTGAGGCCATGATCTCCTTCATCTCGGTGTGCAGACGCTCGACGATCTCGCGCGGCGTCCCGGCAGGGGCAACCAACGCGTGCCACGACACCGCCTCGAAGCCGGGCGCTTTCGCGGCCTCGGCAAACGGCGGTACATCCGGCAGCGTCGCAAACCGGCTCGTAGACGTGACCGCGAGCGCGCGAAGCTTGTCCTGCTTGATCAACGGAATAGACGCGCCGGCTTCCGCCACTCCGGAGTTGACGTGCCCGGCCACGATGTCGGTCACCGATTGCTGCGTGTTGCGGTAGGGAACCTGCGTCAGGTCGAAGTGGAATATCCGCCGCATGGCTTCGACGGCAAGATGCTGCATCGTGCCGGCGCCCGGCGTGCTGTAGGTGAGCGGTGGCACCTTGGACTTGGCAAGGTTGATGAACTCCAGCGCGGAACGAGCCGGCAGATCGGGATTGACCACCAGGACAAACGGCGATTTCACGTACATGGCGATCGGCGTGAAATCTTTGGGATCGTATTTAAGCTTCTTGTATAGCACCGGATAAGTCGCAAAGGTTCCGGTAACGGCGACCATCAGCGTGTAGCCGTCGGGCGGCGCGCTGGCGACCGTGGACGGCGCCAACGTCAGTCCGGCGCCCGGCCGGTTCTCGACGATCACCGGCTTGCCGAGGCGCTGCGACAATTTCTCGCCGTACACGCGCGCCAGCAGGTCCATGCCGGTTCCGGCGCCGATCGGAATGACGATGGTGATCGGTCGCGTCGGATAGCTCTGCGCCAGTGCAGGCGCGCCGGCCACGAGCGCAACAAAGACCAGCGCAGCATGCATGCAACGATCAATCGACAACATTCCATTCCTCCGAATCGCACATCATCCAAGCCCCGAGATGAGGCGGGGCGTGCAGATCGCGCGTATCAAGCCTGAACCGGTTGCTGTAGCAAGGGAAAATCCGCCTGCCGAATCTACCGCGGCGCTTTGTATTTCGCGGTTTCATCGCGCAGCAGGTTATTGCCGACAACCAGGCAGATTTCCTTGACAAAGGCGAGACGCTCCCTCCCCGCCTACTCCGCGGCCTTGAGCAGCGGCGGCGGGCCGGAGCGGAACTGTTCGAACAGCGCGGCCTCGTCGGCCTTGGCGGCCGCAAGATGGCGTTGCTTGACGTGACCGAAGCCGCGGATCTTCTCCGGAATCGCCGCGAGGCCGACCGCTAGGTGATGGTTCTCGGGCGTGAGCTTGGCCAGCACCTCGCTCAGCATGGCGTGATACTGGCGCACAAGCTTGCGTTCGGTCCGGCGCTCAGCCGAATAGCCGAACGGGTCGAGGAACGTGCCGCGCAGGAACTTGAACTTCGCCAGCACCCCGAACAGCGTGAAGACCCAAGGCCCAAACGTCATCTTCTTCGGCTCGCCGGTCGACTTGTCGGTGCGCGCCAGGAGCGGCGGCGAGAGATGCACATGAAAGCGCAGGTTGTCGCCGCCGAGTTCGTTGGCCACCTGCCGCTGGAAGGCGCCGTCGCTGTAGAGCCGCGCCACCTCGTACTCGTCCTTGTAGGCCATCAGCTTGAACAGATAGCGCGCCACCGCTTCGGCGAGGCCGCTGCGGCCCGGAGCGAATTCGGTCTCAGCGGCCGTCGCCTTTTCGACCCACGAGCGATAGCGCCGCGCATAGCGCGCGCTCTGGTAGGCGGCGAGGAACGCGACCCGGCGTTCGACGATCTCGTCGAACGACTGCGATAGCCGGCGGGCGTCGCTGCCGGCCTCCGCCGACGGCTTGAGCAACGCTTCGAGCGCGGCCGGCTCGACCACGGCGCGGCGGCCCCAATGGAACGCCGCCTTGTTCATCGCCACCGCTTCGCCGTTGAGCTCGATCGCCTGCTCGATCGACGCCGCCGCGAGCGGGATGGAGCCGAGCTGGTAGGCATAGCCCACCAGGAAAATGTTGGCGCCGACGGTATTGCCGAACAGCACGCTGGCCGCGCGCGACGCATCGATAAAATGCGTCTTCTCCGCACCGGCGTCCTTGACGATGGCGCGCTTGAGCCGCTCAGTCGGCAGCGAGTAGTCGGCGTTGCGGGTGAAATCGCCCGGCAGGAACTCGGCGAGGTTGATCACCATGTCGGTCTTGCCGTGCTTGACCGCCGCCAGAATCTTCTTGTTGCCGACGACGACGATGTCGCCGCCCAGCACCAGCTCGGCGCTGGCGGCCGAGACGCGGATCGCGTGAATGTCCTCCGGGCGCTCGGCGATGCGCATGTGGCTGTAGACCGCGCCGCCCTTCTGGGCGAGGCCGGCCTGGTCGAGCACGCCGACGCCCTTGCCCTCGATGTGCGCCGCCATGCCGAGAATCCCGCCGATGGTGACAACGCCGGTGCCGCCGACCCCGGTGACGATGATG
Organism: Xanthobacteraceae bacterium; assembly: GCA_050179645.1. GTDB lineage: Bacteria > Pseudomonadota > Alphaproteobacteria > Rhizobiales > Xanthobacteraceae > VAZQ01. The sequence continues at coordinate 10,851 of JBFXEX010000085.1, read as the reverse complement.
TCATAGGTGCCGTCGATCGCCGGCAGTTTGGGTTCGGGTAAGGCGACCGGCGCGTGTTCGGCGGCGACGCCGGTGCCCTTCTTGAGTTGCGCACCATGCACCGTCACGAAGGACGGGCAGAAGCCGCGCAGGCAAGAGTAGTCCTTGTTGCAGCTCGACTGGTCGATGGTGCGCTTGCGACCCCACTCGGTCTCGAGCGGCTGCACCGAGACGCAGTTCGACTTGACGCCGCAGTCGCCGCAGCCCTCGCAGACCAGCTCGTTGATGATGACGCGCTTGTCGGGATCGGGAAACAGCCCGCGCTTCCGCCGCCGGCGCTTCTCGGCCGCGCAGGTCTGGTCGTAGATCAGTACGGTGACGCCCGGCACGTCGGCGAGGCTCTTCTGCACCTCGTTGAGCTCGTCGCGATGATGGATGGTGAGGCCTTTCGGCCAGTCTTCGCTCTTGGCGTATTTCCACGGCTCGTCGGTAACGACGACGATCTTCTTGGCGCCCTCCGCCGCAACCTGGCGGGCGATCTGCGGCACCGTGAGGCCGCCGTCGTTGGCCTGGCCGCCGGTCATCGCCACGGCGTCGTTGAACAGAATCTTGTAGGTGATGTTGACGCCGGACGCGATCGCGCCACGGATCGCCATGTAACCCGAATGGTTGTAGGTGCCGTCGCCGAGATTCTGGAAGACGTGCTTGCGCTTGCTGAATGGCGCCTCGCCGATCCAATTGGCGCCCTCGCCGCCCATCTGGGTGTAGCCGAGCGTCGAGCGATCCATCCACTGCGCCATGTAGTGGCAGCCGATGCCCGCATAGGCGCGCATGCCTTCCGGCACCACCGTCGAGGTGTTGTGCGGACAGCCGGAGCAGAAATAGGGCGTGCGCGCCGCGATGTCCCTGGTCTCGGCCAGAACCCGCTGCGCCTCCTTGAGGCGCGCGACTTCGGCGGCGATCTGCTCGTTCGGACCGATCCGCTGCAGGATGCGCTCGCCGATGCAGAGCGCGACATCGTTGGGGTCGAGCGCGCCTTTGACCGGGAAGAGCCAGTTGCCCAGTTCGTCCTTCTTGCCGATGCAGACCGGCTGATTGGCGGTGCCGTAAAGCTCCTCGCGCACCTGAACCTCGAGCAGCGAGCGCTTCTCCTCGACCACGATGATCAGCTCGAGCCCCTCGGCGAACTGCTTGAGGTCCTGTCGGCTGATCGGCCACGGGCAGCCGATCTTGTAGAGCCGGATGCCGAGATCGTTGCACTTGACCTCGTCGAGGCTGAGTTCGTCGAGCGCCTGACGGACGTCGAGATAGCTCTTGCCGACCGTGATGATGCCGATCTTCGGGTTGCGCCCGCCTGACGTGATGTAGCGGTTGAGCTTGTTGGCGCGCACGAAGGCCAGCATCGCATCACGCTTGTAGTCGTGCAGCCGTGCTTCCTGGCCCAGAATAGTGTCGCGCAGGCGGATGTTGAGGCCGCCCTCCGGCATCTCGAAGTCGGTCGGGATGACGATGTTGGCCCGCTCCAGGCTGCCGTCGATCACGGCGGTCGATTCCACCGTCTCGTGCATCGACTTCAGCGCCACCCAGGTGCCGCAGTAGCGCGACATCGCCCAGCCGTAGAGGCCGTAGTCCAGAATCTCCTGCACGCCCGCCGGGTTCAGGATCGGGATCATCACGTCGATGAAGTGATACTCGGACTGGTGCGCGGTGGTGGAGGATTCCGCCGTGTGGTCGTCGCCCATCAGCGCCAGCACACCGCCGTGCTTCGAAGTACCGGCGAAATTGGCGTGGCGGAACACGTCGCCGGTGCGGTCGACGCCAGGCCCCTTGCCGTACCAGAGACCGAACACGCCGTCGAACTTGCCTTCGCCGCGCAACTCCGCCTGCTGCGTGCCCCAGAGCGCGGTCGCGGCGATGTCCTCGTTGATGCCGGACTGGAACTTGATGTCGTATTTGTCGAGCGATTTCTGCGCGCGGATGAACTGCAGGTCGAGGGTGCCGAGCGGCGAACCGCGGTAGCCGGTGACGTAGCCCGCGGTATTGAGACCGGCGAGCCGGTCGCGTTCCTTCTGCATCAGGCAGAGGCGGACGATCGCCTGGAAACCGGTGACGAAGATGCGGCTCTTCGTCAGGTCGTACTTGTCGTCCAGGGTCACATGGTTAGGCGCCATGGCGCGATGGTCTCCAGGGAAACAGGCGCGCGTGCAGTCTGCCGTCGGAATCGCAGGATCGCCAGGGCGATCTGGAATCGTTTCAAGGATATAAGCTCGCAAACCCGCCCGGCAATGCCAACAGTCTGAGCAGCCTTGCGATTTCGTGAACGCGTTGTGCAATTTCGTGAACGCCCGCAGCGCCGCAACGAAATGTCGGCAGGCGCCGCCCCTGCGCATTTTGGCGCACCGCAGCAGATGTGCGTGGCAAGGGCATCCGACCTCAATCCGTCATCCTGAGGCGCGATCCCGCCATGGCGAGCCTCGAAGGATGCACAGCCCCGATGTGGCCCAGACCGGGGCCCATCGCCCTTCGAGGCACGGCTGCGCCGTGCACCTCAGGGTGACGGGGGAGGAGAACCGATTTTTGGAGATGATTTCTTGGGCGGCAGCAGATCGCCCTCGCGCATGGTGTCGAGCCGGCGGATGGCGAAGTGCGGAACGAAACCGAGTTCCTCGATCCGCTTCCGCGCGGCGGCAACGTCTTCCGGCTTGTCGATGTATTCGACAACGAACACCGGCTTGCGATCGCGGCGCATGGGTTCGAGATGGCCGAGACTGTCGGCGATACGGTCAGGCTTGTTCGGACGCTTGGGCCGGCCGTCGCCGAACAGGAGGTCCTCCTTGGCGATGGCGTCGATGGTGGCGCGATAGCCGGCGTCGTCCAGCAGTTCCTCGCCGTTCTGCGGCACCACCAGGAAGCCCGGCCGGAGCACGCGCGCATGCGCGGCGAGCGCATTGATGAAGGCGATCATCTCACCGCGCGCCTGCGGGTTCTCGCTCTCGAATTCCTCGAACGCATCGACCCGATCGAGATAGACGCCATCGAAGCCGGCGGCCACGATCCGCGCCAGATAACTGTTCTCGCCCGCGAACACGATCGCCTGCCAGTCCGCATCCCAGTAGCGCACCGGAAAGTTGGTCCGCCATCTCTTGTTGGGCGGCGCCAGCCACGCTGGCGCAAGCGAGGCGGTTTCCCAGTCAGGCTGCCAGTAATAGCGATACTTCTCGGCTTCGCCGATCGACAGATAGGCCAGCACGACGCGGCGGCTGCCGTCCGGCTTGGTCTTCAGTGCGGCAACTTCTTTAGCGGTCAGCGCGCGCGCATCGGTACCGTCGCGCGAATAATCGAGCACGAAGACATCGTGCGGGATGGCTGCAAGCTTCTCCGGTTTGATGCGCTGGAGCTGATACCCCCAGCTCTTTGCGGCGACGAGTGCAGCCGCAGCCGACGGCGGCGAGTTGCCCGGGGTCTGCGCCCACACGGCCGATCCGCAGGCAAGCCACCACATGACGGGCGCGGCAATCACCGTTAGGAATGGTCGCGGTCTGTTCAAGGACACCTCGGCCCGCACGTCTGCATGGCAGCGTTCCGTATCTCCCTAGCAGATTTTCGGCTCGAATTGAGCCACGTAACGGGTCCCTGCCCGTGCAAGTCCGGTTCGTAGGTCGGCAGCTGCCGCGCCTGGACCTGGACCCCGCCTCCACGGGGCCGGCCGCGAAGGAGCGCTATGAGCAGGCCGATCGCAGAGCTGCAGATGGACCCGCGTACGCGGCGGCTGCTCGAAGGCCCGATCGGCGCGACGCTGCTGCGTCTCGCCTGGCCGAACATCGTTTTGACGATGGTGCAGGCCTCGGTCGGGCTGATCGAGACCTATTTCGTCGCCAAGCTCGGCACCGACGCACTCGCCGGCATGGCGCTGGTGTTTCCCGTGGTGATGCTGATCCAGATGATGTCGGCCGGCGCGATGGGCGGCGGCATCTCGTCGGCGGTCGCCCGCACGCTCGGTGCCGGCCGGCGCGAGGCCGCTGACGCCCTGGTCTGGCATGCGGTCGCCATCGCGATCGGGCTTGGGCTCCTCACCACGCTGGCGGCATTCCTGGGCGGCCGTGCGCTTTACGCCGCCATGGGCGGCAGCGGCGACTCGCTCCACGCGGCGCTCGCCTACTCGGACACGCTGTTCGCCGGGGCGGTTTTGATCTGGCTGTTCAACTCGCTCGCCAACGTGGTCCGAGGCACCGGCAACATGTGGCTGCCCGCGGCGGTGGCCTGCGTGGGCGCCCTCGTTCTGATCCCGGTCTCGCCGATCCTCATCTTCGGCTTCGGCATCGTGCCGCGGCTCGGCATCGTCGGCGGCGCGGTCGCGGTGATCGTCTACTACGCGATCGGCAGCGCGATCTTCGCGCTCTACATTTGGTCGGGTCGCGGCGTGCTGCACCCGGCACTGCGGCCGCCGCGGCTGACCTGGCCGCCGGCCTACGAGATCCTGCGCATCGGCGCGGTCGCCTCTCTCGTCGCCGTCACCACCAACCTGACGATCGCTATCGCCACCGGGCTGGTCGGCGCCGACGGCCCTGCCGCCGTCGCCGGCTACGGCACCGGCGTGCGGCTGGAATATCTGCTGATTCCCTTAGCCTTCGGACTTGGGGCGCCTCTCGTTGCCATGGTCGGAACGAATATCGGCGCCGGCCGGCGCGAGCGCGCGATGCGCATTGCCTGGACCGGCGGCGCCATTGCGGGCGCGGTCACCGGCGCGATCGGCATTGCGGCGGCACTGTTTCCCGAAGCCTGGCTCGGTCTGTTCGGCGACGATCCAACGATGCTGGCGGTGGGCGCGCAATACCTGCGGATCGTCGGGCCGTTCTACGGCTTCTTCGGCGCCGGAATGGCGCTCTACTTCGCCTCGCAGGGCGCCGGCCGGCTGGGATGGCCGCTGCTCGCGGGCCTGCTTCGGCTCGCAATCGCCGGGGCGGGCGGCTACCTGGCGCTGCGTCTCTCGGGGTCGATTGCCGGCGTGTTCGTGGCGTTGGGGCTGGCGCTCGCGGTGTTCGGCCTGGTGAACGCGGCCTCGATCTGGCTCGGCGCCTGGTTCCGGGGCCTGCCGCCGCCGGACAAGCGCGGACCGTTGCCGCGCCCGTAGGTCCCTGAAAAGCGAATGGGTTGCGCAATCACGCAACCCATCCTGCGGTTCTTCGATTTGCGGCGCATTCGCTGCGCGATCAGACCTCAGTAGCCGCGACGGCGCTTCTTCTTTGCCGCCTTGCGTGCGGCGTAACGGGCGTCGCGGGCAGCCTTCTGCTCGGCCTCCAGCGCGTACTGGCGCTCTGCCTGTTCGGCCGACGCGAGCGCGGCCGCGCGGGCGGCCTCTTCTTCGGCGATGCGCTTCGCCTCGGCCTCGGCCGCAGCGGCGATGGCAGCCTGTCGGGCAACCTCGCGCTCGTGCTCTTCCCGCGCCGCCTTGCGTTGCGATTCGCGCTCGGCACGAGCCTTCGCGATCGATTCGCGTTGCCGCATTTTCTCGACAAATTCAGGACTTTTGGGGTCTGCCGCCTGCTTGAATTTCGCCAGCAGGGCGTTTTTTGCTTCGGAGGCGCGGTTCAGGCGATCCTGAATCGAATCGGTATGGCTCATGGTTGAGAGAGTTGCTCCTGGTGGGGGAACGTCTGCGAGCCCCCTGCGGAAGGGGACCGATGGCGGCTATCTAGCGACTAATTCGCTGAATTGGAAGATGGCCCGCGGAGATGTGAATGGATTTCAGGAAACGCGATATTCGGTCAAATTCAGGCCCTCGGCCGCATTCCCTTGCGTGACTTTGCCGGGCTTGTTCCGGCCAACCACAGCCTTATGGTGAATCGTCACAACGCTTGGCTCGAAGGCTTCGGCGTCGAGCCGGCCTGAGAGAGCGAATGGAGCGCGCGCAATGTCTCTCCTGATCGAACGAGATACCAACCGATCGGCTGGCGCCGCGATTCGTCACGACTGGACCCGCCAGGAGGTGCGCTCCCTTTTCGCGTTGCCGTTCCCGGAATTGCTGTTCCGCGCCCAGAGCGTCCACCGCGCCCATTTCGACCCGACCGAGGTGCAGATTTCCACGCTGCTGTCGATCAAGACCGGCGGCTGCCCCGAGGATTGCGCCTACTGCCCGCAGAGCGCTCACTTCGACACCGGCGTGGAAGCGGCCAAGCTGATGTCGCTCGACGCTGTTCTCGCCGAGGCGCGCGCCGCGAAGCAGTCCGGCGCCAGCCGCTTCTGCATGGGCGCGGCGTGGCGTGAGCCCAAGGAGCGCGACCTCGACAAGGTGTGCGCCATGGTGGCGGGTGTCAAAGCGCTCGGGCTCGAAACCTGCGCCACGCTCGGCATGCTCGACGATCGCCAGGCGCACCGTCTCAAGTCGGCCGGGCTCGACTACTACAACCATAACCTCGACACCTCGCCCGAATATTACGGTGCCATCATCACCACCCGCACTTATCAAGAGCGGCTCGATACCCTCGCCCATGTGCGCGACGCCGGCATCCATGTCTGCTGCGGTGGCATCGTCGGCATGGGCGAAAGCGCCGAGGACCGGGTTGGCATGATCGTGGCGCTGGCGTCGCTGCCGGCGCATCCCGAATCGGTGCCGATCAACCTGCTGGTCCGGGTCGAGGGCACGCCGCTGGCCAGCGGCGCGGCACCGGCGGGCCAGATCGATTCGCTCGACTTCGTACGCACGATTGCGGTCGCCCGCATCACCATGCCGGCCTCGGTGGTGCGGCTCTCTGCCGGGCGCGAGGACATGAGCGAAGAGACGCAGGCGCTGTGCTTTTTGGCCGGCGCCAACTCGATCTTCTACGGGCCGAAGCTGCTCACCACAGCCAATCCCGGGCGCGACCGCGACATGCGGCTGCTTGACAAGCTCGGCATGCAGCCGATGGGCTGAAGCGACGCCCGCTTCGGCACATCAACGCGCAGAGCAACAGTTCAGGCAAAGTGCCTGACGATCGCCAGCCCGGCGAACAGGCCGCCAATCGACAGCCCGACCGACAGCAGCACGTAGAGCGCCGCAAGGCCGAGTTCGCCGCGCTCGTATAGCAGCGCGGTATCGAGCGAGAACGCCGAGAACGTCGTGTAGCCGCCGAGGATCCCGGTGGTGAAAAACAGCCGCCAGTGCTGCGGCACCTCACCCGCGAACGCGAAATAGCCCGCCAGCAGGCCCATCACCAGCGAGCCGGTGACATTCTCCGTCAACGTCGCATACGGGAAGTGCGTGCCGAGCCAGCGCGCCATGACGAGATTGACGCCGTGGCGCATCGCGGCCCCGAGGCCGCCGCCGAGAAACACGATCAGGAAGCCCATGGTCGCTCCTTGATGGCTCAGGGCAATCAAAAACCGCCCTGCGGCGGCGCGGACAGAATCCTACCGCCATTGCTGCGCGGTAGGAGTCATCAGCCGTCACGGGCGGTTTCGGGGGACCCCATCCCCATCGCGCCGAAGCGTAACGAGGCGTCGATATCCGGTCAACGCGCGCGCGTGGCGTCGATCCCGCGGCGGCCGGGCGCGATGTGAAATTAGGCGCATCGTCGAATTTTGGTGCAGCCATCGCCTTCGCTTCCGACCAGGGCTCGAGGCTTGGCGCGGGCACTGCGGCCTAACTCAGTCCAGGCGCGGTGCTTTTCGAACATCGGGAGGGCCCTTTTGAACGTGCTGCAGCTGCGGCGATTGGCACGTCAATTGCGAGCAGATCGATAAGGCCCGGCCGCCGGCGATCATTGATCACGCCCCCGGCCAGACGCGACTGCTCGAACCCAGCTGATTGCGAGGAGCCCGACATGACGGCTGAGCATGCAATGGCGGCCCCCAAGTCCCGCCCGGTATTGTGGACGCCCGGCGACTGGAACGCCTTCTTCGGCTTCGGCACCAACATCCTGGTCAACATGCTGGTGCTCACGGGCCTGCTGCGATTCGTGCTCAAGATGCCGGACTCGCTGGTGTTCGGCCGCATCCTGCCGGCGCTCGGCCTGATGATGTGCCTCTCCACCATGTATTACGCGTGGCTCGCCTACCGGCTCGCGCTGAAGACCGGCCGCAACGACGTCTGCGCGCTGCCGTCGGGCGTCAGCGTGCCGCACATGTTCATCGTCACCTTCGTCATCATGCTGCCGATCTCGATCAAGACCGGCGACCCGATCAAGGGCTGGGAGGCAGGCCTCGTCTGGGTGTTCTTCCAGAGCTTCATCCTGATGATCGGCGGCTTCATCGCGCCGTGGGTGCGCAAAATTACGCCGCGCGCGGCGCTGCTCGGCACGCTTGCCGGTGTGTCGATCACCTTCATCTCCATGCGCCCGGCGCTGGAAATGTACATGACGCCGGTGATCGGGCTGACCTGCTTCGCGATCATCATGGTGAGCTGGTTCGGCGGCTACAAATATCCCAAGAACATTCCGGCCGGCCTCGTCGCCATCGCGGTCGGCATGGTGATCGCCTGGGGCTCGAACCTGTTCGGCCTCGGCCTCGGCGGTCTGAGCCTCGAGGGCCTGCGCGGGGCGTTCACCCATTTCGGATTCTCGGTGCCGCTGCCGGCGATCGACCATGTATTCTCCGGCTTCGAGTTCCTCGGCATCATCCTGGTCACCGCCATCCCGTTCGGCATCTACGATTTGGTCGAGGCGATGGACAACGTCGAGAGCGCGGAGGCGGCGGGCGACGAATATCCGACGACCCGCGTGCTCACCGCCGACGGCGTCGTCAGCCTGATCGGCTGCCTGATGGGCAACCCGTTCATTAACGCGGTCTATATCGGCCATCCCGGCTGGAAGGCGATGGGCGGACGCATCGGCTATTCGGCCGCGACCGGCCTGATGGTGATCGTGCTGTCGTGGTTCGGCATCATCTCGGTGCTGCTGGCGCTCGTGCCGGTGGTCGCGATCTCGCCAATCCTGCTCTACATCGGCATGCTGATCGGCGCGCAGGCGTTCCAGACCACGCCCGCCAAGCACGCGCCTGCGATCGTGCTGGCGCTCACGCCGCACCTTGCGGCCTGGTGCAAGACGCTGATGGACGGCGCGCTTGGCGCCGCCGGCACCAGTGCGGCCGCGATCGGCATGGAGAAGCTCGGCCAGGTCGGCGTGCTTTATCATGGCCTCGAAGTGCTCGGCGGCGGCGCAATCCTGACCGGCCTCGTGCTCGGCGCGGTCGGCGTGTTCGTGGTCGAGCGCAAATTCCAGGAGGCTGCCACCTTCGCGCTCGCCGGCGCGGTGCTCACCTATTTCGGCTTCATGCATGGCGAGGCGGTCGGGATCGGCAGCTACGGGCTCGGCGTCACGCCGTCGGTGGCGCTGGCCTACGCGATCGTCGCCGCGTTCCTGTACACGCTGAGCCGGCAGCCCGAGATGGCCGCAGCCATGACGGAGCCGGCGCCAGCCAAACCGATCGGGCATGCCGTCCCGGCGGAGTAGCGGCGGAGTTCGCATGCCGTCGGAAAGTCTTGGCGGCCTGCTTGCAGACCGGCGGCGCGGAGCCAGCCGCCAAGTTCGGTCGAGTCGAGCGGATCTTGACGACCATCAGTTGCGATGACCTGCACGCATGGTGCGCCGGCGCCTCATCGCTAGGCAATCGTATCCGCGAGGATGAATAGCTTGGTTGTTTGTGCGCTGCACAGCATCAGAAATTGGCGCAGAATGCCCAATATATGAAATTGCAGAGGGCTCAAATTCATCCGATGTTGCGATGCAACATTGGAGATTGGAATGAGACGTCGTGACTTTATCGCTGCCTCGCTTGCGTCGCTTGCGCCCGCCGGCTTCGTCCGCGCGGCCCGGGCCAGCTATCCGGATCGTGCCGTCCGCCTGATCATTCCGCGCGGCGCCGGCGGCGTGCTCGACGTCGTCGGCCGCCATTGGTGCAACCGGATTTCGGCGTCGCTCGGTAGTTCGGTCTATATCGAGAACATCGCCGGCGCGGGCGGCATGATCGGCATGGCCAACGCCGCGAAGGCACCCCCCGACGGGTACACGTTCCTGCTCGGCAGCACGAGCGATGTCGTTCTGACACCGCTCCAACAGCGCAAACTCTCGTTCGATGCCGACCGCGACTTCCAACCGGTTTCGATGCTTGCGATCTCAGTCGGCGCAGTTGGCGTGCATGGCGGGTTGCCGATCAATACGCTGCAGGAATTGATCGCATACGCCAAGGCCAATCCCGACAAGCTGAACTATGCGTCCGTCGGCTCCGCGACCATGTCCCATCTGATCAACGAACAGTTCCGACAGCTTGCCGGACTGCCGGGAATCCAGCATGTGCCCTACAAGAGCGGGGCGACTGCATTCAACGATCTCGTGTCCGGCGTCGTCCAGGTTCAAGGGCTGTTCGTCACCACGCCGACGATCGCGCTGCATCGCGCCGGCAAGATCAAGATTCTCGCCGCGGCCTCGCCGAAGCGCGTCCCCGCCGCGCCGGAGATTCCTACAACGGCAGAAGCCGGGATGCCGGATTTCGTCGCCGAGATGTCGTTCGCGATCTTCGCACCGCGTGGCACGCCCGACGCCATCGTTCAGACCATGCACACGAAGACCCAGGAAATCCTCGCTGATGCCGAGTTCGGGCAGAGCCTACTGAACGCCGGATTCGTCCCGGTCCAGGGCTCGACGCCGGCGTCGACGACCGAGCATTTCGTCCGGGAGCGCGCCCGCTGGCAGCCGATCGTGGCGTCACTCGGCCTGAAGCAAGGATAGCGGCCACATTGAGCGGACGACGATCGGTCACACTCCTGAAGATGTGAGCACGCGACGCGGCCGTTTCCCGGCGAACGGGCGACGACCATCGCCGCAGTGATGCCTAATGCATCGCTGCGGCGGTGCGTGGCATCAGCGCGCCGGGATGGCGGATCACCTGACCGGCAAGCCG
>JBFXEX010000084.1:0-27396 GCA_050179645.1 Xanthobacteraceae bacterium | reverse complement strand
ATCCCGCTGCCCAAGAGCTTTCATCTCGTCGACGCCCACGAGCCTGCTTTTCAGCGGGAGCTTCGCGCCGCGGCGGCCGCCGGCAAATCGAATGCCAGCGGCCCGCCGCCGTTCGCGTTGACCGACGAGACCGCGGTGCGTCTGTGCATCGCGCTCACCTACGGAATGATCACGATGATCGACGTCGCGATCGGCCGCGTGCTCGGCAAGCTCAGCGCGCTCGGGCTGGACCGCAACACCGTCGTCATCTTCACCACCGACCACGGCGACTTCATGGGCGACCACGGCCTGATGCTCAAGCACGGCCTGCACTATGAAGGCGTCATCCACGTCCCCTTCATCTGGTCCGATCCGGCGAATCCGGGAGCCGGGACCACCGACCTGTTGTCCGGCACGATCGACATCGGCTCGACCGTCCTGGCCCGCGCCGGACTGGCGCCGTTCCACGGCAGCCAGGGTTTCGACATCGTCGGGGCGGCGCGAATGAACGAGCGCCTGCCGCGCTTCGGCATGATCGTCGAAGAGGACGAACTGGGCGTTCATCTCGGCCGTGACGAGGGCTTGCGCACCCGCACCTTCGCCACCGAGCGCTGGCAGCTGACCCTGTGGGACGGCATCGAAGACGGATGTCTGTTCGATCGCGAGAGCGATCCCGAACAAATGCACAATCTCTGGCACTCGGAGCCGCACCGAGCGATCAAGCACGAGTTGGTGGAAAAGATGCTGCGCGAAATGATCAGACTCGGCGACACCGCGCCGCTGACCGAGCGGGTGGCGTGAAGGGCCGAAAAGTTCTATCCGCCGACCACCAGGTACAGCAGCAGACCGCATGCGACGACGGCGAGGACCAGCCAGAGCGCAATCTTTCCCCACTGCCGCGTGTCACGGTAGGTCTCATGGCCCATCCGCTTTTCGATGTGTTCCTTGGCAGGACGGTCGTCACTCATCGCTCACCCCTGTGAGTTGCGATATACTGATGAGCCTCACGTCTCACATCGTGAGGCGGTTCAGCGCCCGTCAGATTTGCCTTATAGGGTATCATACACCGGAATTGTTCCGCGAGTTGGGGCCCCGATGAAGGTGCAGGCATGAGACGGCGCGAGTTCATCACGCTGCTCGGCGGATCGGCGATGTTGTGGCCGTGTGCTGCGCAGGCACAAAGGCCGGCGCCGACGCTCGGATTTCTCAGCAGCGGACCCGCCAGCGCAAGGCAGGATCAGGTCGCCATGCTGTTTCGAGGCCTCTCAGAAGGAGGCTATGCTGAAGGGAAGAACCTCACGGTCGTCTATCGATGGGCGGACGATCAATATGACCGATTGCCGGCCTTGGCTGCCGAACTGGTGCGGCTGAATGTTTCCGTCATCGCCGCAACCGGCGGCCCGGTGACGGCGCTCGCCGCCAAGCGGGCGACGAGCGCTATTCCGATTGTGTTCACCGCGGTATCGGATCCGTTGCGCTATGGGCTTGTCGCAAGCTTCAATCGGCCAGGCGGCAATGTGACGGGCACCGGCGGGTACGTCGCCGAGCTCGACGCCAAGAGGTTCGAAGTACTTCGAGAGATTTCGCCATCCTCTCGCAGAATCGGAGCGCTGTTCAATCCTAACCGCCCCAGCGTTGACGGCCAGATCGTCGATCTTGCCGCCGCCGCGCAGTCGGTCGGACAACAGATCGTTGTCCTTAAGGCCGGGACGACGGCCGAGCTTGAAGCGGTGATTGGGCGGCTCGCCGCCGAAGCAGTGGACGGCTTAGTGGTTACCGCAGACCCGTTCTTCAACAGTTATCGTGACCTGCTGGCGGCGTTGTTGCTGCGCCATCGCATTCCCGCAATCTATCAATGGAGCGCGTTTGCGATTGCAGGCGGCCTCGTGAGCTACGGGCCAAGCATCGGCGATGCCTACGAGAAGGCGGGGGGCTATGTCGCGCGCATCCTCAATGGCGAAAATCCTGCGGACCTACCAGTCTTGCAGCCGAGCAAATTCGAGCTGGTGATCAATCTCAAGACCGCCAAAGCACTGGGGCTCGCGGTGCCCCCGATGCTACTCGCCCGGGCCGACGACGTGATCGAGTGAGCCCTTCGATTCTTGCCGAGTCGGCTCTCGTTTGGGGCTGAAGCAGAAATCTGAATTCTTGTCGACTATGGGCGCTGGTGCATGCCGGGCGCCTTTGCGATTGGCCTGAGCCCGCGCACTCCGGCCGCTCAGCTGCGTCAACCGGCCCCGCCGCCATAGGGGCGAAGATCGCCCGATTGGGGTATGATCCCGCCCGAGCAAAAGAGCCGAAACGGCCGAGTTGCAAGGAAGGAAAGTCCCATGTTGCGATTTTTTGTCGTGCTCGTGATTGGGTTCGCTGCCGCCGTCAACGGCGTGACCGCCGCCTCCGCGCAAAGCTACCCGCAGCGCGCGGTCAAGTTCATCCTGCCGTTCGGTCCCGCGTCCGGAGTCGACATCACCGCCCGGCTCCTCGGCGACAAGCTCTCGGCCAAGTGGGGTAAGCCTGTGGTGATCGAGAACCGCCCGGGCGGCGACGGTCTCGTTGCCATCAGTACCTTCATCAGCGCCAACGACGACCACACGCTGCTGTTCGTGCCGGCTTCGACCTACACGGCGCACCCGTACACGAAGGAAAAGCTGCCCTATAACGCCGAAACGGATCTGCTGCCGATCACCAACGTCACCGTCATCGTGATTGCGCTGGGAGTACCGGAATCGCTGGGCGTCAAGACGCTCGCCGAGTTCATCGCGCTCGCCCGCGCCAAGCCCGATACGCTCAACGTGGCGGCCGCCGCCGGCAATTCCGACCTGATCCTGACGGCGTTCACCAAGACGCAGAAGCTGGCGGTGGCGCGGGTGCCCTATAAGGACATCCAGCAGGCGCCGAACGATCTGGCCGAAGGCCGCATCCACCTGCTGATGTCGTCCTACGCCACCATGCGGCCGCTCGCTCAGGCCGGAAAGATCCGAATCCTGGCGGTGACCAGCCGCCAGCGGGTCGGCATCGCGGCCGACGTTCCGACCGTTGCGCAGGCCGGTTATCCGTATCTCGGCATGGACAGCCTGATCGGCATCTACGGCCCGCGCGGCATGCCGGATGCGCTGCGCGACGGCATCGCGGCCGACGTCCGCGCCGTGGTCGAGGCCGATCCGACCATTGCGAAGCGGCTGGCGCAGACCGGCCAGGTCGTCGATCTGCGCAACCGGGCAGAATTCGCCGAGGGCATCAAGGAAATCCGCGACCAGCTCGCCGAGATCGCGAAGACGCTCGGAATCAAGGCTGCACAACAATAAGCGACGCGGTTCGACGTCGCACGGCCGCTGTATCGCGTGTCGCGCATGCTACGCGACGCAAGTTGCACGACAGAGGGAGGATGCGATGACTCGACGCGTTTCGACGTTGCTTCGTCTGGCTTGGTGCTTGCCGTTTGCCGCGTTGATCGGCGGCGCCACACCGGCTCTGGCCCAGGCGCAGAACTATCCGACGCAGCCGGTGAAGATCATCTCGGACTCGGCGCCCGGCAGCGCCGTCGACACCAACCTGCGCATCATTGCCGAGGCCCTGAGCGAAAAGTGGGGCCGGCAGGTCGTCATCGAGAACCGGCCGGGCGCCGGCGGCGCCATTTCGGCGACTGTCGCCGCGGAAGCCGCACCGGACGGCTACACCATCTATGCGCCCGCCTTGTCGGTGTTCCTGACGATTCCCGGCAAGGCGCCGAATCTGCCGGTGAAAGTGCCGCGCGATTTCATCCCCATCGGCCTGACCGCCGACCAGCCGATGTCGGTCGGCATCAATCCCAAGCTCGGCATCAACACGTTGCCGGAGTTGATCGCGCTGGCGAAGAAGGAGCCCGGCAAGGTGTCCTTCGCGGTGACGGGCGTCGGACGATTGACCCATCTGACCGGCGAACTGCTGCAGCTTCGCGCCGGCATCAAGCTGCAGATGGTGCCGTATACCGGCGGTTCGGCGCAGGCGCTCGCCGACATCGTTGCTGGCCGGGTCGCGATGGTGATCGAGGGCTATTCGGGACTGTCCGGAGCCTATAACTCGGGGCAGCTCAAGGCGCTGGCGATTGCGTCATCGCAACGGCTGCCCGACCTCCCCAATCTGCCGACCGTGGCGGAAACGCTGCCGGGCTTCGTTGCCGTCGGCTGGCAGTGCGTGGTGGCGCCGCGCGGAACGCCGCCAGCGATCGTACAGAAGATCAGCGACGACCTGCGCGCGGTCCTGGTGATGCCGAAGGTCAAGGACAAGCTTGCGGCCCGCGGCAGCTACGTGCATCCCGCCACTCCGGCCGAAGCCCAGGCGTTCGTGGACAGCCAGCAGGAGATGTGGAAGCCGGCGCTGGAACAGGTCGCGATCCAGTTCAAGAAGCAGTAGCGCGGTGGCGCAGTCGGCATCGAAGGAAGGGCGGGGTCGCTCCTGATCGGAGCGCCGCAGCGCCTTGCGAATGCCGAAAAAATGCAACCGCCGCGGGGTCTTCGCCGGCCTCAGCCGGATAGTACCTTCGGGCAACGCCTGCACCCTTCAGGCTAAGCCGGCGTGACACCGGCATTTGTTACTTCGCGGCAACACTTCGTAAACGATCACGGACGCTTTCTTAACATTCACTCTCTAATGATGCTAAAGTTAATGTCTTGGTCCGATCGTGGGGGAACGCGGTCGGTCCAAAGTGCGCTTATCGGGGGGACGGGTCCGTGGGTCGCGGCGCAACGCTGACATGCTTTGACATTGCCAGATGTTTCCTCGCCGGAGCGGCGGTCGTGGCCGCACTGGCTGGAACGGGTGCGTCTGCGGCCGACCTGCCGGTCAGGCGGGTTGTTCCTCCGCCGATCGTGGCGCCGGCGCCGGTCAGCTGGACCGGTTTCTATGTCGGCGGTGGCGTCGACGCCCGGTTCAATGCGGTCGATGCCAACGTCACCGAAGCGTTCGTCGGCACGCCGCCGCGGCCCATTCCGCTCCCGACGGTGTCGTCCGGCTACAGCAATCCGTTGATGTGGTGGGGCGCCGGACCGGGCGCGATGCAGTACATCGACAACATCTCGATCGGCCTTCGCATCTACGGCGGCTATAATTGGCAGGTGGCCCCGCGTTGGGTCGTCGGCGTCGAGTTGGACTACGCCTATGCCAACGAGATCGCCGTCTTCCACGGCAGCCCCTATCCGGCCAACCTCATCTTCGGCCTGCCCAATCAGAACGGCATCCCGTTCGGCGCGACCTACGACGACGAGTTCAAGATCACCACTGGCTGGGACGCCAGCGTGCGCCTGCGCGGCGGCTGGCTCTACAGTCCGACGACGCTGCTCTACATGACCGCCGGCCTCGCATGGGCCCGTCTCGACGTGGTGTCGACCTGCTCGACCATTTTGAACAATCCGAACGTCTCGAACTGCGCGCCCGGCAACTACTTCGGCGGCACGCTCGGGCCCAGTGCGGTCAAGCATTCGGGCGTCCAGATGGGCTGGACCGTCGGCGCCGGCGTGGAGTCGATGCTCACATCCAACTGGATGGTACGCGGGCAGTATCGCTTCTCCGATTTCGGCTATCCGTCGTTCGGGCCGTTCAAGCCGTTCAGCTTCTCCGAGACCCGGACCTGCACCGGCTGCCCGGCGAGCATGAACCCGCTCTCGGTCAGCTACGAGCTGCCGTGGATGCAGCATCACTTCGAGGTCGGCGTCTCCTACAAGTTCTGATCGCGGCGATCCGCAAGGATCGCCGCCTTCACACCTTCGCGCGCCCCGCTACCCGCCGCGCTAACCGCCGCGGGCCGCGGCTTCGATCTGCTTCTGCACCTTCTCCAGATTGAAAGAGCCGGGCGACTGGCTCGGCGGGTAGTCCTTCATTGAGGTCAGAAATTTTGCCGCCAATCCCTGCAGCGGGACGACCACAAAAGCCCGGTCGAGGAACCAATCGTTGTACGTGTTCGCATTGTGCTGCGCGCGTTCGAATGGATCGCGTCGCAGATTGAACAGCAGCGGCACACGCAGTTCGGTAAACGGTTCGCGCCAGACGCCGAAGGCCTGACCGCGATTCTCCAGGAATACGACCTTCCAGGCGTCGTAGCGGATGGCCACAACCTGGCCGTCGTCGTTGACGTACATGAAGTCCCGCCGCGGGGACTCCTTCACCTTGCCGGTGAAATAGTCGAGCATGTTGTGGCCGTCGATGTAGTTGCGGTATTTGCGGCCGTTCAATTCCACGCCCTGCGCTAGCTTGTCCTTGATGTTCGGATCGCCGCCGGCGGCCGCGAGCGTCGGCAGCCAGTCTTCATGCGCCACGATGCCGTTCAGCGTGGTGTTGGCCGGAAACCGGCCCGGCCAGCGGGCGAACGCCGGGACCCGGTAGGCGCCCTCCCAATTCGAGTTCTTCTCGCTCCGGAACATGGTGGTGCCGGCATCCGGCCAGGTGTTGAAGTGCGGGCCGTTGTCGGTCGAGTAGAACACGATCGTGTTGTTGGCGATGCCGAGATCGTCGAGCAGCTTGAGCAACTGGCCGACATGCATGTCGTGCTCGACCATGCCGTCCTGGTATTCGTTGCCGCCCGGTCCTGACAGGCCCTCGTGTTCTTTCTTGACGTGAGTGCGGAAGTGCATGCGGGTGCCGTTCCACCAGCAGAAGAACGGCCGGCCGGCGGCGTGCTGCCGCTTGATGAAGTCGGCCGCGGCCGCCACGGTTTCGTCGTCGACGGTCTCCATCCGCTTCTTGGTCAAAGGCCCGGTATCTTCGATGTTTTGGGTACCGTCCGGATTGGCCTTGGTGCGGAGCACGCCGCGGGGTCCGAATTTCTTGCGAAACTGCGGATCCTTCGGATAGTCGCGGTTCTCCGGCTCTTCTTCGGCATTCAGGTGGTAGAGGTTGCCGAAAAACTCGTCGAAGCCGTGCTGGGTCGGCAGATGCTCGTCCCGGTCGCCCTGGTGGTTCTTTCCGAACTGACCGGTCGCGTAGCCGAGACTCTTCATCGCGGTGGCGATGGTGACGTCGGACTTCTGCCAGCCTTCCGGCGCCCCGGGCAACCCGACTTTGGTCATGCCGGTTCGTACCGGCACATTGCCGCCAAGGAACGCGGCGCGCCCGGCGGTACAGGACTGCTGCCCGTAATAGTCGGTGAAGGACAGACCCTCGCGCGCGATGCGGTCGATGTTGGGCGTCATGTAGCCCATCATGCCGCGGTTGTTGTGGCTGATGTTCCAGGTGCCGATGTCGTCGCCCCAGATGACGAGGACGTTGGGCTTCTGGCCGGGCGGCGCGGCGGCGGGCTGCGCTTGCGCGACCTGAGCAGGAATTGCGGCGCCCAACGTTGTGGCCGCCGTCAGCGTCGAACCGGCGCGCAGGATGTCGCGGCGGTTCATCGAATGGGACGATTTGCCGTGTGGCTTGGTCGAGCTCTCGTCGTCGATACGCATTAACGATCCTCCTCCGGAACGGACTTTTGCAACAGGGTTCTGCCTTGGCCACGGTTCGAATTATATCCAGTCTTGATCTGTGATAAATGGCCGCGCCCCGGTTCTCGCGCGTCAATTCGCCCCTCGTCACCTGGACACCTCTCGCGTGCCGGCTCTCCTGCACGGCGTGACACAGGGATCCTTCGGCAATGTGCAGAGCGTCGCGCGCGGAAAATTGCCGATATCGGGCGCCGCGCCGGACGTACCGACCTCTGGAGGCGCGCGATGAAGCGCTGGCGCCGTCAGGGGCTCTCCCCTAAAATTGGCAGAACGATCAACAAAGCGAGGGCGAGATGGCGGGCAAGTTCGGCATCGGGCAAGCGGTGCGGCGGGTCGAGGATCAGCGCTTCCTGACCGGGGCGGGGCGGTATGTCGACGACATCAGCCTGCCCGGCATGTGCTACGGCGTCACCGTGCTGTCGCCCCACGCCCATGCGAAGATCAAGCGCATCGACGTCAGCAAGGCCAAGGCCGCGCCCGGCGTGCTCACGGTGTTGACCGGTGCCGACGCCGAGGCTGACCATCTCGGCAAACTCACCGCGCACCCGATGCCGGAGGATTTCGGCGCCCCCAAGGGCCACCGCACCTGGCTGCCCATCCTCAATGCCGAACGCGTGCGTTACGTAGGCGACCGGGTCGCGTTCGTGGCCGCCGAGACGCTCGCGCAGGCGCGCGACGCCGCCGAACTGGTCGAGGTCGACTACGAGCCGCTGCCCGTTGTGGTGAATCTCGAAGATGCCGCCAAGGACGGCGCGCCCAAGGTCTGGGACGACAATCCGAATGGCAACATCGGCTTCCGGCTGATGTTCGGCAACAAGGACGCGACCGACGCGGCCTTCGCCACCGCCAAGCACGTCGTCAAGTTGCGGGTGGAAAACAACCGCATTTCGCCGGTCGCGATGGAGCCGCGGACCGCCATCGGCGACTACAGCGCGGTCGATAATTTCTACACCCTCCACATGACCACCCAGAATCCCCACGGCGTGCGTATGGAACTCTCGCACGTGCTGCACGTGCCGGAGAACCACATCCGGGTGATTTCGCCGGATGTCGGCGGCGGCTTTGGCCTCAAGGGCGGGCCGTTCCCCGACGACGTGTTGACGCTGTGGGCGTCGCGCAAAATCGGCCGGCCAGTGAAGTGGGTCGCGACCCGCAGCGAGAGCATGCTCAACGATCATCACGGCCGCGAAATGGTCTATTACGGCGAACTCGCGCTCGACGACCACGGCAAGATCCTCGCGCTACGAGCGCGCATGCTGTTCCAACTCGGCGCCTACTTCGTCGGACCGGCGCTGGCGGCCGGCGCCATGTCGATCCGCTTCGTGCCCGAGGCCTACGACATCCAGACGATGCACATCATGTCGCAAGGCCTGTTCACGAACACGTCGCAGAGCGGGCCGTACCGCGGCGCCGGCCGTCCCGAGGCGGCCTACTTCATGGAGCGGCTGATTGAGCACGCCGCGCGCGAGATCGGCATGGAACCTGCCGAGGTCCGACGGCGCAACCTCATCCCGCCGAACAAGCTGCCTTATGCGACGCCGACGCTTTGGACTTACGACAGCGGCGAGTTCGCGCGCTTGCTCGACAAGTGCATCGATAACAGCGACTGGAAGGGCTACGCGGCGCGCAAGAAGGTCTCCAAGGACAAAGGCAAGCTGCGCGGGCGCGCGGTGAGCTACTACATCGAGTTCGGCGGCATCTTCAACGAGCGCGTGGACCTGCGCTTCGAGCCGGACGGAACGCTCAACGTCCTTGCCGGCACCCATTCGCACGGCCAAGGCCACGCGACGGTGTTCGCCCAGCTCGCGCACGACAAGCTCGGGGTGCCGTTCGAATCGATCCGCCATATTCAGGGAGATACCGCGCAGGTGGCGATCGGGCGTGGCACCTATGGTGCGCGCAGCGCCATGGTCGGCGGCAATGCGCTCCTCATGGCGACCGAGGCGATGATCGAGAAAGGCAAGCCGCTCGCGGCGATGCTGATGGAGGCAGACGCGGCAGATCTCGAATTCAAGGACGGCCAGTATCGCGTCGTCGGCACCGACAAGGCGATGGCCCTCGTCGATGTCGCCAAGGCGGCTTACGCGCCGATGGGACCGCTGACCAAGAAGTTCGGCGTCGGGCTGGAAGCAACCGGCAGTTTCAGCGCCGAGCCGCCGAGCCATCCCAACGGCTCGCATGTCTGTGAGCTTGAGGTCGATCCAGACACCGGCGAGGTCACGGTCGACCGCTATTTCGTAGTTGACGATCTCGGCCGCGTGCTCAACCCGATGATCGTGCGCGGCCAAATCCACGGCGGCGTCATTCAGGGCATCGGGCAGGCGCTGATCGAGCACCAGATCTACGATCGCCAGTCCGGGCAACTCCTGACCGGCAGCTTCATGGACTACGGCATGCCGCGCGCCGACATGATGCCGGACATCGAGGCGACGCTCGAAGAGGTGCCGTGCAAGACCAACCCGCTCGGCGTTAAGGGCATCGGCGAATCGGGCACGATTGGTGCGCCGCCGACCGTGATCAATGCGCTGATCGATGCGCTTAAGCCGCTCGGCGTCGACAACATCGACATGCCGGCCACCCCGGGCCGCGTCTGGGAGACTATTCACCGCGCCCGCGCCAGTGCCGGCTAGTTTGTATCCTCTCTCGCGATTTGTTCCGTCATTGCGGCGCGCTCGATCTGCTTCCTCCTCCCTCGTTTACGGGGGGAGGGAGTGAACCATTACTTGGCCTGCCTAACCTCTCCCCGGCAAGAGGCGTTCGCGCCCGTCTTCGACTGGGCTATGCGGAGGAGGGGCCGTCGTGGCGCGGCCTTCGTGCGACATCGGCCTTCTTCACCCGCGGCACTATCGGGCCTCATCAGCCCGTAGCCTCGCCACCGTAACGTCGCCGTCGGCGATGTAACGATTGACGCGCTCGGACGATGGCTTGCCGGCCTGCTGGCTGGTGACGTCGTCGATGACGCGATGACCGCGCAGTTCTCCGACGATGAAGTCGCGTTCGGCGTTGGTGTCGGCGTCGGTGGCGTGGGTGATCTGGAACGTAAGCCCGGTGAAGGAGAGGCCGGTATCCTTGGTGCCGGCGCCAACCCACAGCACGGTCGCGGCGGCCGGCGGCCGGTCGGTGTTCAGCCAGAAGCTCGCGTTCTGCATCGGCTCCTCGGCGCGTTCGAGGCTCAACGCCCAGAACCGGATGTGATGGCGCTTGCGCGGGCTGTCGTCGATCGCCTTCTGGAAACCGATGTCCTGGCCGCGGCCGAACAGGTATAGCGTGCTGAACGGCGCGGCCGGATACGGCCGATTGAGCACGAAGGCGCGGATCATGCCCCATGAACTGGTGAGGCTCAGCGGATCGGCCTCGGTCCAGCCAGTCGCCGTAAACGCGGCGCGAAGCTCTCCGAGCGTGCCGATCAGCGCCAGATTGACTGGGTCGCCGGGCAGTCCGTCGCCGGTGGTGGTAAAGCGCGGCACGCTCTTGCGCTGCAGGATCTTGAGACCGAGGCGCACGACCCGGGGCAGGATGCCGTAGGCGGCGACCCCATAGGTCAGCGCTAGGGCCAGGACCCACGGAACCCGGTTGTCGAACTCGAAAAACACAAAGACGACCAGCCAGACCGTGAGGGCGCCCAACGCGAGGATCGCGAGACGCTGCAACTGGCGGACCAAAAATCTCAAGAGCGATCACCGTTGAAACATTGCGCCGGCTGGGCAGATAAGATCATGCGGTAAGGCAGTCGCGAAGCGCGAAATCGTGATTCAATTCCGGGCGATTTCGTTCTAGTGTGCCGATTCCGACGCTCGCAGACAGGGTGCCACAGAACGATGCGAACATCGGAATCGGAACGCTAGCGCACGGGTGCCATGCCGCGGCCGGTCAATGCCATCGACTTCTGGCGCGGGTTTGCGCTGGTCTCGATCTTCATCAATCACATCCCGGGCATCTATTTCAGCAACTTTACGCATGCCCGCTACTCCTTGTCCGATTCGGCGGACCTGTTCGTTTTCCTGGCCGGCTGGTCGGTGCGGTTGCTGGTCGGATCGGGCGATCGGCTGATGCCGACCAAGCACGTCGTGTTCCGCCTCGGCGGCCGCGCGCTTCAGATCTACGCCGCGCAGGTCCTCATCGCGATGCTGGCGATCGCGATGCTGGCGGCCGCCGCCATGGTGCTGGCCAACCCGCTGCTGCTGGAATGGCACAATGCCGCCTCGGTGTTCTACGATCCGGTGCCGACCCATGTGGGTCTCGTGCTCATCACCCATCAACTCGGCTACTTCGATATCCTGCCGCTTTATGTGGTGCTGATGCTGCTGGCGCCGGTCATCGCGGTGATCCATCGCGCGGCGCCGCCTTGGGTGCTGATCCTCTCCGCCGCGGTCTACTGCATCACGCTCGCGGTCCCGATCCGGATGCCGACCTGGCCGGTCGACGGCCAATGGTTCTTCAATCCGCTCGCCTGGCAGTTCATTTTCGTGCTGGGCTTCGTCCTGGCCAAGGACGAGGGCCTGGGTGGCTTCGTCCGGCGTCACCTCGTGCCGATCCGGGTCGTGGGCCTCGTCATTCTGGTTGCGCTGTTCCTCATCCAGTGGAACGGCTGGTGGCACGACCCGACCAAGGTGCCGCAGCCGCGGCTGTTTTTTCTCCTCGACAAGACGTACATGACGCCGCTCCGGCTCATCCAGTTTCTTAGCCTGGTGGCGGTATTCTCGATCGCGTTTCCCTATATCGACAAGGCGGTCCCCCGGCTGGTCGCGTTTTTCTGCCTGCTGGGACGCAATTCGCTGGAGGTGTTCTGCGTCGGCTCCCTGCTCAGCCTGGCCGCGCAGATCACCCGATTCGTCTATCGCGGCTATTTCGGGGTCGACCTTCTTGTGGTAATTTTGGGGGTTGCGATTATGACGCTGACCGCATGGCTGTCCGAATGGCGCGACCGCGTACGCAGACCCGCTTCGGGGGCAAGCCCGCCCTCGTCCTGATCGCCATGCTGTTCGGCGCCGGCTCGGCGTCGGTGCGGGCACAGGAGCCGGCCTCCTCGCAGCCGCCGCTGTCCAAGGCCTGCCAGATATCCGACCTGACCGTTGCAACCGACCACCCGCTGCAAAACGTCGCGGCCGCGTTGCGCGACGGAAAGGCGCTGCGCATTCTAGCGATCGGCGCTTCGGCCGTCCGCCGCGGTGCGGGAAGCTACGTCCACCAGATCGAGAAGCTCCTGGAGCAGGCCAACAAGGGCATCGATGTCGTCGTCATCAATCGTGGCGTCTCGGGCGAGCTTGCCGCCGACGCGGCCGTGCGCATCAAGACCGAGGTCGCGCTGGCCGAGCCGAACCTGCTGCTGTGGCAGGTCGGGACCAACGATGCACTGGCTTCCGTGCCGCTCGACCAGCTTGAGGACACCGTCACTAGCACCGTTCGCTGGCTGAAGGAGCACAAGGTCGACGTCGTCCTGGTGGGGCTGCAATTCGTGCACCCGATGGCGCAGGACGAGCATTACAAGAGCGTGCGGGAATTGTTGCGAAAGATCGCCGCGCAGCAAAACGTCATTATCATCCGCCGTTACGAAGCCATGAAGTTCCTCTCGCAGGCGGAGCAGGTGGCGGTCGATTCCCTGGCGGACGAGCTTGCGCAGATGGAAGGCGGCTACGACTGTCTGGCCCAGTACGTGGCGCGCGCGATCGCGCTCGGCGTCTTCGGCAAGGGCCTCAAGAACCTCGGCCAGAAGCCCGCTCCGAAGTGAACGGGACGCTCGGCTGACCCAGCGATAGTGGGAATCAAAACGCCTCCCGCCGGGGCATCGGCGGGAGGCTGAAGGTTGAGTCCTTCGCCGAAAATCGTCGAGAGGCTTGGAGGTTTGGACCTCTCGGCGAGCCACGGCAGAGGTTTGTCGAGTCTCCCACCGAGCAGCGGCAGGAGAGTTGGAGGTTGAACCTCCCGCCGAGCAGCGGCGGGAGGCAGGAGGTTGAGACGCTCGTAATCTCTCAGCAGATCATGGATAGAAGTTGCGCTGCCAGCGGACGATCGCCGTGAGCGTACCCTTGTCGGCGAAGTCGCAGCCGAGGATCGCCGAGTTGGTGCAGGCCGGCCGCGAGCCGTTCGCCACCCAGTTCACCGGGCCTTCGTAGGCCGAGTTGATCTTGGTGTAGAACACGTCAAGACCGATATCCATCAGCGGCGCCGGGTTGAACTGGGTCCGGGAACCGACCTGGTACCAGCTCACGTCCGGGTTGCAGCTGTTGCCGGCTTGCGGGTTGAACGTTGTCAGCACCCCGGTTCCAGCTCCGCCGTTACAGACGCCGTTCGCGAACGACTGGTTGATCAGCTGTGTCGCCCGGTCGTTGTAGTGGATGCTGACATAGCCGCCATACAACGAAGTCCGCCACTTGCCGCCGAAGGTGCCAGCCGCACCCCAGATGTGCTGGTAGCCGGCGACGACGCTCCAGGACTCGGTCAGTTCGACGTCGGTGCCGGTGCCGAAGATGCCGTCAGCCACCCAGCCCATCGCGCGGCTGTTGGAGTTCTCGTAGTACTGCCACCAGGACGAGTTGGTGGTGTAGTGGACTGCGCCGCGCCCTGTCGAAAAGTTGACACCGATGATGTCGCCACCCTGAAGGTTCAACAGGCCGAAGGCCGACACCGCCCAGCCATACTTGTCGGCCGGGTGGCCGTTGTTGATGTTGTTCGGCGTGCCGTAGTAGGCGCCGCTCGCCTCGTGGATCGCAGTCGAGACACCGACATAACCCCAGGCCTGATCGACGCGCAGGTTGGTGATGATGTCCGGAACCCGGAAGCCGAATTGCCCGGTCGTCCCGCAGGCGGTTTGTCCATGATGCGCGGCATCCGACACCGGAGCGGTATTACCGAAGAAGTTGGCGCAGGTATTGTCAACCACCGCACCCCGCTTGGTGGCCGGGTCTTCCAGCGACACCGAGTAGGACACGCCGTTGCCGAACTGAACCGTGTAGGCCCAGAGGTTCTGACCGGTGGCACCGGTGTCGCCGCCTTCGCGGACGTTCAGGTACGAATAGGCACCACCGAAGGTGAAGCCGTCGTAGAACGACTGCGCACGACCGACCGTGAAGCCGGCGAACTGGATGAAGGCGCGATCCCAGAACGGGTTCGCCGTGGTGCCGCCGCCCGTGTTGTTCGGCGTGGTGTTTTCCCAGCCGGCGCGGAAGTACGACCGCAACGTGCCGTAGTCGGTCTGCGTGCGGGCATCCATCGAGATGACGCCGCGGACCCGGTAGTTGATGTCATTGGTCAGGTCGCGGGTGAACCGAGCCTGGTTGGTCATCTGCGGGCCCGAGCCGTCGACGACACCGCCGCCGCCGCCGTGCAGGTCGGTCTGGACACGGACGTAACCGCCGATCTTGATGCAGGTGTCGGTGCCCGGGATGTAGTAGAAGCCTGCCCCGTAGAGGGTGCAGATCTTGACGTATTCGACCGGCTTGGCCTTGACCGGCATATCAGCGGCCTGCGCCCCGGCCACCGCGATCATGCCCGCGGCAGTACCCAGCAGAAGTTGCTTCACCATCTTCATATCAACCCCCCATTTCGCCGGATGCCACCGGAGGCCCCCCTCCCGTTTACGGCAACGCAGCGTTAACGTAAAAACATCGTAAACAAACCTAGGCGAAGGAGGCCGGGAAGGGAAGGTTTTTGTGACTATTTCGGGAGCAGTTTCCGAGTGATGTTGCGGAAATGATACTCGTAAGTTGGATCTATTTGATTTATCAACGAAAACCCGAGATTGGAATTTTACGTAAATTATATGAGAATTGGCCAAGAAATTTACGCTCGCATGAGCAGCGAATTCGAACGCCTCGCTCACATTGAGGCCTGCAGGCGTGCGCTGTAGACACAATGCATTCGAGCGCCGGACACGGTGAGTTCCGGAGTATGGCCGCGCCGGCAACTCCATCGGCATCCGCTGTTCCGGAGCTTTGCGGTTCCTCTCGCAAGCGGCGCGCGATCGTGTTCGGCGTTTCGGCAAGGCCTCAATAGACCACAATCAGCCGCGATGTGGGGCTGCATCGCATGAAGCGCAGGGCGCAATAAGCAGCACATTGCGCCGCCCCTGTTTTGCCGGCCCCCGCTCTGGTGGCGGTCCGCTTCCGTTCAAACCCGGCAAGGTGGTAGCCTTCATGCCGATCCGGACATGTGACACGAGCCGGGAGGAACGTCCGAGGTAGGCGCGTAGTCATGTTTCCGGCGGATCTGACCTCGTTCCTCGATCTCATCCGCCAGCACGGCGACGCCGTTTACAGCCTGATGTTCGCCTATGCGTCCTCGCACAGCCTCTTGTTGGGTCTGTTCGCCGGCTATGCCGCGGCATCGGGTGCGTTGAACTATGCCACGCTCATCGGGGTCTTCTGGTTTGGCAGCTTCGCCGGCGACGTGATCCGCTTCTGGATCGGGCGCCGCTATGGCACGCGCTGGTTCCGATCCTTTCCACGGCTCGAACGCGCCATTCAGACCGCGGCCAGGCTGGCCGACCGTCACTACGGCTGGATGATCCTCTTCAGTCGCTATCCGCACGGCATTCGCGGGGTCGCGGGCTTTGCCTACGGCATGTCGCAACTGTCCTGGTCGACCTTCCTGGCGCTCAACTTCGTTGCCGCGGGGCTGTGGGCCGGCATCGTCGTGTCGGCCGGCTATGCGTTCGGCCAAGTCTCGGAAAAGCTCATGAACGACGCCTCGTCGGCGCTCGGCGTCGTGATGCTGGTGGTGTTCCTCGGCCTCTCCTGGATCTTAAGCAAGAAGCTGGAGCGCGTCGTCGAGCGAAGCTGAAGCGCGCAAAGTATTCAGTGGTGGCGCTCGAAATTTTGCGCGTCGCGCGGAACGTCGATCACCTTCATCGCTTATCGGACCAACAGCCGACGCGCCGTTGGCGGCCTCCATCCGAGCAGCAGAAGGTTTCTCATGTATCACCACGTCAAGAAGCTGATGTACACCGTTCGGGTGGACGAACCGGATCCCGCGTTCGGCAACATGCTGCTTGAGCAGTTCGGAGGTGCGAACGGGGAACTTGCGGCCGCCATGCAGTATTCGATTCAGGGTCTGAATTGCGACGATCCCGCACGAAAAGATTTGCTGATGGATATTGGCACCGAGGAACTGAGCCACCTTGAGATCGTCGGTACCTTGGCGCGGATGCACCTTAAGCCGTTGAAATCGGTTCGGGAGGAAGCCGAACTCGATCCGTTGATCGCAATCGCCGGCGGTGGCGGCGTGAACCTGTTCAACTCGATGGGCAATGCGTGGACCGCCGATTACCTCAAGATTACCGGCGAACTGGATGTCGACTTGCGCAGCAACATTGCCGCGGAGGCACGAGCCAAGATCGTTTACGAGCGCCTCATCAACTTCTGCCGCGACGCCGGAACCAAGGACGCCCTGCAGTTCCTGATGACCCGCGAGATTACGCATATGCGCGCGTTCACGGCGGCGTTGGAGAGCATGGGCAAACCGCCTTTCAGCATCGGGAAAATCGCACCGACGCCGAAGCTGGTGGATCAGTTCTTCAACGATTCGACCGGCGAGGGAGATCACGGCGAGGTCGATGCGCGCGGGCCGTGGAATGAGGGCGAGCCCTGGGAGTTTGTCGAAGCGCCGGCGTTTCAAGATTTCAACGGCACCACCGACGCACCGTCGATCCACGCGGAAAGCTCCGATCCGGCCGAATCTGAGCCGATCGAGGCGCTTTTGATCGATCAGTTGCGGGACATCCTGCATGCCGAGAAGCAGCTTCTGAAGGCTCTGCCGAAAATGGCGAAGGCGGCGCGCTCCACCCAGCTCCAGTCACTGATGGAAACCCACCTTCAAGAGACGGAGGCGCAGGTCGAGCGGCTGAACGAAAGCCTCCAGCTCCTGGGAGCGACAGCGCGCGCCAAACCCTGCAAGGGAATGGCGGGGCTCATCGAGGAAGGCGACGACGTAATAAGCGAGGGCAAGAAAAAGGATGACGCTCCTGCCGATCTCGCTTTGATCGGCGCCGCTCAAAGGGTCGAGCATTATGAAATTGCCGCCTACACGTCGGCGCGAAATTTGGCCTTGCAGTTGCGTCAACCGGCGATCGTCCAGCTTCTCACCATGTCACTCGGCGAGGAGCAGAATGCCGGTCAGCTTCTCGATCAGGTTGCCCAACCGTTGATGTCGGTCGCCAAGATGCCGGCGAGCGTGGAATAGGACTGGGCCGATGAGTGACGTAGCGAGATCGTATTGATCTCTCTGTAAGACGGCGCAGGACCGGGTGCAGACCGCAAGAGCAGTGGCGCCGGCATTCCGTTGCACGTGCAATCGGCGCGCCTACCTTACTGCTCCCCCTTCCGCTCGTCCTCCTCGCGCTCGCGCAGATAGTCCTCCGTCGTGCGCACCTTCGGGCGCGGTGGCGCGCCGTAGGGGTCGAAGTCGGCTTCGGTGGCGGCGATCACCCGGCAGTCCTCGCACATCTTGAGCACCTCAAGGCGCTGCGCCGAGCCCTGGTACATCCAGTGCTTGCCTTCGAGCTTGGCCATCACGCGCTCGATCGTGCTCTTGACGCCGAACGGCTTGTCGCAGCGGATGCAGTGGAACGGCTCCTCCTGCTTGATCGTGCGCGCCTGCGCGGTGGCGGCTCGGAAGTCGAGTTGGGGCGTCAGCGAAACCACCTTCTCGGGGCAGGTCGCCTGGCACAGCCCGCATTGCACGCAGGCATCCTCGGCAAACCGCAGCATCGGCCGCTCGGGATCGTCGAGCAGCGCGCCGGTCGGACACGCCGACACGCAGGCGAGGCAGAGCGTGCAGCCCTCGACCTTGACCTCGACGGTGCCGAACGGCGCGCCCTTCGGCAGCGCGATGACATCGACCGGCGCGGGCGCGGCGCGGTGCAGTTCGCGCAAGGCGAGACGCATCACGTCGCGCTTGCCGCCCACGGCCGAGAAGCTCGCCGGCTGCGGCGCAGTCGGCCCCGGCGCGATGGCGCGCAGCGCCTCGAGCAGCGCATCGGGATCGTCGGTCTCGATCGTGGTGGCGCTGCCGGCCGCGAAGCCGAGCCCGGTCAGGATCGGTTCGGCAAGTTCCAGCGTGCGGACGAGCCCGGTCACGTCGTGGCGGGGCTTGGCGCGGACGAGAAGCCGCACCGCCATCGCGCCATACGCGAACGCCGCCGCAATGGTCTCGATGCCGACCTGCGTCACCTCGTTGACGGCGAGCGGCAGCACGTTCGCCGGCAGGCCATCGCCGAACCGCGCCAGCGCATCGATCGTCGGCGTGCCGTGCGCGTCGTCATGCAGCATCACCACCGGCTCCGTGCCTCCTGCTTCACGATAAGCGGTGAGCAGCGCGCGCAGGCGGCGCATGAGCGTATCGGCCGGCGGTAAGGCGTAGGACGCCGCGCCGGTCGGACAGACCGCGGCGCATTGGCCGCAACCGGCGCAGATGTGGGCGTCGATCGCGACGTGATTGCCGGCGGGCGCAATCGCGCCGGTCGGGCACAGATCGAGGCAGCGGTTGCAGCCGACGATCTTCGAGCGGGAGTGCGCGCAGATGTCCGCGGTGAAGTCGACATAGCGCGGCTTGTCGAACGTGCCGGTGAGATCGCGCGCCTTCAACACCGCACGCATCGTCGCGGCCGCGTCGGCCGGATCGGCCCGCAGATAGCCTTCGCGCAGGTCGTGCGCGCTGAACAGCGGTGTGCCGCCGGAGAGATCGAGCACCAGATCGCAGCGCGACACCGCGTTGTTCTTTGGCGGACCGAACGTCAATACGCCGCGCGACGACGGCGCCGGCTGCGCATAGTCGTCGACCACGACCTCGAATGCGCCCAGATAGCCCTTGGCCTGGCGAATGGTGCCTTTCACCACCGGGAAATCGGTCGTGCCCGGTGGCATCACGTCGGCCGGCGGCTTGATCAGCACGGTGACGTTGAGATGATCCTTGAGCAGCACGGCGGCCTCGATCGCGCGTTCGTCGCGGCCGTAGATCAGCACGACGCCTTCGCTGGTGTAGCTGACGAACGGCACGTCGGGCGCGGGCTCGGCGGCGGCAGCTAAGAGTGCTGCCATCTTCGGGCCGGCGCGCGCCGCGTCGCCCGACCAGCCGGCGGTCTCGCGGATGTTGGCGAACTGGATCGCGGTCTCGCGGTTCTCGCTCAGTTCGGAGAACAGCGGCGCCTCCTGGGTGCAGGCGACGGTGAGCGGCGTGTCGTCGCCCGCAATGGTGCGGAAGCGCTCGAGCTCGGCGCGGCAGAGCTGGCGCCCCGCAACCACACTGGCGCCGCGGCAGGCGCGCGCGACCGCGCCGATGTCGAGCGGCATCGTGTCTTCGCACGAGCAGATCAGGACGGTACGCGGGCTCTCGGCCATCGGGTCTCCGGCATGTAGGCCGTGGCCTTTCCTCCGTCGTGCCCGGGCCTGACCCGGGCATCCATCTTCTTCGCGCAATGACTTGTGGCGACGCGAGATGGATTGCCGGGTCGAGCCCGGCAATGACGCGGCGAGAGGTCGGCTTCGCGGACATTCAGCGCCATTGGCCACCGCGTACCGCAAGTTATAATAAGTATAAAGAGAAATCGCCATCGAGGAACGCCAGGAGTGCCAAGCGAGTGCCAAGCGAGACCGCAAGCCGCAGGCGGGTCAAACCCGCACTCGATCTGCCACCGCCCTATCGCCTGGTGACGCTGCGCGAGGTCGGCGATGCGTTCGCACATGCGAAGGCGATCGCGGCCGACGAAGGCGCCGGCACGCTGGTCTATGTCGGCCGCTTCGATCTCGCCGAATTCGCCGTCGTGCTGGAACCCGAGGAGCCGCTGCGCACCGCGCGGCGCGCGCTCTATGCCGGGCTCACCGCACTGGCCGATGCGCTCGCCAGCCACGCGCCACCCGACAAGCCGGTCGCGTTCGACTGGCCCGCCGGTGTGCGGGTCGACGGTGGCCTGGTCGGCGGCGCGCGGCTCGGCTGGCCCGACGATGGCGCGGAGGACGAATCACCGGCGTGGCTGGTGTTCGGCGGCATGATCCGCACCGTGGCGATGGGCGAAGACGAGCCCGGCCTGCGGCCGCTGTCGTCGGCGCTCGACGAGGAGGGCTTCGACGAACTCGGTTCCGGCCGGCTGGTCGAGAGCTTCGCGCGTCATCTGATGGTCGCGATCGACGCCTGGCAGGAAAAGGGCTTCGGCGCGGTGGCCCGGAACTACCTTCTGCGGATGTTGCCGCCAGGGATGTCTTCCGGCGGCGCAGAAGACCCGGGAAGCGGCGGGAAGACGGTGCTCTTCGGCGCGAAGAAGCCCGGGATACATGGCGAGATCGCCGAAAACGGCGATCTCCTGATCCGGCGGGCGGGTCTGGCCGGGCAGGAGCGGCTCAGCCTGATCGACGCGCTGGCCGCTCCCCCATGGCTCGACGCGTCGACCGGAGGGCCGAAAACGTGAAGCTTTTGAGGACGATACGGCTCGACCCCTCCGATACCTTCGTGTTCGAGCGCGCCGCCGGGCCGGGCGAATGGGCGATTTCCGGCGCGTTCCGGTTCGCCGACGCGGATGCCGAAGTCCTGTCCGGCCGTGCTCTCGCTGCTTTCCGCAGTGGATTCATGGGGTTACAGACCTTCGGCTGGTCGACGCTGGTGCAGATCGTCGAAGCGACCGAAGTGGACCGCGCCGGCCTGGTCGACACGTTGGCGCAGTATTTTCTGACCGATGTCGGCGCTCCCGACCTCACCGCCGCACGGGCCGCCGCCGAGGACGAGGTGGCTTTCGCGGCGTCGCTCTGCGACCATCCGGCCGACACGCTGGTCGCGGTCCACCGCCGGTTCGAGGATGGCGCGATCCGCGAGGCGTTTCGCACGCTGCATCCGCGCGGCGAGCGCAAGCCGATGCGGGCGTTCACGTTTCTCGACGTCGACGGCGAAGATGAGCCCGGCGAGACCGTCGACCTCGCGCGCCTGGCGACGGCCGCGAAGCCGCAAGGAACGGATCGCTGAGGGACAAGAGCTGACGCCATGCGCGATTTCTGGCTCTCCTGCGGACACCATCTGCT
The DNA here is from genome assembly GCA_050179645.1 of Xanthobacteraceae bacterium. Classification (GTDB taxonomy): domain Bacteria; phylum Pseudomonadota; class Alphaproteobacteria; order Rhizobiales; family Xanthobacteraceae; genus VAZQ01. The sequence continues at coordinate 5,963 of JBFXEX010000084.1, read as the reverse complement.
CGACCGCGACGCGGGCGGCGGGCTCGTCGTGACCGACGAATTCCTCATGGCGTATCTGGCGCGGCCCGAACTCAAGCCGCCGCCCGAAGCGTGCACGGTCGAGCGAACGCTCTACGCGGCGCTGCTGTCCGACCCGCGCCGGCCAGTGTCCGCTGCCGAAATCGCCGCCATCGCGGACGCCGACGCGCGCGAGAACTGGGAGGTGATCTTGGCGTTCCGCGATCATCTGATCCGGCATCGCACCGTCGAGGCGGCATATCTGGCGCTGGTGCGCCATGGCGTCGGGCGCACCCCGCCGTTGTTCATGAACCAGCTCGTGCACGTGATCCTGCGCAACATTCTCGACGCCTGCGACGACCCATACGTTCTTCGGGCGGCGGAACTGTTCTTCCGGCCGCAGCGCGTCACCGTTCATGACGGCTCGCTGATCGCCGCCGACGAGGAGACGGTCGCAAGTTCATCACCGCGTCCGGTGTCGCCGCTCGTTTCCATGCTCGGCCTGCCGGACCCGAGCGGCATCGACGTGCTCAACGACGACAATGCCGGCACCTACTGGGAGCGCAGCGATCAGTTCGACTTCGCGCTCGATCTCACCGCCGGCCGGCGCGGACTGGCGGCGCTCGGAACCGTCGTGGCGCGGTGGGTGGCGCACCTGCTTACAATCGAAGTCGCGGTCGAACCGCTCGTCGAGGCGCAAAACGTCAGTCTGAACTGGTATGTCGGCCTCGATGCGGAAGGAACGGCGATCGGCAATGCGTTGTGGAATGGCGAAGAGCTCGACGACGGCGCGCACGATCGCATCGTCGGGCTCTACCGGCTGACGCTGGCCGATCCGGAGGTCGCGCTGGACAGCGCCCGCGGCGAGCCCATCTATCTGTTGTTGGCCATGACGGCAGACGGGACACTCCGCATGAAGCCGCAAAACCTAGTGACCGGATTGCCGATCCGGCAATTGGAGGCCGCGTCGTGAGCGACGCTCTGGCGCGCATACCGGTGGGGGTCGTGGTGGAACGGCGCAAGGCGCAGTCGCCGTGGATCGACTTCACCTGGAAGCCAGTGATGGTGCTGGTCGGGCAGCCTGCAGCTGCGCCCTGGACGGTGTTGTCGGAGGAGGGTGACGGCACGACCTTCTATGCGGGCACGGTCGACATCGAGTTTTACCGCACCGAGACCGCCAACTACCGCGGCAACCTCGCCTCCGGTGCGCCGTCGTTGTGGGTGTCGCTGCGGCCGGGCGGAGGCGAACCGCCCTATGAGGTATTCGCGGTGACGGCCGATCCCGCCGAAGGCGAAGCCTGGACTGAGGCCGGCAACGACATCGTGGATGTGGTGCCGATGCCGGAGCCGGTGTGCGCCGTCATCGAAGAGTTCGTCGCCGCGCATCACGTCGAACGGGCCTTCTTCAAGCGCAAGCGCGATCGCGCGGACCCCGAAGCATTGGGACGCCGTCCTCCCGTCCATGAGGAGTGAAAAGTGTGAGCGAGGAGGAATCGTTTCTGGAGCGTTGGGCCCGGCGCAAGCGCGCGGCCGCACACGATGCCAGCCTGCCCGGCGCAAAGAGTGCCCCCGACGATCCGCGACCGGCCGGTGAGGCAGCGGACGGCGGTGAGGATCAAACCAAGCAGCCCGAGCCGCGGCCCGCCGACGAGGGCGATCCGCCGCCGGACTTCGATCTGGCAAAATTGCCGTCGCTCGATTCGATCACTGCCGAAACCGATATCCGGGCCTTCCTGCGGCCGGGCGTTCCGGCTGAGCTTTCCCGTGCGGCCCTTCGCCGCGCGTGGAGTGCCGATCCGGCGATCCGCGAGTTCATCGGGCTCGCCGAATACGATTGGGACTTCAATTCCGGGGAGGCAATCGCCGGTTTCGGACCACTCGAGATGACCGAAGAATTGCGACGGCGAGTGACCGACATGGTCGGCCGCAATCTCCCGTCTCACCAACCGGACCGGTCGGAGGCCTCCGGCACGAAGGACGAAACCGCGGTCGACGCCGGTGAAAAGTTGGGCGATTTCAACGTCGCCCCCGGGGCGGCGCCGGCCTCGAATCGCCCCGGGACGAAGTGGGTCGGAGATGAAGCAGCGCGACCCGAAAGCTCATCTCGCAATTGCGAAGAGGTCGGCTCAGCAAGCTCACAATATACTGCGCCGCAACATTTGCCTAAAGATGCTGCAACAGAACATTCAGAAGTTATTCCGCGCCGTCATGGGCGGGCACTACCAACATAAACGACTGTCATAGCCTGCGACTATTGACCCCGCTTCGCTTCCCCGGATACGTTGATTAGAATTAAACCAAGAAAAATCACGCGCCCAGGGACCAAAGTTCAATGCGGGATGCAGGGCTCGACGAAGCAATCCGGGCTGTCGGCGGCGTAGGCGCGCTCGCCCGCAAAATAGGCATTTCGCAGCCTTCTGTCTCGAACTGGTCGCATGTGCCCGCCGAGCGGGTCCTGTCCGTTGAGGCCGTCACGGGCGTGAGCCGCGTCACGCTGCGCCCGGACCTCTTTGCCGAGGATGCGGTCTCCGTTCTGGACGACGTCGAAACCGCGAGGGCCCAGGAATACACGCTGCTGTCGACTCTCTTGTCGCGCGCTCCGGACCAGGGGCTGCTCGATCGACTGGCAACGCTGCGGGGCGATGCGACACCACTCGGGCTGGCGCATGCGGCGCTCGCGGAGGCAGCGAGCCGCACCGATGCGGCTCGCGTCGAGCGCGAATTCTTCGATCTCTTCATCGGGCTCGGGCGCGGAGAATTGCTACCTTACGCCTCGTATTATCTTACCGGCTTTTTGCATGAGCGGCCCCTGGCGCGCTTGCGCGAGAGCCTGGCCCAGCTCGGCATCGCGCGCGCGGAAGGCCAGGCCGAGCCGGAGGATCACGCGGCGATCCTGTGCGAGATCATGGCGGGCCTGATCAGCCGCCGCTTTCCGGCGCCCGACGGCGCGGACCGCGAATTGTTCGAGCGGCACCTGGCCCCGTGGATCGACCGTTTCTTTGCGGACCTCGAGCGCGCGGAGACCGGCGAGTTCTATCGCCGCGTGGGCTCGCTCGGCCGCGTGCTGGTTGAAATCGAAACCGAAGCCTTCGCGCTCCCGGCCTGACCGGGCGCCTAGCGCAACAGAGAACAAGACGGAGGATGCACCCATGACCAAAGCATCGAAGCCTGCAGTCGGGCGTCGTGAGTTTCTGCGCACGATCGGTGCGGGGGCCACCGTCGCAGCGGCGGCTGCCGCGCCGCTCGCCGGCGGGGCGCGCGCCGACACCGAGACGAACGATGAAAAGCGCAAGGCCCGCTACAAGGCGGACTCGCCTGAGGTTCAGACCTTCTACCGCGTCAACCGCTATCCGGCGAAGTGAGGGAGGCGTCCATGCTGATCAAGCGAACAGATCGTCAGGCTCGTCGCTCCACGCTTGCGGGCGCTCTCCAAGGTCAGTCGCAACGCGGTCTCGACCGCCGCTCGTTCCTGCGCCGTTCCGGCCTGGCGGCCGGCGGTCTTGCGGCCGTCGGCGCGCTGCCGCTCGGTAGCGTCCGCAAGGCTGAGGCGGGTCCGCCGCCGCCCGCGGGCGCGCAGGTGACCATTCGCAAGAACATCTGCACGCACTGCTCTGTTGGCTGCACGGTGATCGCCGAGGTCGCCAACGGCGTGTGGACCGGCCAGGAGCCGGGATGGGATTCGCCGCTCAACCGCGGTTCGCATTGCGCCAAGGGCGCGGCAACGCGCGAACTGGTGCATGGCGACCGCCGCCTGCGCTATCCGATGAAGCTCGTGAACGGCCAGTGGACGCGGATTTCCTGGGACACGGCCATCAACGAGATCGGTGACAAGATGGCCGAGATCCGCGGCAAGTCAGGCGCGGAGTCGGTCTATTGGCTGGGCTCCGCCAAGTTCACCAACGAAGGCTCGTATCTGTGCCGCAAGATGGCGGCCTTCTGGGGCACCAACAGCGTCGACCATCAGGCCCGCATCTGTCACTCGACCACCGTCGCCGGCGTCGCCAATACCTGGGGCTACGGCGCGATGACCAACAGCTACAACGACATCCGCAACGCCAAGACCATGATCATCATGGGGGGCAATCCGGCGGAAGCGCATCCGGTGTCGTTGCAACACCTGCTCGAGGGCAAGGAGCTCAACAAGGCAAACTTCATCGTCATCGAGCCGCGTCTCACCCGCACCGCCGCGCATGCCACCGACTATGTACGTATCCGCTCCGGTACCGACATCCCGGTGATCTGGGGCATGCTCTGGCACATCTTCAAGAACGGGTGGGAAGACAAGGAGTTCATCCAGCAGCGCGTCTACGGCATGGACGACGTCCGCAAGGAAGTCGAGAAATGGACTCCCGAGGAGGTCGAGCGCGTCTCCGGCGTACCCGAGGCGCAGCTCAAGCGTGTCGCCGAAACTTTCGCCAAACAGAAGCCGGCGACGCTGATCTGGTGCATGGGCGCCACCCAGCACACCATCGGCACCGCCAACGTGCGGGCGTTCTGCATCCTGCTGCTGGCGACCGGCAATGTCGGCGCGCCTGGAACCGGCGCCAACATTTTCCGCGGCCACACCAACGTGCAGGGCGCCACCGACCTCGGCCTCGATGTGGTGACGCTGCCGCTCTACTACGGCCTCGCCGAAGGCGCCTGGAAACACTGGTGCCGCGTCTGGGAGGTCGATTTCGAGTGGATGAAGGGCCGGTTCGACGACCCGAAGATGATGAACACCTCGGGGATTCCATCGACCCGCTGGCATGACGCCACGCTGCTGCCGAAGGACAAGGTTGCCCAGAAGGACAACCTGAAGGCCATGATCGTCATGGGCCACGGCGGCAACACAGTCACCCGCATGCCCGAGGCGGCGAAGGCGATCGAGAAGCTCGATCTTCTGGTGGTCGCGGATCCGCATCCGACCACCTGGGCGGCGCTCTCCGAGCGCAAGAACGGCACCTATCTGCTGCCGGTCGCGACCAGCTACGAGACCAAGGGCTCGCGCACCGCCTCCAACCGCTCGATCCAGTGGGGCGAGCAGATCGTCAAGCCGATCTTCGAATCGAAGGACGACTTGGAGATCATGTACCTGCTCGCCAAAAAGCTCGGCTTTGCCGATCAGATGTTCAAGAACATCAAGATCGAGAACAATCTGCCGGTCGCCGAGGACGTGCTGCGGGAGATCAATCGCGGCGGCTTCTCTACCGGCTATTGCGGCCAGTCGCCGGAGCGGCTCAAGCTGCACATGGCCAATCAGAAGGACTTCGACCTCGTCACCCTGAAGGCAAATTCGGGTCCCGCCAAGGGCGAGTATTACGGCCTGCCGTGGCCCTGCTGGGGCACTCCGGAAATGAAGCATCCGGGCACGCCGATCCTCTACAACACCACGCTTCCGGTGAAGGAAGGCGGCGGCACCTTCCGCGCGCGTTTCGGCGTCGAGCGGGAGGAGAAGCGTCCGGACGGCACGACCGTGAAGGTCAACCTGCTGTCCGAGGGCGCGTTCTCGGCCGGCTCCGAGATCACGGACGGCTATCCGCAGTTCACCTACGGGGTTCTGAAAAAGCTCGGCTGGGACAAGGACCTCACCGCGGCAGAACGCGAGGTGATTGAGAGGATCGGCGGCGGGCCCGACAAGTCCGACGGCGTTTCCTGGTCGATCGATCTCTCGGGCGGCATCCAGCGGGTCGCCGTGATGCACAACTGCATCCCCTACGGCAACGGCAAGGCCCGCGCCAATGCGTGGAACCTGCCCGACCCGGTCCCGGTTCACCGCGAACCGATCTATACGCCGCGGCCCGAACTGGTCGCCAAGTATCCGACACGGCCCGACGCCGTGCAGTTCCGCGTGCCCAATAACGGCTTCACGGTGCAGAAGGCCGCGGTCGACAAGAACGTCGCCAAGAGCTTCCCGCTGATCTGCACGTCGGGCCGGCTGGTCGAGTATGAAGGCGGCGGCGAGGAGACGCGGTCCAACAAGTGGC
>JBFXEX010000083.1:0-27457 GCA_050179645.1 Xanthobacteraceae bacterium | reverse complement strand
TGTTATTGTGGGCGCGTGTGAATGCGTTTGTGTATGGGAGATAGAAATAACGTGCCGCAACGCTTCACCCACCCGGGGTGGGGGTGGGTCGCCGAGCGGTGCGAGGCGGGGTGGGGTGATCGTGTCGAAAGTGTTCACCCCACCCCGGCTTGCATCTCGCGATGCTCGATGCGCGCCGACCCTCCCCCTCCAGGGGAGGGTGGACGGAGCAAGCGGCGCGGACCTGCAGACCGCCACATCAGATGGCTCCTCACGCCCAGCGAACGCGGGATCACGGAGAACAATTGTGCCGCGGCGGCGGCGCCCGGCAGCATGTTCATATCGTGCGCCTGAGCCGCTGGAGAAAGCAGTTTTTATTTTGATTTCAATGGCTTGTGCCATTGTTTTGCGCCGCCGCAGCGATCATTTTCAGCGGCCGTCAGGGGTGCAGACGGCGCGGTTCGTGCGGGAGGATCATCGTGAACGAGCTTCCGGTCATTGTTCTCTATGCCGGTCTGGCGATCGGCGTCGTGTTCGGCGCGGTCGGCCTGCTCAGCGGCTTCTGTTCGCTGAGCGGGCTGCGCAACTGGTGGATCGCACGCGACACCCAGATGATCCGCAGCTTCGCGCTGGCGATGGCGGTGGCGATCATCGCGACGCAGGCGCTCGCCGCGTTCGGGTTCGTCGACCTCGGCAAGTCGCTTTATCTGCAGCCGTCGTTCTCGCCGGCGCTGATCCTGTTCGGCGCCCTCATCTTCGGTTACGGCATGGTGCTGGCGAACGGCTGCGCCTCGCGCGCCGTGGTGCTGATCGGGCAGGGCAACCTGCGCTCGCTGCTGGTCGTCATCGTCATCGCGATCACCGCGCAGATGACGCTGAAGGGATTGCTGGCGCCCGCGCGCCTCGCGGTGCTGAACGGAACGGCGCAGACGCCGCCCGCGGTGTCACTCACGGGCCTGCTGTCCGACGCCGGGCTCGGCGCAAGCTGGGGCCAGCTTCTCGCTGTCGCGGTGGTGTGCGTGCCACTCCTTTACGTCGCGCTGGCGACCGGCCGGCTGCGGCCTGCGGCCCGACTGCTCGCGGCGGGCGCCGCGATCGGCCTCCTCGTTACGGCAGGGTGGTTCGCCACCGGCACTCTCGGCGACGACGATTTCAGTCCGGCGCCGGTGGCGTCGCTCACGTTCGTGGCGCCGGCAGCCGACGCGCTGCAGTACGTCATGCTCTCGACCGGCCTGCAGCTCAATTTCGGCATCGCGCTGGTGGCCGGCATCGTCATCGGCAGCCTGGTGACGGCGCTGGTGACGCGCCGGTTCCGGCTCGAAGGCTTTGTCTCGGCGCGCCACATGCTGCGCTCGCTCACCGGCGCGGCGCTGATGGGGGCGGGCGGTGCCATGGCCTACGGCTGCACAATCGGGCAGGGCTTGACGGGCATTTCCACGCTGGCGCTGCCGTCGTTCATCGCGGTCGCGGGTTATATCGGTGGCGTCTGGGTCGGCCTGCGCGGCCCGATCCGGGTGCCGGCGCTGTCCGCGCCGGTTACGTCGCCCGCCACCGCGGAAGCCACGAACTGACGCCAGCGGAGTTGATTCTCTCTCCGTTCGTCCCCGCGAAAGCGGGGACCCAGCGCCACAAGTATTGAATGCTTTTGCCCCTAGGTTCCTGCGCGGGAACGAACGGGGAAAGAGCCTGCGCTGACTCGACGGAACAGGCGCTAAGCCGCGCTCGGCTTGCGCACGATGTTGAAGCGGCGGTCGAGATACTGGTTGATGCCTTGCATCAGCGGCTCGACCTTGGCGTCGAAGAAGTGGTTGGCGCCGGGGATCACCTTCTGCTCGATCACGATGCCCTTCTGGGTCTTGAGCTTCTCGACCAGCGCGTTGACGTCCTTGTGCGGCACCACCGCGTCCTTGTCGCCGTGGATGATCAGGCCCGACGACGGGCAGGGCGCGAGGAACGAGAAATCGTAGAGGTTGGCGGGCGGCGCGATCGAGATGAAGCCCTCGATCTCCGGCCGGCGCATCAGGAGCTGCATGCCGATCCAGGCGCCGAACGAGAAGCCGGCGATCCAACAGCTGCGCGCCTCCGGGTTGATGGTCTGCGCCCAGTCGAGCGCGGAGGCGGCGTCCGAGAGCTCACCCTGGCCGTGGTCGAACGAACCCTGGCTGCGGCCGACGCCGCGGAAATTGAACCGCAGCACCGAGAAATTGCGGTGCGCGAACGCATAATAGAGCTGATAAATGATCTGGTGGTTCATCGTGCCGCCGAACTGCGGATGCGGGTGCAGTACGATGGCGAGCGGTGCGTTTTTCTGCCGTGCGGGGTGATACCGGCCCTCGATACGTCCGGCGGCGCCGGCAAAGATCACTTCAGGCATCGTCAACCTCGGTCAAGACGGTTCGTCCTGGTTCCCTGCGGCTCCAGGCCGGCGCGCTTGACGGCGCCGCCGAGGGAACGTAAGCATTTAGAACCATTCAAATTTCTGGCGCAGCGCGTGAACATCACGGCCCCGTGCCATGGCCGGGATGGGATCGCGGCAAGGCTTCTTAACACGCCTCCAGGGGCAAAAAGCAAGAATTTCCAAGTGTTGAGCGCACCGAGGGCTGATATAGAAGAGTTCCGGAGCGCAAACGAACGTCATGACCGAGCGGATCTATCTCGATTGGAATGCCACCGCGCCGCTGCGACCCCAAGCGCGGGCCGCGACGGTCGAGGCGCTCGATCTCCTGGGGAACCCGTCGTCGGTCCATGGCGAAGGGCGGGCCGCCCGCCATCTGGTCGAAGGCGCGCGCCGGCAGGTTGCCGCCCTGGTTGGGGCCGACCCGGAGAGCGTGACCTTCACCTCGGGCGGCACCGAAGCCAACGCGCTGGCCTTGACGCCGTCCACCCCCGGCGAGGTGCTGCTGGTCTCGTCGATCGAGCATCCCTCGGTGCTGGCTGGCGGACGCTTCGACCCGGCACAGGTCCGGCAGGTCCCCGTGACGGCGGACGGGCGGCTCGACTTGGCGGCGCTGACCGAGACCCTGCTGGCCGCCGGAAGGCCCGCGCTGGTTTCGCTGATGGCCGCCAACAACGAGACCGGCGTCCTGCAACCGGTTTCTCAGGCCGCCGCAATAGTCCACGAGGCGGGCGGCCGCCTGCATGTCGATGCGGTCCAGGCGGCAGGCCGGATCCCTTTGCATATCAACGAGATCGGCGCCGATCTCATCACCGTTTCGAGCCACAAGCTGGGCGGCCCGAAGGGCGCCGGCGCGCTGATCCGGCGTTCGCAGGTGCCGGCAGTGGAACCGCTGATCCGTGGCGGCGGACAGGATCGGGGCGCCCGCGCCGGCACCGAGATTGTGGCCGCGATCGCCGGGTTCGGTGCCGCGGCGGCCGCCGCGATGGCCGGTCTTGCCGCCGAGGCGGCGCACATGGCGGCCTTGCGCGACCGGCTGGAGCAGGGCCTGCGGTCGATCTCGCCCGAGGCCGTCGTCTTCGGGCAGGAAGCCGTACGGCTGCCCAATACCACGCTGTTTTCGGTACCGGCGATGAAGGCGGAAACCGCGGTGATCGCCTTCGACCTTGCGGGCGTGGCGGTGTCGTCAGGCGCGGCTTGCTCGTCCGGCAAGGTGACCCCCTCGCACGTGCTTGCCGCCATGGGGGTTCCGCCGCCGCTGGCGCGCGGCGCGGTGCGGATCAGCCTCGGCCCGACCACGACCGAATCCGAGGTCGACCGCTTTCTCGAAGCTTGGAGAAAGCTGTTCCAATCATTAACTGTCAGACGAGACATCGCTGCATAGGGAACAACCGACAGACAAGCGCCACAACCACCATAACCGACAAACCAACCCGCGGTCCTTGAAACCGTGAGTGGAGGGTAAAATGCCGGCCGTTCAGGAGACCGTCGATCAGGTACGCCGGATCGACGTTGACCAGTACAAGTACGGGTTCATCACCGACATCGAATCCGACAAGGCGCCCAAAGGGCTGTCCGAAGACATCGTCCGCTTTATCTCGGCGAAGAAGAACGAGCCCGAGTGGATGCTCGCCTGGCGGCTTGATGCCTATCGCCGCTGGTTGACCATGCGCGAGCCGACCTGGGCGCGGGTGACCCACCCCCCGATCGCCTACCAGGACCTCTATTATTATTCGGCGCCGAAGAAGAAGGACGGCCCGAAATCGCTCGACGAGATCGATCCGGAGATCCTCGCGACCTACGACAAGCTCGGCATCCCGCTGCGCGAGCGCGAGGCGCTGCTCGGCATCGAGCGCCCGGACGGCGAGCGCTCCCGCGTCGCGGTCGACGCAGTGTTCGACTCGGTCTCGGTCGCCACCACCTTCCAGGCCGAGCTTGCCAAGGCCGGCGTGATCTTCTGCCCGATCTCGGAAGCCCTGCAGAAGCACCCCGATCTGGTGAAGCAGTATCTCGGCACGGTGGTGCCGGTGACCGACAACTTCTTCGCCACGCTCAACTCGGCGGTATTCTCCGACGGCTCGTTCGTCTACGTGCCGCCGGGCGTGCGCTGCCCGATGGAGCTGTCGACCTATTTCCGCATCAACGAACGCAACACCGGCCAGTTCGAGCGCACGCTGATCATTGCCGACAAGGGCTCCTATGTCAGCTATCTGGAAGGCTGCACCGCGCCGATGCGCGACGAGAACCAGCTCCATGCCGCCGTGGTCGAGCTGATCGCGCTCGACGACGCCGAGATCAAGTACTCCACCATCCAGAACTGGTATCCGGGCGACAAGGAGGGCCGGGGCGGCATCTACAACTTCGTCACCAAGCGCGGTGACTGCCGCGGCAAGAACGCCAAGATTTCCTGGACCCAGCTCGAAACCGGCTCCGCCATCACCTGGAAATATCCGAGCTGTATCCTGCGCGGCGACAATTCGCGTGGCGAGTTCTATTCCATCGCCATCTCCAACGGCCACCAGCAGGTCGACAGCGGCACCAAGATGATCCATCTCGGCAAGAACACCACCAGCCGGATCATCTCCAAGGGCATCTCGGCCGGCAAGTCGCAGAACACCTATCGCGGCCTCGTCACCGCGCATCGCCGCGCCACGAACGCGCGCAACTTCACCAACTGCGACTCGCTCCTGATCGGCAACAAGTGCGGTGCGCATACGGTGCCGTATATCGAGGCGAAGAACTCCACCGCGGTATTCGAGCACGAGGCGACCACGTCGAAGATCTCCGAGGAGACGCTGTTCTACTGCATGCAGCGCGGCCTCTCGCAGGAGGACGCTGTTGCGCTTGTCGTCAACGGCTTCGTCAAGGACGTGCTCCAGCAGCTGCCGATGGAGTTCGCCGTCGAGGCGCAGAAGCTGATCTCGATCTCGCTCGAGGGGAGCGTGGGGTGATGGGCCGAAGCAATCAGTGGAAGGTGTGTTGAATGCCGTTGCTTGAAATCAAGAACCTGCACGTCGACGTTGACGGCAAGCAAATCCTGCGAGGCCTCGACCTCACCGTCGAGAAGGGCAGCGTGCACGCCATCATGGGCCCGAACGGCTCAGGCAAATCGACGCTTGCCCACGTGCTCGCCGGCAAGGCCGGCTATGAGGTGACGGAAGGGCGTGTGCTGTTCAACGGCGAGGACATCGTCGGCATGACCCCCGACGAGCGCGCCGCCAAGGGCATCTTTCTCGCGTTCCAATATCCGCTGGAAATCCCCGGCGTCGCCAGCATGACGTTCCTGCGCACCGCGCTCAACGCGCAACGCAGGAAGCGCGGCGAACCGGAACTTCAGGTGCCGGAATTCATGAAGCGGGTGACCGCGCTCTCCGGCCAGCTCGGCATCGACCGCGAGATGCTGCGCCGCGCCGTCAATGTCGGCTTCTCGGGCGGCGAGAAGAAGCGCAACGAGATTCTGCAGATGGCGCTTTTGGAACCCAAGCTCTGTGTGCTTGACGAGACCGATTCCGGCCTCGACATCGACGCGCTCAAAGTCGTGGCCGACGGCGTCAACCGCTTACGTGGGCCGGAGCGTGGTTTCGTGGTGATCACGCACTATCAGCGGCTGCTCGACTACATCGTGCCGGACATCGTGCACGTCCTTTCGAAAGGCCGCATCGTCAAGACCGGCGGCAAGGAGCTTGCGCTGGAACTCGAATCCACCGGCTATGCGCGGTACCAGGACGAGGCCGCGTGATGATTGTTCTTGCGCTCTACTCTTGCGTCATTCCGGCGCACTCTCTCCGAGAGCTCCGCCAGCGTGACTCGCGCCCTCTCCCCTTGCGGGAGAGGGCAGCTCCGCCGTTGCCACACATTCGGATGGGTGAGGGGGCGTTGCGAGACAGTGACCCCTCACCCACTCGAATTTGTCGATCGGCCGTGGCTGCCCTCTCCAGCAAGGGGAGAGGGCGCAGTCACGACGATCTCACACGAGGAAAGAGCGTGTCGTGAACGCCGAGATTCATCCGATCAAGACGGCGGCCGAGACCGCGCTGGCGGAGAGCTTCGCGGCGGCGCGCGAGCGACTGCCGGGCAACGGCGCGGTGGCCGGTTTGCGCGAACAGGCATTCGACCGCTTCGCCGCGGAAGGCCTGCCGCATCGGCGCGTGGAAGACTGGAAATACACCGACCTGCGCGCATTGATGCGCAACGCGCGCCCGCTTGCGGGCCCGCCCGACGCTGACGCGAAGGCGCGCGCCCGCGACGCCGGCGCCATGCTCGGCTCGATCGAAGCGCGCCGCATCGTGTTCGTCGACGGTATGTTTGTGCCGGAGCTCTCCGATCTGGCGGCGCTCGAGCCGGGACTGACGATCCGCTCCATGGCGCAGGCGCTGGCGGCGAACGATCCGGCCGTCGGCCGGCATCTAGGCAAGGTGGTGCCGAGCGACAACATCGCGGTCGCGCTCAACACCGCCTTCATGGGCGACGGCGCGGTGATCGAGGTTGCGCCTGGCGTTGCGCTCACGCGGCCGATTCACCTGCTGTTCCTCAATGCCGGCGGAGAGCCGGCCTCGGTTTTCGTGCGCTCGCTCGCGGTCATCGGGCAGGGCGCGCGTGCCATGCTGATGGAGAGCCATGAGGGCGTCGCGGCCGGCGCGGACTATCAGGTGAACACGGCGCTCGAACTGGTGGTCGGCGACGAAGCCCATGTCGACCACGTCAAGGTCACCGGCGCCGGTGCCGGCGCGCTGCACATCTCGTCGCTGATGGCGGCGATCGGCGCCCACGCGCGCTTCAACGAATTCCTGTTCACCACCGGCGGCAAGGTGGTGCGCAACCAGCTCTTTCTGCGATTCGACGGCGAAGGCACATTGGCCGGCGTCCGCGGCGCGACCCTGCTCAAGGATCGCCAGCACGCCGATGTGACCATGGTGGCGGATCACACTGCGCTTGGTTGCACTGGCCGCGAAGTGTTCAAGACCGTGCTTGACGGAGAGTCGCGCGGCATCTTCCAGGGCAAGATCATCGTGCGTTCGCAGGCCCAGAAGACCGACGCCAGGATGGCGACCCACGCGCTGCTCTTGTCGGACAACGCGGAGGCCGACAACAAGCCGGAGCTGGAAATCTTCGCCGACGACGTGCAGTGCGGCCACGGCGCGACCTCGGGCGATCTCGATGAGGACCTGCTGTTCTATCTCAAGGCCCGCGGCATTCCGGCGAAGGAGGCCGAATCGCTGCTGATCCAGGCGTTCGTCGGCGAGGCCGTGGAGGGCATCGAGCACGCCGGCTTGCGTGACGCGCTGATGGATCACGTCGCGGAATGGTTGAAGGCGCGAGGGTGATGAGGATGTGCGCGCTTACAGCTTTCACGGTGTCATTGCGGGGCTTGACATCGCAGGTCGAGTCTACCCGACCTGCGACACTGATTACTACGGAACTCGGGCAAGCCCGGGTTCCGGTGCAATCCATCTCTCTGCGAGAAAGATGGATGCGCGGGTCAGGCCCGCGCATGACGATTGAGAGGTCGGTGTGATACACCCGGCGATCAGCAACGGCGCCTACGACGTCGCCCGCATCCGCAAGGACTTCCCGATCCTGGCGATGCAGGTCTACGGCAAGCCGCTCATCTATCTGGACAACGCCGCGTCGGCGCAGAAGCCGCAGGCCGTGCTCGATCGCATCCAAGAGGCCTACACCTCGGAATACGCCAACGTGCATCGCGGCCTGCACTATCTCGCCAATGCCGCGACCGAAGCCTACGAGGGCGCGCGCGAGAAGGTGCGCGGCTTCCTCAACGCCGAGCGTAGCGAAGAGATCATCTTCACCCGCAACGCCACCGAGGCGATCAACCTGGTCGCCGCCACCTTCGGCCGCGACCGCATCGAGCCGGGCGACGAGATCGTGTTGTCGATCATGGAGCACCACTCCAATATCGTACCCTGGCACTTCCTGCGCGAGCGGCACGGTGCGGTGATCAAGTGGGCGCCGGTCGACGACGAGGGCAATTTCCTGCTCGACGAGTTCGAGAAGCTGCTCACGCCGCGCACCAAGATGGTGGCGATCACCCACATGTCGAACATGCTCGGCACGCTGGTGCCGGTAAAGGAGGTGGTGCGGCTGTCGCACGCCCGCGGCATTCCGGTGCTGGTCGACGGTGCGCAGGCCGCCGTGCACCTCGACGTCGACGTCCAGGACCTCGGCTGCGATTTCTACGCCGTCACCGGCCACAAGCTCTACGGCCCGAGCGGCATCGGCGCGCTCTACGGCAAGTACGGGCACCTCGCCGCGATGCGTCCGTTCAACGGCGGCGGCGAGATGATCCGCGAGGTGCACCTCGACAGCGTCACCTACGGCGATCCGCCGCACAGGTTCGAAGCCGGCACGCCGTCGATCGTGCAGGCGATCGGATTCGGTGCGGCGATCGACTACATCGAATCGATCGGCAAGCCGCGCATCCGGGCTCACGAGACCGAGCTTATGCACTACGCCCATGAGCGGCTGCGCGAGATCAATTCGCTGCGCATCATAGGCGATACCAGGGACAAGGGCCCGATTGTCTCGTTCGAGATGAAGGGCGCGCATCCGCATGACGTCGCCACCATCGTCGACCGGTCCGGCGTGGCGGTCCGCGCCGGCACCCACTGCGTGATGCCGCTGCTCGCCCGTTTCGGGGTCGGCGCGACCTGCCGGGCCTCGTTCGCGCTCTACAACACCCGCGAGGAGATCGACGTTCTCGCCCAGTCGCTGGTCAAGGCGCAGGAGTTCTTCGCATGACTGATGAATCCGGCAAGCCGCCTGTCACCGCGCCGGATCGGGTAGAGGATGCGCCGCTGGCGCCGGCTCCGGCCGAGGCATCGGCGATCCCCGAGACCGAACTGGCGCGGCTCACCGACGACATCATCGGCGCATTGAAGACCGTCTACGATCCAGAGATCCCGTCCGACATCTACGAGCTCGGGCTGATCTACAAGATCGATATCGCCGACGATCGTGGCGTGACGATCGACATGACGCTGACCACGCCCAACTGCCCGGCGGCGCAGGATCTGCCCGCCATGGTGCAGGACGCCGCCGGCGCCGTGGCCGGTGTGCGCGACGTCAAGGTCAACATCGTCTGGGATCCGCCCTGGGACCAGAGCCGGATGTCGGACGAGGCGCGCGCCACCCTCAACATGTGGTGACGCCCGGTGCCGACGCTCGGACGCGTGATCGAGACTT
The DNA here is from genome assembly GCA_050179645.1 of Xanthobacteraceae bacterium. Taxonomy (GTDB): domain Bacteria; phylum Pseudomonadota; class Alphaproteobacteria; order Rhizobiales; family Xanthobacteraceae; genus VAZQ01. The sequence goes on along the minus strand of JBFXEX010000083.1, from coordinate 17,883 downwards.
CGCTCTATGTCGACGACCTCGATCGTGCGGCGGCGTTCTACGAAGATGTGCTGGAGATGCCGCTGCTCACTGCGGACCAGCGATTCCGCGCCTATGCGGCGGGCGGCAGTAATGTCCTGCTGCTGTTCCGCCGCGGCTTCACGCTGGAGACGGTACGCATGCCGGGCGGGACGATCCCGCCGCACGACGGCCACGGGCCGCTGCACATCGCCTTCGCGATCGCAGCCGATGAACTCCCCGTCTGGGAGGCGCGCCTCGGCGAGCGCGGCATCGAGATCGAAGGCCGCACCGACTGGTCGCGCGGCGGCCACAGCATCTATTTCCGCGATCCCGACGGCCATCTGCTCGAACTGGCGACGCCGGGCCTGTGGGCGGTCTACTAGGTGAGGCAAATGGCGAGCGAACAGCCTTGTCAGGAGCTTTCACCATTTCATTGGAGTTATTCGCAAGTTGTTGGCGGGAAAAGCGAAACTCGGGTCTTCACAGCCGGGATTTCGTCGTTATCTTAAGGTTGGTGAATGCCGCTGCCGGGCCTTGAACCCGGTGAGAGGAGGCTGACAGATGGCCAATCCACGGCCGAGACCGCAGGTGATCCGGCTCACCGATGCCGCCGCGGACCGCATCAAATACGTGATGGCAAACGCCACGAGCGAAGTCGTCGGCGTCCGCGTCGGCGTCAAGAACGGCGGTTGCGCCGGAATGGCCTACACCATGGAATATGCCGACAAGGTCAGCCCCGCCGACGAGGTGGTCGAGGACAAGGGCGTGCGCGTCCTGATCGATCCGAAGGCCGTGCTGTTCTTGCTCGGCACCGAGATGGACTACAAGACCGAGAAGCTGGCCGCGCAGTTCGTCTTCAACAATCCCAACCAGACCTCGGCCTGCGGCTGCGGCGAATCGGTGCAGCTCAAGCCGGCCGCCGACACGCACTGAGCGGCCGGGGCGGCGTTGGCACCCGACGATATCCGCGAACTGTTCTCAGCGTTCGGAACCGTGACGGTGCGCCGGCTGTTCGGCGGCGCCGGCATCTATGCCGGCGACACGATGTTCGCGCTGGTGCATGACGGTATCATTTATCTCAAGGTGGGTGCCGAAAACGTCGCCCAGTTCGACCGGGAAAATCTCGCCGCCTTCGGCTACGCCACGCGGGACGGCAAGCGTGAACTGATGTCATACCGGCGGATGCCCGACCGGCTCTATGACGACCCCGATGAACTCGCGGTCTGGGCACGGGCGGCCCTGGCAGCCGCGCAACGCAGCGGCAAACGGCCGCGCAAGGTGCGGTCGAGCAGGCAGCCTGCGTGAAGGATCAGGCCTTGGCCCGGAACGGGCGCAACAAGAATGCCGGCAGATGCGATCCGTCATCGTCGGCGTCGACAGGTTTCGGCCGCGGCCGCGAGACCGTGGCGGGCTTGGCAGGCTTTTTAGCTTGCCGCGCTTCCTCAAGGTGAGCAACCGGGGCCGGCTCGCGTGCTGGTTCGCGCTGCTGTGGCGCGGGGCGGCCTCCACGGCGTGATGCCGGCCGGCGCGTCTCGTTGCGCCTCGGTTCTTCCGACGCAGGCTTCGTCTCCACCGGCGGTGCGCCGTCCATCCACGGGATCGGCTGGCCGATCAGTTTCTCGATCGCGCCGACCGACTTGCTGTCGGCCGGGCTGACGATGGTGATCGCGGTCCCGGTCAGGCCGGCGCGTCCGGTCCGGCCGATGCGGTGGACGTAGTCGTCCGCATGGTGCGGGACGTCGAAATTGAACACATGGCTGACGGCGGGAATGTCGAGGCCGCGCGCCGCGACGTCGGATGCAATGAGCAGCGTCACCTCGCCCTTGCGGAACTGGTCGAGCGCCGCCATGCGCGCCGACTGGTCCAGGTCGCCGTGCAGCGCCGCCGCGTTGAAGCCGTGGCGCAGCAGCGACTTGTGCAGCAGCGCGACTTCCCGCTTGCGATTGCAGAACACGATGGCGTTCTTGAAATTCTCGCAGGACCGGACAAGGCGGCGCAGCGTGTCGCGCTTGTCATGCGGCTCGCGGCCGGTCTTGACCAGAAGCTGCGTGGTATTCGCCACCGTGGTGGCGGGCTTCGCGACCTCGACGCGCACCGGATTGTGCAGGAACTGCTCGGTGATGCGGCGGATTTCCGACGGCATGGTCGCGGTGAAGAACAGGGTCTGGCGCGTGAACGGCACCAGCTTGCAGATGCGCTCGATGTCCGGGATGAAGCCCATGTCGAGCATGCGGTCAGCTTCGTCGATGACCAGGAGTTCGACTCCGGTCAGGAGCAGGCGTCCGCGCTCGAAATGATCGAGCAGCCGGCCCGGCGTGGCGATCAGCACGTCGACGCCGCGCGTGAGCTTGGCGTCCTGGTCGTCGAACGACACGCCGCCGATGATGAGGGCGACGTTGAGCTTCTGCTTTGCGCCGTATTTGATGAAACTTTCTTCGACCTGCGCGGCGAGTTCGCGCGTGGGTTCCAAGATCAGAGTTCGCGGCATCCGGGCACGTGCGCGGCCGGTTTCCAGCATCGTGATCATCGGCAGGGTAAATGCCGCGGTCTTTCCGGTGCCGGTCTGCGCGATGCCGAGCACGTCGCGGCGTGCGAGCACGTGAGGTATCGCTTGCTCTTGGATGGGAGTAGGAGCGGGATAGCCAGCCGCAGCAACGGCGGCGAGAACCTTGTCGGACAAGCCGAGCTTCGAAAAGGGCATGTAACCTCTGGGAAAAACCGCCCGGACACTAACCGCGCCGGATGACCGGACAAAGACGGTGCGCGGAGAGCGGTCGAATTCATTCGTACCGGTTTGCCCGGAAACATAGTGGCGGACGGCAGAAAGTCAATCCAGTGGCGGGGCGATAAGTTAAGCAGCTATCTTGTTTTTTCATCATTCTGTCGAGGAGGTGGCGATGCGCGAACAGCTCCCGGTGGTGTTGGTTCCGGGGCTGCTCTGCACTGCGCGGCTCTTTGCCGAGCAGATCGCCGTGTTGTGGACCTGCGGTCCGGTCACGCTGGCCGACCATCGCCGCGACGGCACCATGGAGGCGATCGCGCGACGCATTCTCGACACTGCGCCACCGCGGTTTGCGCTCGCCGGGCTCTCCATGGGCGGCTACATCGCGTTGTCGATCCTGCGGCTGGCGCCGGAGCGGGTCGATCGCCTTGCCTTGCTTGATACCTCCGCGCGGTCGGATACGCCGCAGCAGACGGAGCGGCGGCGCGCCCTGATCGCGCTCGCGCAAAGTGGCCGGTTTGCCGAGGTCGTCGATCTGCTCTGGCCGATCTTCGTGCATCGCGACCGGCAGGGCGATACGGAACTGCATGGCATCGTGCGCATCATGGCGGACGAAACGGGAGCCGAGGTTTTCGTCCGCCAGCAGCACGCCATCATGACGCGGGCCGACGCGCGTCCGATGCTCGGCTCGATCAGATGTCCGACGCTGGTGCTGGTGGGCGACGGCGACGAACTGACCCCGCCTGAGCTCTCGCGGGAGATCGCCGCCAGCATTGTGGGGGCGCGCCTGGTCACGGTGCCAAACTGCGGCCACCTGTCGACCCTTGAACGGCCGGATGCAGTCAATCGCGCGCTCACCGAGTGGATGGACGCATGACCACGATCCTCGATCTCATCGGCGCAACGCCGCTTGTCGAGGTGACGCGGATCGAGTGCGGGCCCTGCCGGCTGTTCCTTAAGCTCGAGAGCGCGAATCCCTCGGGCTCGCTCAAGGATCGGCCGGCGCGCGCCATGATCGAAGCGGCGGAAGCCGACGGTCGCCTCAAGCCGGGTGGCACCATTGTCGAGGCGACCGCCGGCAATACCGGTCTCGGCCTTGCGCTGGTTGGTGGCCGCAAGGGCTACCGCACCGTGCTGGTGGTGCCGGACAAGATGGCGCGCGAGAAAGTGCTGCACGCCAGGGCGATGGGCGCGGAGGTCGTCGTCACGCGCTCCGACGTCGGCAAGGGACATCCGGATTATTATCAGGACGTCGCGGCGGCGATCGCGGCCCGTACGCCCGGCGCATTCTTCGTCGATCAATTCGGCAATCCGGCCAATCCGCGCGCGCATGAGACGAGCACCGGCCCGGAAATCCTGCGGCAGATGGAGGGTGCGGTCGACGCCATCGTCATGGGCGTGGGCTCCGGCGGCACGCTGACCGGCATCGGTCGCTACATGAGGTCGGCATCGCCGGCGACGCAAATGATTCTCGCCGATCCCGAAGGTTCGATCCTCGCGCCGCTGGTACAGACCGGACGCGCTCCCGAAGTCGGAAGCTGGGCCGTCGAAGGTATCGGCGAGGACTTCGTGCCATCCAATTGCGATCTGTCCTTGGTTGCGGCCGCCTATTCGATTCCCGATTCGGAGAGCTTCGAGACGTCGCGCAATCTCTTGCGGCGGGAAGGCATTCTGGCGGGCTCGTCGACCGGCACGCTGCTGGCGGCGGCGCTACGTTATTGCCGCGCGCAGACCGACCCGAAGCGGGTGGTGACGCTGGTCTGCGATTCCGGCGCCAAGTATCTGTCGAAAGTGTTCAACCCGACGTTTCTGGCGCAAGAGGGCTGGACCTACCATCCGCATCGTCATGGCACCGTGCGCGACGTGGTCACGCACCGCTACAGCGAGGGCACCGCCGTCGTGGTGCGGCCGCAGGACAATCTGCGGACCGTGTTTTCCCGCATGCGCTCGGCCGACGTTTCCCAGCTTCCGGTTGTCGACGACAGCGGACGCGTGGTCGGCCTGGTGGACGAGAGCGACGTGCTCGCCGCGCTGCTCACCGATCCGGACGGAGCCGACCGCATGTTCACCCAGCCGGTGAAGGACATCATGGCGACGCGGCTTGAGACGATCTCGGCCGACGCGCCGATCGCGGATCTCGTCCCGCTGTTCCGCAAGGACTACATCGCCATCGTGATGGACGGCGACCAATTCCTCGGCGTGGCAACGCGGCTCGACCTCATCAACTACTTCAGGATTGCGCGATGAACCCTTCGAACCGGCTCGATTTTGCCACCCGCTGCATTCATGCCGGACAGTCGCCCGATCCGACCACGGGCGCGGTGATGATGCCGATCTACGCCACCTCGACCTACGTGCAGTCGAGCCCCGGCGTGCACAAGGGCTACGAATACGCCCGTTCGCAGAACCCGACGCGGATGGCGTTCGAGCGCTGCATCGCCGACCTCGAAGGCGGCAGTCAGGGCTTCGCGTTTGCGTCTGGGCTCGCGGCGATCTCGACTGCGCTGGAGTGTCTTGAACACGGCTCGCACATCATCGCGGTCGACGACCTCTACGGCGGCTCCCGTCGCCTGTTTGAGCGGGTGCGCAACCGCTCGATGGGCCTCGAGACCACCTGCCTTGACCTGTCCGATCCGGAGGCCATCGAAGCGGCGATCCGTCCCAATACCCGGCTGATCTGGGTCGAGACGCCGACCAATCCGCTGCTCAAGCTGGTCGATCTCGAACGTGTCGCCATGATCGCGCGGCGGCGCGGGCTCCTGGCCGCGGCCGACAACACCTTTGCCAGCCCATACGTGCAGAACCCGCTCGAATACGGCTTCGACCTGGTCGTGCATTCGACCACCAAGTATCTCAACGGCCACTCCGACATGGTCGGCGGTGTCGCGATTGTCGGCACGAACGGTGAGCTGCGCGAACGGCTGGCGTACCTGCAGAACGCTGTCGGCGGCATCCAGGGGCCGTTCGACTCGTTTCTGGCGTTGCGCGGCCTCAAGACTCTGGCACTCCGGATGGAGCGCCATTGCGCGTCTGCCTTGCAGATCGCCGGCTGGCTGGAGCGGCATCCGAAGGTGCGCCGCGTGTTCTATCCGGGCCTCCCGAGCCATCCCCAGCACGCGCTGGCGAAACGGCAGATGCGGGCGTTCGGCGGCATGATCACGGCCGAACTCGACGGCACGCTCGACGATGCGCGCCGCTTTCTCGAACGCTGCCGGCTGTTCGCGCTGGCGGAGAGCCTCGGCGGGGTGGAGAGCCTGATCGAGCATCCGGCGCTGATGACCCACGGCTCGGTTCCGGCCGAGGTGCGTGCCGAACTCGGTATCGGCGATACGCTGGTGCGGCTGTCAGTCGGTATCGAGAACGTCGACGATCTGATCGCCGACCTGTCGGCGGCCTTGGGCTGACCGCCTGTTTCGGTCAATCCAATCCCGCATCCATCCCTTCTCATCGTCGAGACGTGTATTAAACGACAGCACCGTTTGCCGAGGAGGAAGAAATGCGCACGCCGGTCGGGATCATTGGGGCAGGCCCCGCAGGGTTGATGCTGTCGCATCTTTTGCACCTCGCAGGCATCGAATCCGTGATTCTGGAGAATCGCAGCCGCAGTTACATCGAGAGCCGCATCCGGGCCGGCCTGCTGGAGCAGTGGGCGACCGACCTCTTGATCGACACCGGCGTCGGCGAGCGCCTGAAGCGTGAGGCCATGTTTCACGACGGCATCTACTTCTGTTTCGACGGCGGGCTGCACCACATCAACTTCCGCAAGCTGATCGGCAAGGGCGTCGCCATCTACGGCCAGCAGGAAGTGGTGAAGGATCTGGTCGAGCAGCGTCTGGCGGACGGCGGGCAGATCCTGTTCGAAGTGTCCGACGTCAGCGTCCACGACATTACCGGCAGCGCGCCAAAGATCCGCTTTCACCATGCCGGCAAGGACCAGGAACTGGTCTGCGATTTCATCGGGGGCTGCGACGGCTTCCACGGCATCTGCCGGCCGAGCATTCCGGCAACCGGGCTCACCATCTACGATCGCGATTATCCGTTCGGCTGGGTCGGCATTCTGTCCGAATCTCCGCCGCCCGAGGATGAGCTGATTTACACCTACAGCCCGCGCGGCTTTGCGCTCTACACCATGAGGTCGCCAACGCTGGCGAGGCTCTATTTCCAGTGCGCGGCCGATGACGACATCGAAAACTGGCCCGACGAGCGCATCTGGCAGGAATTGCACGCCCGTCTCGGCGGCACCCGGCCGCTGGCTGAGGGGACGATGCTGCAGAAGGGCATTACCCCCATGCGCAGTTTCGTCGCCGAACCGATGCAGTACGGCCGGCTGTTTCTCGCGGGCGACTCCGCCCACATCCAGCCGCCGACCGGTGCCAAGGGCATGAACCTGGCGCTCGCCGACGTGAAGGTGCTCTCGCGCGCACTCGAGGAGTACTACCGCTCCGGCAGCCAGGACCTGCTGGAGCGCTATTCGCAGGTCTGCCTGCGGCGGACCTGGAAGGCGCAGCGCTTCTCCTGGTGGATGACGCAGATTTTCCACCTCGATCCGATCCACAACGCCTTCGACCGCAAGCGGCAGATCGCCGAGCTTGATTACGTCGTCAGCTCGGAGGCAGCCTCGGTATCGCTGGCGGAGAACTACGTCGGGCTGCCGGTCGAGGCGTAGCGGGCCGCCGAAACTCTCGATGCGTCATTCCGGACGCCGCGGAGCGGCGATCCGGAATCCATCGCATCAAGAATTCAACGTTGGAGGATTCTGGGCTCGCGCGGTCGCGCGCCCCGGAATGACGCCCGTGAGTTGAGCTGCCTGTTCCATTTGAGTCGCTTGCCGGGCTGGCATTTTTCCGCCGGTTGCCGCAGATAGCTTCCCGTTCAACGTCAGGAAACGGCAGCGTGCAGGTTCTGGTCGTCGGGGCAGGGGTGGTCGGGCTGGCGATCGCGCGGGAGGCTGCGCTGCGCGGCCACGACGTGATCGTGGCGGAAGCCGACAAGGCGATCGGCACCGGCGTGTCGTCGCGCAACAGCGAGGTGATTCACGCCGGCCTTTACTATCCGACCGGATCGCTGCGCGCCCATCACTGCCCGCGCGGCCGGCGGATGCTCTACGACTTCTGCGCTTCCCATGGCGTCCCGCATCGCCGCTGCGGCAAGCTGGTGGTCGCCACCAGCGGGCCCGAGATCGAGAAGCTTCACGCCATAGAGAAGCAGTCGAAGATCAACGGCGTTGAGGGCATCGTGATGATTGAGGCCGCCCAGGCGCGGGCGATGGAGCCGGAGCTCGCCTGCGTCGCCGCGCTGCATTCGCCCGAGACCGGCGTGGTCGACAGCCATGCCTACATGAACGCTCTGCGCGGCGATCTCGAAGATCGCGGCGGGATGATCGCGTTCAACACCAGGATCGACCGCATCACCCAGGTGCAGGGCGGCTGGCTGCTGCGGGCCGGCGACAATTCGATTCTGGTGGATGCCGTCGTCAATGCCGCCGGGCTCGGTGCGCAGCAGCTTGGCCGCGTCACCGAAGGTTACCCGCAGGAGCGCGTGCCGCGGCTCTTTCTCGGCAAGGGCAGCTACTTCGGCTATGCGGGCCGGCCGGTGTTCTCGCGGCTGATCTATCCGGCGCCGATCCATGGCGGGCTCGGCGTCCACGTGACGCTCGATCTCGCCGGCCGCATGCGGTTCGGCCCCGACGTGGAATGGACCGAGCGGGAGAATTACGACGTCGATCCGCGGCGCGCCGACGTGTTCTACGCCAGCATCCGCCGTTATTTTCCGAAGCTGCCCGACGGCGCGCTGGTGCCGGACTATGCCGGCATCCGGCCAAAGCTGACGAGCGAGAAGGAGCCGGCGGCGGACTTCCTGATCGATACGCCGGCGCAGCATGGCGTGCCGCGGCTGGTCAACCTGTTCGGGATCGAATCGCCCGGGCTTACATCGGCGCTGTCGATCGCCGACGATGTGGTCGCAAGTCTCGACGGCTGATCGCTCAGGCCGAAGTCACTGCCAGAACCAGGGCCGCCAGCCGCGCTGCTGCTGCTGAGGCGCGATCTGGGCGCGCTTGGCGCGGCTCGCATTGATCGAGGCGGTGGTCTCGGGTGGTGGTGCGACCCTCACGGGCGTTGCGCCGGCTTCCGACGGCGTGATCTTGGTCTCGGCCAGCCGTTGGCGAACGTCGGGCGCCACCCCCTGGTAAGTCTCGATCGGCGTGAATTCCGCGGTGTTCTGCCGCCGGTCAGACCCGTTGTAGGCCATCATCCCGTCGTTGGTTGCGACGATGTCGCCAGCACGCAGCGTCGGATCGTTCGCGACGCTCGGCGTTACCAGCCCGAAGGCGTCCTTGCCGTTGCAGGTACAACCGGCGACGATCTTCTCGCGGTACGTGAAGGCTGTGGAAAGCTCGGTGTAGCGCCTGCCTTCCGGACCTACGGAATGATCGATGGTGCTGCCGCGATAGATCTTGGTCTGGCTTGCGGGGCAGAACGAGCTGCAGGTCTGCGCCGGCGTCGCACCGCTGATCTTCTGGATTGGGAAGTAGCGGCCGTCGCAGGTGCGCACACAGAACGCGACTGCATTGCCGGTCTCGACCCGCGGCTCCTGGCGCTGGCCGAACGGATTGAACTGCTGGTTGGGGTCCGCGTAGGCATTGCCGCCCTGCGGCGAATAGCGCCCGAACAGCGATTCGAAGAAGTTCTGCGCTGACGCCGGCGAGGCCGGTAGGCCGACGCCGATGATTGCGATGGCTGCCAGCAACGCGCGATGGCTGCGCTGCCCGCCGCTCTTGCGGTTCTGCAAAGTCACGACCGATCCCCCAAACGCGCGCGCCAAAAGTCCCCCGGCGCACGAGTTGCCCATTTTGCCCAGGTTTCGGCATCCCCTCCGCGCCGTCCGAAGGCCGGACCGGCAGAAGGGCGCGACCGTCCGAGGTCTGATAAAGTTAAGAAGTCAACGCCCGATCGGTATCCCAACAGCCCAAATTGTCGATTTTGCGGCGGTGTGACGAACTTGCCACTACCCGGCAGCAACGAAACGCAACGAAGGAGGAACATGCCCGTGAGTACGAAGATCCGCTTCATCAACCCCGCCACGCTGTCGAAGCCGCCTGGCTACACTCACGTGGTCGAGGCGACCGCACCGGCGCGCATCGTCTACATCGCCGGCCAGCTCGGCGTCGGGCTCGACGGCAACGTGGTCGGCGATTTTCGCGCCCAGGCGGTGCAGACGTTCGAGAACCTGAAGGCGGCGCTCGCCACAGTCGGCGGCGGCTTCGAGCACGTGGTCAAGCTCAACAACTACCTCACCGACATCGACGACCTGCCGATCTTCCGCGAGGTTCGCGACCGCTACCTGCCCAAGGACAACAAGCCCGCCAGCACCACGCTGTCGATTTCCAAGCTCGCCCGCGCCGGCGCGTCGCTGGAGATCGAGGCGGTGGCGATCCTGCCGGCCGCGGCAAAGTCGAAGGCAGCCCGCAAGTCTGCCCGCAAGTCGCCGCGCAAGGCCGGCGCGTCCCGTCGCACTAAAAAAGCCGCGGCAGGTCGACGTAGGTGAGCAGCACGAAAACCGGCACCAGCACGGCGGTCGACCACAGCATGTAGCCGAAGAAGCTCGGCATGCGGACGCCATGGCCGTTGGCGACCGCATACACCATGAAGTTGGGCGCGTTGCCGATATAGGTCAGCGCGCCCATGAACACCGCGCCCATGGAGATCGCTTTGAGCGTCGGGGCCAGCGGTCCCATCAACTCCTGTGCGTTGCCGCCGGCGAGCTCGAAGAACACCAGGTAAGTCGGCGCGTTGTCGAGGAATGCTGAGAACACGCCGGTGAGCCAGAAGTAGGCGATGTCGCGTGGGATACCGTCATCGGCGGTGACTGCCGCCAGCAGCGAGGCGAAGGCGCCGTCCTTGCCGGCGCCAAGCATGGCCAGAACCGGAATGATGCAGATGAAGATGCCGGCGAACAGGATTGCGACCTCCTGGATCGGGTCCCAGGAATAATCGTTGGCCTCGCGATGCTCGTTTGGCGTCAGCACCAGCGACAGGATGGCGAGCAGCACCAGCACGACGTCGCGAACCAAACTCTGCAGATCGAGCGCGGTGCCGTAGATGTCGAAGCTGACGCCCGGTTTCCAGGCCGCCGAGATCAAAATCGTCGCGACAATCCCGGCGATCAGCAGGACGTTGACGCTGCCGCTGATGCGCAGGTTCATCGGCTCGGGGGCTTCGCCCACCGTCGTGACCAGCCGGTCGATTCGGTAATGCCAGAAATCCAGCAGGAGAAAGATCGCCAGTACGACGCCGGCGACCACCGCGGTCTCGACCAGCAGGTTGCGGGTAGTCCAGAAGAAATCGACGCCGTGCAGGAAGCCGACGAACAGCGGCGGATCGCCGAGCGGCGACAGCGCGCCGCCGATGTTGGCGACCAGGAAGATGAAGAACACGAAGACGTGGACGTTATGCAGTCGTGACGAATTGGCGCGGATCAGCGGCCGGATCAGGATCATCGCCGCGCCGGTCGTGCCGACGATGCTCGCGCTGAGCGTTCCGACGGCCAGGATCGTGCCGTTGACCAGCGGCGTACCGCGCAGGTTGCCGGTCACCAGGATGCCGCCGGCCACCACATAAAGCGCAAACAGCAGCACGATGAAGCTCATGTATTCGCCCAGCATCACCTGGACGAAGGCCGCGAACGCCGTCGGCGTGCCGTAGATGGCGGAAAGCGGCGCCACCGTGAGCGCGCTCCAGACAAAGGCAAGCTTGCCGTAGTGGCGATGCCAGATGCGCGGGCATAGGAGCGGGCCCGTGGCGATGGTGAGTAGGAGACCGATGAACGGCAGCGCCCACGGCCAGCGCAGGCTCGCGCCGTCGAGCACGGCGCCGGCGGCATAAGCCGTATCGGGGAACAGGACGATCGGCAGGACGGCAAAGGCGAGGCTTAGCCGAGCCGGGCAGCGTGTCGCGGGGCGGCGCCGGAGGGCGGTCGTTGCTGCATATCGTGCCGCGCGTGTCGGCAATGCCGCCGGCCCCCCGCGCCGAATTCAGTGCGCCTCGTCCCAGTTGTGCGCCGCGCGCGCATCGACCTGCAGCGGCACCGCGAGGGAGAGCGCCGGCATCGGCGCCTCCTCCATGACCCTCTTGATCACCGGCAAGGTCTTGTCGACCTCGTCCTCCGGCACTTCGAACACCAGCTCGTCATGCACTTGCAGCAGCATCTGCGCGTTCAGCTTCTGCTTGGCCAGCGCCGCGTCCATGCGCGCCATGGCGCGGCGGATGATGTCGGCGGCGGTGCCCTGCAGGCGCGCATTGATCGAGGCGCGCTCATTAAAGGCGCGGATCGACGGATTCGATGCGGCGATGTCCGGGTAATGGCATTTGCGCCCGAACAGCGTCAGCACGTAGCCGTTCTTCTTGCAGAACGCCTTGGTCTCTTCCATGTAATCCCGGATGCCGGGGAAGCGCTCGAAATACTTCTTGATGTAGGCGCCGGCCTCCTCTCGCGGAATGCCGAGCTGGTTGGCGAGACCGAAAGCCGAGATGCCGTAGATGATGCCGAAGTTGATGGCCTTGGCGCGACGACGGATTTCGCCCGGCATCCCCTTGATCGGCACGCCGAACATTTCGGATGCCGTCATGGCGTGAATGTCGAGCCCTTCGCTGAAGGCGTTGCGCAGGGCCGGGATATTGGCGATCTCGGCCAGGAGCCGCAGCTCGATCTGCGAATAGTCGGCCGAGACCAGCTTGTTGCCCTCGGTCGCGATGAAGGCGCGCCTGATCTTGCGGCCCTCCTCGGTGCGAACCGGGATGTTCTGCAAATTTGGCTCGGAGGACGAGAGCCGGCCGGTCGGCGTCGCCGCCAGAGCGTAGTTGGTATGCACACGATGCGTTGTCGGATTGACGTAACCGGGCAGCGCGTCGGTGTAGGTCGATTTGAGCTTGGTGACCTGCCGCCACTCCAGGATCTTCTGCGGCAGTTGATGGCCTTGTTCGGCCAGTTCGTCGAGCACGCGGGCGCCGGTCGACCATTGGCCGGTCTTGGTCTTGGTCCCGCCCGGCAGGCCCATCTTGCCGAACAGGATATCGCCGAGCTGCTTTGGGCTGCCCGGATTGAAACCTGGCTCATCGGCGAGTTCGCGGACCTCGGCCTCGAGCCCGGCGGCACGCTGCGCGAACTCGCCCGAGAGCCGCGACAGCACCTGCCGGTCGATCGAGATGCCGCGCTGCTCCATGCGGGCGAGCACGGCCGCCAGCGGCCGCTCCAGCGTCTCATAGACGGCGGTGACGCGGTCGACTGCGAGGCGCGGCTTCAGTATCTGCCACAGGCGCAGGATCAGGTCCGCGTGCTCGGCCGCATATTCGGTAGCCTTGCCGATGTCGACACAATCGAACGTGATGCGGGACTTGCCCGAGCCGATCAGTGCGCCGTGCTCGACCGTGACGTGGCCGAAATAGCTGCTGGCGAGAGCGTCGAGGCCGTGGTTGGAACGGCCGGCATCGAGCACATAGGACTGCAGCATCACGTCGTCGTACGACTTCGTCTCGATCTTTCGTAATGACAGCATCTGCCAGGCGAACTTGATGTTGTGCCCGACCTTGAGGACGCCCTTGTTCTCCAAGAGCGGCCGCAGGATATCGATTGCGGTTCGCTCGTCGATCTGGTCCGGTGCCAGCCCGCCTTCGAACAATCCGCCACTGCCGCCGTCGCCGCTCTTGCGGTGCGCGAGAGGGACGTAGCAGGCTTCGTTCGGCGCGAGCGCCAGCGAGATGCCGCAAAGCTCGGCCTGCATCGGGTCGATGGAATTGGCTTCGACGCCGATCGCCACGATGCCAAGGTCTGTCGCCCGCGCCACCAGCGCCTTGAGCCGGTCGTGCGTGCGCACGGTCTCGTAGTGCGACCGGTCGAAGGGAATCTTGCGCAGCCGCTCGGCCCGTTCCTCGGCAAGCGACACCACCGCGAAGACTGGATCGGCCTCAGTTTGAGCAGGCCGCTTGCTCGGTGCGCTCCCTCCCCCCTTGAGGGGGAGGGTCGGGGAGGGGGGTAACGGCAAGAGTTCGCCTTGCGCCGCATCCGTTTCCCGGATCCTGGCAGATGGCGGAGGGGCGGCGAGACCGCCGCGATGGCCGGCAAGGCTCTCGTCGGCTTCGATCTCGTTGGCATCGGCGCCAGAGAATTCCACCACGCGCCGCAGCAGCGAACTGAATTCCATCGCCTTGAGGAAGGCGATCAGCCGCGGGTAGTCGGGCTCATGGACCGCAAGGTCGGCGATCGGCACCTCGAGCTTCACATGATCGTCGAGCGTAACCAGCTTCTTCGAGACGCGCGCCTTCTCGGCATTGTCGATCAGCGTCTGCCGGCGCTTGTCCTGCTTGATTTCGCCGGCGCGCGCGAGCAGCGTTTCGAGGTCGCCGTATTCGCCGATCAACTGCGCTGCCGTCTTGACGCCGATGCCGGGCACGCCCGGGACGTTGTCGGTCGAATCGCCGATCAACGCCTGGACTTCGATCACCTTCTCGGGCGGCACGCCGAATTTCTCGATCACCTCGTCGCGGCCGATCCTCTTGTCCTTCATGGTGTCGTACATCACGACGCAATCGTTCACGAGCTGCATCAGGTCCTTGTCGGACGACACGATGGTGGTAGTGGCGCCCGCTTCGCAGGCCTCCCGGGCATAGGTCGCGATCAGGTCGTCGGCCTCGAAGCCGGCTTGTTCGAGGCACGGCAGGTCGAAGGCATCGACCGCCTTGCGCACCAGCGGGAACTGCGGGATGAGGTCGCCGGGCGGATCGGGCCGGTGTGCCTTGTAGGCGGGGTACATGTCGGTGCGGAAGGTCTTCTCCGACTTGTCGAACACGATCGCGAGGTGCGTCGGCCGCTCCTCGGGTTTCATGTCGCGGAGAAGCTTCCACAGCATGTTGCAGAAGCCATAGACCGCGTTGAGCTGCAGCCCGTCCGACTTGCGCGAGAGCGGTGGCAGCGCGTGATAGGCGCGGAAGATGTAGCCCGAGCCGTCGACCAGGAAGACATGGTCGCCCGGTTTCAGCGCTTGGCCGGCGACGGGGAGGGGAGAGGCGCGTTTGGCGCTCGTGGCGTTGGATTTTGCTGCGGGCATGGCTGGACCGAATGTGGTCGGTCCAGGCCCCATTGGCAACCGTAGCTAGCCGGCGCCACCCGGCCCGGGGGATAACCCCGGTGAGATTTCGAGTCTGTGTCCCGGGCGCGGCGCAGCACGCCTTCGTGGTGCGCTGCAGACCCGGGACCGCAAAGGCGGCTGTGTCCGTTACGAAGTCCCGGATCAGCGGCGCAGCACTCCGTGCTGCACCGCGTCCGGGACACGAGAAGTCTGATTTTACTGCGCGGGTTGCAGCGTCATGCGCTGCTTGGGCGCGATCCAGAAGCGCTCCGGCCGCTCGAACAGGAACCGCAGGAAGGTGTGGCGCACCGCCCAGTACATCAGCAGCGCGCCGACGACGCCGGCGAGTGTCACCAGCGCGGAGACCGTGCCGATATCCGTGATCAGCCCGGTCTTGAGCAATACGGTGCGGGTCACCGCCATCGGCAGGAAGAACGCGAGGTAGATGACGATCGAGTTCCGTCCACAGTAGCGCAGCGGCGCCGCGAGATCGGTCCGCGACAGCAGCACCGAGACGGCCACCACCGCGGCCGCGCCCGCGAGGCCGAGGGCGAGCGAGACGAGCGGCCATTCGGCGTAGCCGTGGAACACCAGCAGGCCGTTGACGAGCCCCCAGACTGCGATCCCGGCCAGTATCGCCTCGGGGAACTCGCGCCAGCGCGCCGCCAGTGCGAAGATGCGCGGCGCGAACAGGTAGCCGGTATAGAAATACACGAAGCGGCTGGCGAACTCGTCGATCACCGTGAAGCCGGTATGGATATGCGCGATTTCCAGCGCCGCGCCGACCAGCCAGACCGCTATTGCCGGCACCCGGAAGCTGTGGGCCAGCTTGGCGACGACGAAGAAGATCGGCAGCAGATAGATGAACCAGAGCGTGCCGAACGGCTCCCACAACGTCTCGATGTAGAGCCAGCCGGTGCCCGCGAGACCGTGCTGCTGCACGAACATCGGCGCCTTGAAGGCGAATTGGATCGCGGTCCACAACAGATAGAAATAGGCGAAATGCACCACCTTGCGATCGAGATAGGTGCGCCAGTCGCGGTCGATGACCTGCGCCAGGAACAGGCCGGAGATCAGGAAGAAGTCCGGCATGCGGAACGGCTTGGCAAATTCGACGACGGCGTGCAGCCAGCCTTCCTGGCCGGCAGCCTGCTCGACGCCGAGCGTCGAATGCATCATCACCACGAAGACGATGCAGAATCCCTTGGCATAGTCGACCCAGTCGACGCGCTGTCCGCGCGGCGCCGTGGTCGACTGTATCGAGCGTCCCATTTCGGTTCTCATTTGTGTCATTTGCAGCGAGAGGCGTTGCGTTTGCCTTTACCCGATCAAGAACAGTGCCAGGCACTGGCTTAGGGCGCCGTTAAGCATGAAGGGTCTCCTGCCGCTGCCGATCGATGCGAGTCTGCCGGCCCTGACTGCGGCCTTGGCCGCGTGTAATACCGCCGTGCTGGTCGCGCCGCCGGGTGCGGGCAAGACGACGCGGGTGCCGCTGGTGCTGGCCGAGGAGCCCTGGGCGAAGGGCAAGCGGATAATCGTGCTCGAGCCGCGGCGGATTGCGGCCCGCGCCGCCGCGGCGCGGATGGCGGCGACATTGGGCGAGGAGGTCGGCGAGACCGTCGGCTACCGGGTGCGATTCGGCTCAAAGGTCACGCGCGCGACCCGCATCGAGGTCGTCACCGAGGGCGTGTTCAGCCGCATGGTGCTCGACGATCCGGAACTCGATGGCATCGCGGCGCTGCTGTTCGACGAATTCCACGAGCGCTCGCTCGATGCCGATCTTGGGCTCGCGCTAGCGCGCGACGTGCAGCAGGGCCTGCGCGACGACCTGAAGCTGCTCGTCATGTCGGCGACGCTTGACGGTGCGCGCGTGGCCGCGCTGCTCGGCGGCGCGCCGGTGGTCGAGAGCGCCGGCCGCGCCTTCCCGGTCGACACCCGCTATCTCGGCCGCGATCCGCAGGCGCCGATCGAACGGCAGGTCGCCGACGCGGCGGCGCGGGCGCTGCGCGCTGATGCCGGCTCGCTATTGGTCTTTCTGCCGGGCGCCGGCGAAATCCGCCGCGCCGAGACAATGCTGCGCGAACGCATCAACGACCCGTCAGTTGACATCGTGCCGCTTTACGGTGCGCTCGACTCCGATGTGCAGGATCGAGCCATTGCACCGGCGCCGCCCGGCCGCCGCAAGGTCGTGCTCGCGACCTCAATTGCCGAGACCTCGCTGACCATCGACGGCGTGCGTGTCGTCATCGACAGCGGGCTTGCACGGGTGCCGCGCTATGAGCCGGACGTGGGGCTGATGCGGCTCGAGACTGTGCGGGTCTCGCGCGCCGCCGCCGACCAGCGCCGCGGCCGTGCCGGCCGCACCGAGCCCGGCATATGCTACCGGCTGTGGGACGAGCCGCAGACTGCATCGCTCGCCGCCGCTAACGTGCCGGAGATTCTCGCTGCGGACCTTAGCGGTCTCGTCCTCGATCTGGCGCATTGGGGCGTCACCGATCCGGCGAAATTGGCCTTCCTCGATCCGCCGCCACCGGCCGCGATCAAGGAAGCCAAGGCGCTACTCTTGAGCCTTGGCGCCATCGATGACGACGGCCGCATCACCGCGCGGGGCCGGGCGCTGCGCCAATTGCCGCTGCCGCCGCGGCTTGCCCGCATGGTGGTCGAGGGCGCGACTCGCGGCAATGCGCTGCTTGCCGCCGAGATTGCGCTTCTCCTCACCGAGCGCGGACTCGGCGGCAACGACGTCGATCTGACCCATCGTCTCGACGGGCTCCGCCGCGACCGTTCACGCCGCGCCCAGGAGGCGCGGGCGATGGCAAAACGCTGGGCGGAGGTTTCAGCTCGCGATGTCTCTTCCAGCGAGAAAGAATCAACATCCTCGCCACTTGCTCGGTCTGCTCCCTCCCCCCTTGAGGGGGAGGGTTGGGGAGGGGGGTGGCGTGTCGACCGAATCTCGCCTGAGACAAGGACCCCCACCCCCAACCCCACCCCACAAGGGGGAGGGGAGCGGAGAGACCGTGCCCGAGGCGCGGGGAGGATT
>JBFXEX010000082.1:0-27521 GCA_050179645.1 Xanthobacteraceae bacterium | reverse complement strand
GTGGGGAGGGTCGGCGACGAGAGCGAAGCGAACGAGCCGGGGTGGGGGGCCTTCTTCGGTCGACGTGAAGCACCCCCCACCCCCGACCCCTCCCCACCACTCGCTTCGCTCGCGGGGGGAGGGGAGTCGAGGCCGCCTCGCTTGGAGTTGGTAAATTGACGAGCAGCGCGCGCATCACATCTCTCCGCCGGCGATGGTGAGTGCCGTGCCGGTCACCGCCGCGGCGTCAGGCGAGCACAGATAAAGTGCCGCAGCCGCAACCTCCTGCGGCCGGATCAGACGGCCGATCGGGGCGACACTCGCGAATTCGGCCAGCACGTCCTCGCTTGGCCTGCCGCTGCGGGCAGCGGCCTGGGCGATGCCACCGCGCACCAGGTCGGTGTCGGTATAGCCCGGGCACACCGCGTTGACGGTGACACCGGTCTTCGCGGTCTCGACCGCGAGCGCGCGCGTGAGGCCGAGGACGGCATGTTTTGCTGCGCAATACGCAGTGAAATTGACATAGCCGCGCAAGCTTGCGGTCGAGGCGATGTTGACGATGCGGCCGAAGCCGCGCGCAATCATGCCTGGCAGCACCGCCTGGCTCGCATAGACCGCGCCCATGACATGCATGTTCCACATGTCCTGGAACAAGGCCGGCTTGGCCTTGACGAACGGGCTGCCGACCGCGGTGCCGGCATTGTTGACCAGGATGTCGATGGAGCCGCGCGCCGCGACCGCGGTCTCGATGCTCTTGGCGACCGCCTGCGCATCGGTGACGTCGGCAATGACGAAGCCGGCGGCGTCGCCGGCTGCCACCGCTTCGCGCAGCGACGTCTCGTTGCGACCCGTGACCGTGACCGTGACCGAGCAGCCAGCGCCAGCAAGCGCGGCCGCAATGGCGCGGCCGATGCCGCGTCCGCCGCCGGTGACGAGAGCGTGCCGTCCCTGCAAGGCCATCGCTTTGCCTCTTGTCCGGAAAATACTTTAGGCTTAAACTTTCGATGCTTCAAGTACCGGGTTGCAGCCCGCGGAGGCGCGCATGAAGGTTCATGTCATCGGGGGAGGTCCGGCCGGCCTCTATTACGCGATCCTGATGAAGAAGGCCTGGCCGCAGACCCAGATCACGGTGTTCGAGCGCAACCGCCCGGACGACACCTTCGGCTTCGGCGTGGTGTTCTCCGACCAGACGCTCGACCGGTTCGAGACCTACGACCGCGAGAGCTACCGCGCCATCATCGGCCACTTCGCCTACTGGGACGACATCGAGATCAACTTCCGCGGCACGACGCATCGGGTTGGCGGCAACGGCTTCTGCGGCTGCTCGCGCTCGACGCTGCTGAAAATTCTGAGCCGGCGCGCCCGCTCGCTCGGCGTCCAACTCAAGTACCAGACCGACGTTTCGCCGACCGCGCCCAACATCCGCGGCGCCGACCTTGTGGTCGCCGCCGACGGCATCAATTCGCGCGTGCGCGAGACGTTCGTCGAGCAGTTCCGGCCGAGCATCGACCTGCGGCCAAACAAGTTTTCCTGGATGGGCTCGACCCGGCCGTTCGACGCATTCACGTTCTTCTTCCGCGACACGCCGCACGGCATCTTCATCGCGCACTGCTACCAGTACCAGCCCGGCCGTTCGACCTGGATCACCGAGGTCGATCCGCAGACCTTCGCGCGCGCCGGCCTCGACAAGCTCGACGAGGAGGGCTCCGCTCGCTTGGTCGAGGAGGTATTCGCCGAAGAACTGCAGGGCCACAAGCTGATTATCAACCGATCGGTCTGGCGCAACTTCCCGACCGTCCGCTGCGAGCGCTGGGTCCACAACAACATCGTGCTCTTGGGCGACGCCAAGGCATCGGCGCACTTCTCCATCGGCTCCGGCACCAAGCTCGCGATGGAGGACGGTATCGCCCTGTTCGAGGCGTTCCGCGCCACCGGCGGCCGCGACGTGAAGAATGCGCTCGCGCACTTCGAGCAGCAGCGCCGCGACGAAGTCGAACGCACGCAGCACTCCGCCGACGTGTCGCTGGTGTGGTTCGAGCACGTCAGGCGGTTCTGGAACATGGACCCGACGCGTTTCGCCTTCGGGCTGATGACGCGATCGAAGGCGATCACCTACGACAACCTCGCGCTCCGCGCGCCGGCCTTCGTGCAACAGGCCGACCAAGTCGTGGCGCGCGAGACGCAGGCGCTCGGCTTTGCGGTCGACACCGCGCAGCCGCTGGCGCCGATGTTCCAGCCGTTTCGCCTGCGCAGCATGACGCTGGAGAATCGCGTCGTGGTGTCGCCGATGTGCCAGTACTCGGCGGTCGACGGCCTGCCGGCCGACTGGCATCTGGTGCATTACGGCTCGCGCGCGATCGGCGGCGCCGGCCTGATGTTCACCGAGATGACCGACGTGTCGGCGGAGGCGCGGATCACGCCGGGCTGCGCCGGCATCTACAACGACGCGCAAGAGGCCGCGTGGAAGCGCATCGTCGATTTTGTCCACGCGCAGTCGAAGACCAAATTCTGCCTGCAACTCGGCCACGCCGGCCGCAAGGGCGCGACCAGGCTGATGTGGGAAGGGATCGATGAGCCGCTGGAGCAGGGCGCATGGCCGATCGTGGCGCCGTCGCCGCTGCCGTACTATCCGCACAGCGTCGTCCCGCGGGAAATGACGCGGGCCGACATGGACCGGGTTGTTGCGGACTTCGTGCAGGCGACCAAACGCGCCGACCGCGTCGGCTTTGACATGATCGAGCTGCACGCCGCGCACGGCTATCTGCTGGCAAGCTTCATCTCGCCGCTCACCAACCGGCGGACCGACGAATACGGCGGCTCGCTCGCCAACCGCATGCGCTTCCCGCTCGAAGTGTTCCGCGCCATACGTGCGGTCTGGCCGGACGAGAAGCCGATATCGGTGCGCATCTCGGCGACCGACTGGGTCGATGGCGGCCTCACCGGCGACGACGCGGTCGAAGTGGCGCGGCTGTTCCAGGAGGCCGGCTGTGACCTCATCGACGTCTCGACCGGTCAGACCACCGCTGACGCACAGCCGGTGTTCGGCCGCATGTTCCAGACACCGTTTTCCGAGCAGATCCGCAACGAGGCGGGGCTCGCCACCATGTGCGTCGGCGCGATCACCACCGCCGATCAGGTCAACACCATCATCGCGGCCGGCCGCGCCGACCTGGTCGCGCTGGCGCGGCCGCACCTGGTCGATCCGTACTTCACCATGCGGGCGGCGGCCTGGTACGGCGCGCCGGCGATCCACTGTCCGCCGCAATATCTCGCTGGCAAGGACCAGATCTTCCGCAACAGCGTGCGTGACCGCGAAGACCTGCGCGAGTTGAAACTCAAGGCCAAGCCCAAGGGCCACGGCGACACCTTCCGCGAAGCCGCGGAGTAGCGACCCCCTACTGCACGCGGCCGGCGGCGTCGCGGCGCAGCACGCGGCCGGGGAGGGCGCCGGTGTGGGTCGCGTTCTCAACCACGATCGTGCCGTTGACGATCACGGTGGTGCGGGTGCCGCTCGGGTATTGGTGCGGATCGGCGTAGGTGGCGCGATCCCTGAAATCGGCCGGATCGAAGATTACGACATCGGCGCGATAGCCGGGCCGCAGCAGGCCGCGGTCGGCGAACTTGAGCGCGCGTGCGGTGGCGCCGGTCATCTTATGGATCGCAAGTTCGAGCGGAAGCAGTTTCAATTCGTCGACGTAGTGGCCGACGATGCGCGGGAACGTGCCGTAGAAGCGCGGATGCGGCATGCCTTGGCTGACGGTGCCGTAGGTGGCGACGCAGTTGCCGTCGGAGCCGACCAACGCGGTCGGCGAGCGCACGAGATCGCGCACATCGTCTTCCGAAATCGAGGTGACCAGCACGCGCGTTGCGGCGCGGTCCTCGATCAGATAATCGCAGAGCGTGTCGATCGGGTCCTGGCCGCGGTCGGCGGCGAGCCCGGCGATGGTTTGTCCGGCGAACTGCGGCAGATTCGGCGACACCGAGATCTGCACCGCCTCCCACGATTCGATGCGGCCCCAGTTGTTGAGGCCGTCGCGCGCGATGTCGTCGCGGATGCGCACACGGGTCTCGGGCAACGCCAGCCGTTCGATCATGGCGTCGACGCCGCCCGCCTGCACCCACTGCGGCAGCAGGTTTTTCAACGGATTGCTGCCAGCGGTGTACGGATAGGCGTCGCAGTCGACATCGACGCCGCGCGCGCGGGCCTGCGCGATCATGTCGAGAGCCTGCGCGGTCTTGCCCCAGTTGTCGACGCCCGAACACTTGAAGTGCACGATCTCGACATGGACGCCGCAGGTCTCGGCGACCGCGATGGCTTCCTCGACCGATTCCAGCACGTTGTTGGATTCGTCGCGCAGATGCGTGAAGTAGCCGGCGTTGTAGCGCTTCACCACGTGGCCGAGCGCGATCATCTCATCCGGCTGCGCGTACGAGCCGGGTGCGGTGAAGAGGCCGGAGGACAGCCCGAGCGCACCGGCGTCGAGGCCCTCTTCCAGCAATTCGATCATGCGGCGCATTTCGTCGGGCGACGGCGGGCCGGGGTTCATCCCCATCACCATCAGCCGCAATGTGTTGTGCCCGACCAGCATGCCGGCATTCACCGCGGTCGCCGGGAAGGTGTCGAGATAGTCGGGGAAGGTCAGTTCGCGAAACGGCAGCCACGGCGCGCTCGGGCTCAGATAGTCGCGCAGCAGCTCGACCTTGCCGGGGAGGCATGGCGCGACCGAGAAGCCGCAATGGCCGATGATCTCGGTGGTGACGCCCTGGCGCACCTTGCTCTCGGCCTTGGGATTGATTGGCAGCGTGAAATCGGAGTGCGTCTTGATGTCGATGAAGCCCGGCGACACCGCGAGGCCTTTGGCGTCGATGATCTTCGCCGCGCCGCCCGGCAGCGCCGTACCGATCGCCGCGATGCGGCCGTCCGCAATACCAATGTCCTGTATGCTGCCGGCGCTGTCGCTGCCGTCAAAGACGAGGCCGTTGCGGATCAAGATATCGTGGGTCATTGCCATCAGCGCGCGGACTTATTGAGGAAGGCGGTGACCGATTCCTGGTGTTCGGCGGTCGTGTAACAGACGGCCTGCGCCTCGCGGCCGAGCGCGAACACCTGCTCTTCGGGCGTTTCGAACGTGCGATCGAGGATCGCCTTGGACAACGCGAGCGAGGCCTGCGAGCCCTGGCTGAGTTCGCGCGCCCACGTAGCCGCATCGGCGACCAGCGTTTCGGCTGGGACGACTCGATCGGCGAGCCCGATGGCGAGCGCTTCCTTTGCGTCCACCGTGCGGCCGGTGAAGATCAATTCCTTGGCGCGCGGCAGACCGACGCGGCGCGGCAGGAAGTACATGCCGCCGCCATCGGAGACGAGGCCGCGCTTGATGAAGCTCATGGTGAACACGGCTTGCTCGGAGGCGACGATGAAGTCGCAGGCGAGCGCCATGTCGCAGCCGAGGCCCGCCGCCGCGCCGTTGACCGCCGCGATGACCGGCTTCGGCAGGCCGTGCAGCAACGCGACGCTCTTGTGCGTCTGCCCCTGCCGCCGCCAACCGTTGAAGGCCACCTGGCCGGCGGGCGCCTTCAGCCGCTCCTTCATGCCGGAGATGTCGCCGCCGGCGCAGAATGCCTTGCCCTTGCCGGTCAGCACCACCGCGCGCACGGCCTCGTCGGCCGCGGCGCGCTCAAGCGCGGCCATGAACTCGGTGCGTAGCGCGTCGTTGATGGCGTTACGAACCTCTGGCCGGTTGAGGGCGACGATGGCGACGCCGTTCTCGACCCTCAGTTCGACGAGCGCTGTCATTGCATGATCCTTGCTGTGTTGATTCCGCCGTTGTTGCTGCGCGAGGGGTCGTCGCGAGGCTACCCCTCACCCAATCCGTATCGTTGAACATTCGGAGCTGCCCTCTCCCACAAGGGGAGAGGGCGAAATCGTAGCCGTCGGTGGTCACGGCTTGAACTGCGCGAAGTCGGCGGTGCCGTCGCGGGCGATGCTGGGGAGGAGGTCCACTTCCCATCTCAGGTATTCATTCATGGCTTCGCGCACGTTATTCGCCCGTTCGTAGGGCTTGAGCCAGGTATCGACAGGCTCATCAGCCATGCGAGGTTCGGTCGACAACCGCTGCCCGGCGGCCTGCCAAGCGCCGTTGCCGCCCGCGAGAAAGCGAACCGGAACGCCGGTGAGCGCGGCGGCTTCGGCGGCCGCGATACCAGCTAGCACGCCGTCTTCCGACGTGAGCACCAGCGTGCCGCTCGGCGCGATCTTGCCGAGCGCATGAGCGAGGCGCGCACGGATCGCAAACCATGCGCCCGGGATGTGGCCCTTGAGGTACTCGCGGCTCGGCGACAGATCGACCACGGTTGCCTCATTGCGCGCCAGCAGCTCTGCAAGCTGTGTGGCGTCGATGCGCTGATCGGCGGCGGGTTCGGCCGCCAGTATGGGCGCCGGCGGGACCTCTCGCTCGCTGCCCTTTTCGACCAGCACGAACACGTCGCGGAATCCCATCTGGCGCAGCCACGATCCGGTCATGACGGCACGCACTTCGAGATCGTCCACCAGCACGATCCGTGCGCCGAGCGTGCCGACATACTGGTCGGTCGCCTGCACCAACTGGCCGCCCGGCGCCGACACCGCACCGGCAACATGGCCGGCGGCGTATTCGGGCGGGTCGCGGACGTCGAACAGATAGAGCGTGCGCTCTTCAGATTCGTCGCGAAACCGGGCAAGCGCAGCGGCATCGATGCGGATGACGCCATGACGCTTTGCTACCTCGGCGGCGGCCGATTGCGCCCAGGCGAGTGCGTCTGTCGAGGGCGGCGGCGCCTGCCGTGTCTTGCCGCTGTCGCAGCTGTGGCCGGCCAGCGTGAAGCCCATGGTGCCGTTGCGCAGTGCCACCACCTTGTTCGGCAGCCCGGCATTGATCAGTGACTGTGCGCCGATGATGCTGCGGGTGCGGCCGGCGCAGTTGACCACCACCAGGGTGTCGGGCGAGGGCGCCATATCGCGCGCGCGCAACACCAACTCGGCGCCCGGCACGTTGGTGGCGGTTGGGATCGAGACGCGGGAGAATTCGTCGAGCGGCCGGCTGTCGAGGATCACCATGTCGGCGCGATCGCGGATCAGCGCTGCGAGCTCGTCGGCGGAGATGTTCGGGGTGTCGCAGTCGTGCTCGATGAACTCGCCGAATGCCTTGCTCGGCACGTAGACGCCGGAAAACAGTTCATAGCCGGCCGCCGCCCAGGCGTCGTTACCGCCGTCCAGGATAGCGACCTCGCTGTAACCGTTTTCGGCGAGCACGGCGGCAGCGCGTGCCGCCAAGCCGTCGTTGTCGTCAACGAGGACGATGCGCGTACCCTTGCGCGGCACCAAGCGCGCGAATTTGAGCTCCAGCCGGCTCAGCGGCACGCAGCGTGCCCACAGGAGATGCGACTGCGAGTAGATCAGTTCCTCGCGCACGTCGATGAGCGCAACCTCCTTGCCGTCTGACAGCATGGCTTTGACGGCAGCGGGGGTGACGAATTTCGCGGGCACTCTTGTCAGCATGTGAGCCTCGTTATTGCCGCGACGGCGGTGCGCTCCCTCTCCCCGAAAGGGTGAGGGATGAGGTGAGGGGCCCTTCCTAAGACGGGTCCAATGGTGAAGCAAACCCCTCACCCGGCTCGCTTCGCTCGCCACCCTCCCACAAAGGGAGAGGGTGACGGAGTTTGTGGCTCGTCTGCGGTCAGGTCGCCTGCTGCGGCGTCATCTGCTCCACTTTGCCGGAGGCGAGATCGAAGCGCACGCGGTTGATCCGGTCGAGATTGGTGCCGGTGACGCGCACGAAGCGCGAGTTGTCCGGATAATCGATCGAGTGAATCTTGCCGTCCTGGTAGATGCCGGCGTGGCCGGGCATCAGCCGGTAGGTCTTCGCCGGCTTGAGCTTGGCGCCGTTCGGGTCGCTGCCGTCGTCGAGCCGCTCCCATTCGATCATGTCGGTATAGTGGGTGGCCTGGCCGTAGATCGCCCACGAATCGCCATGGTCGTGCGGCGGCGACTTGCGTGCCTTGTCGTTGATGTGGGCGAGAATCTGGAAGCCGAGTTTGGGGTCCTCGTACAGCACCTTCAATCCGCGCGGGACCTGCTCGCCGCAATATTCGCGGATGAAATCCTGATTCTGTAGCAGCCGCTCAAGCTGGACGCGGACGGCCTCCCGGCCGGCCCGCCCTGGGTCGCGTGCCAGGATGGTTCGGCAATCCGCGATGAAGCGATCGAGATCGTATGTCATTTTTGGCGTTCCTCCGTCGTCGCAGCCCTGCAGTCTTACGCAGCCAGACGGAAACTTCCAGGCGGCATATGCGCTCAGACGCGCCGATGCCACATGGTTGAGCTGCTATTTGGACAGGTGCTGTTTGAAGAAGTCGATCGACAGCGCCAGCGCCCGGTCGGCCTCCGGCCTGGAGTAGGTCCTGCCGCCATGGCGCGCGAAGGCGTGGTCGGCGCCGGGATACTTGTGGATGGTCACCAGCGGGTTGGGCGACAGCCGCCGCTCCAGCAGGTCGTTGACCTCGGCCTGGACCCAGCGATCCTTCATGGCCATGTGCAGCACGAACGGCCGGTGCAGGTTCTTCGCCTCCTTGATGCGGTGCTCGATATAGGTGCCGTAATAGGCCACCGCGCAGTCGATCTCGGTGCGGCAGCACATCAGGTAGCAGAGCTTGCCGCCAAGGCAGTAGCCGACGGCGCCGACCTTGCCGTTGCATTCCGGAATGGTCTTGAGGAACTGATGGATGTCCTCCATGTCCCGGACGCCGAGGTCGTAGTCGAACTCGTAGTAGAGATCGAACGCCTTTTTCACGTCCTCGGGATTGTGGTCGGAGAGCTCGACGCCCGGCTCCTGGCGCCAGAACAGGTCGGGTACCAGGCAGACGAAGCCTGCCTCGGCGAACTCGCGGGCGTGCTCGCGCATGGTGTGATTGACGCCCCAGATTTCCATGATGGCGATGATGGCGCCGGCCGGCGTCTTGTCCGGATAGGCGACGTAGGCGCCCATTTCGCCGTCCCGGAGCTTCACCTTGATGTTCTCGGTCCGCATCGATCCTTCCAGATTTCTCGCTTCCTCCGCCGTCATGCCCGGGCCTGACCCGCGCATCCATTTTCTTGCGAAGAAGGATGGATGGCCCGGGTCAAGCCCGGCCATGACGTTGCTGCGACTTCTTACAGCCTCAGCAGCTTCTTTGCATTGCCCGAAAAGATAGCGTCCTTCTCCGCCTGCGAAGTCTCCAGCGCGTTCACGGCCGCGATGGTGTCGCGGATCAGCTTCTCGCCCTGCTCGGTGTCGAACGGCGCGTCGGTCGCGAACAGGCACTTCTCGGTGCCGAAGAATGCGTGGCCGCAGCGCGTCGGCGCGATCTCGCCAAGCGCGGTGTCGGCATAGAGCATCCTGAAATAATCGACAGGCGGCCGCTTGAGGCCCGCCTTCTCGGCCAAAGGACCGCGCTCTACAGTGCCGTAGAAGATCTGGCTGAAGGTCAGGTTGATCTTGCCGTAGAAGAACGGAACCATCCCGCCCATGTGGTGGGTGATGATCTTCAGGTCTGGCAGTTCGTCGAACAAACCCGAATAGATCAGCCGCGTCATGCAGGCGGTGGTCTCGTACGGCCAGCCGAACATGAACCAGATCTCGTTCTCGGAGGTCTGCTCGCTGGCGTAGTCGGGGAAGTTTGGCCCGCGCATCGGATGCACCCACACCGGCAGGGCGTGCTCCACCATGCGACGGAAAATCGGCCGGAACTCCGGCGACGACAGCGGCTTGCCGGCGACATTGCTGAACACCTGAATGCCGCAGGCGCCGAGCGTAGTGATTGCGCGATCGATCTCGTCGAGCGTCGCCTCGACGTTGTTCATCGGCAGCGAGGCGATGAACGACGGGAACTGGTCGGGATGCCGGCGGCAGACATCGGCCAGCGAGTCGTTGGCGAGCCGCGCCAGATCCGGCGTCACGTCGGGCGGCGCCACCAGTTCAAGAGGCGGATTGGCGAGCGACAGGATCTGCTGCAGGCCGTCGAACCGGCCGACCAGAGCGCGGCGCGCGTCCAGGTCCCAGAGCGGCTTGACGCGCGGGAACATGGTCACCGCCGGTTGGCCGGGAATGAGGCCGGCGAGGCGATCGAGATAGGCCTTCGGCACGAAATGGTTGAAGATGTCGAGCATGTGCGGCCGGGTGGGAGCCATGAGAACGCGGGCGATGACCGGCGGGAGGAAAGCAAATAATGTCGCCACGCGCTAGGCTGCGCGGGCGCAGTCGAGGGAGACACGATGTCGGTTCTGCTGGAGAAGCGCGCCAATGGGGTGGCGGTCGTCACCCTCAACCGGCCGCACGTGCTCAACGCGCTGGACGTCCCGGCGAAGGAGCGGCTCGGCGAAATCTGGCCGGAGATCGCCGCCGATCCGCAGGTGCGGGTCGTGGTGCTCAGGGGCGCGGGGAGCAAGGCGTTCTGCGCCGGTTCCGACATCAAGGAGATCAACCGCACCGGCCGGATGGTAACGACCGATGGGCTGATCCGGGCGTTGCCCGGTGTCGGCGCGCCGCTCGACAAGCCGGTGATCGCAGCGCTTCAAGGCTACTGCATCGGCATGGGCATGAGCCTCGCGCTGCACTGCGACCTGCGGCTTGCCGCGCGCGACGCCGTGCTGGGCTATCCCGAGGTCAAGCACGGCATGATCTCGGCGGTCAGCGCGCTGCACCTGCCGCGGGTGATGCCGAGCGCGCTGGCGATGGAGCTGTTGCTGATGGCGCGCAACATCAAGGCCGACGAGGCGCTGCGCATGGGCCTGATCAATGCCGTGGTCGACGACGTGCAGGCCGAGGCCGAGGCCTGGGCGGCGCAGATTGCGGCTTGCTCGCCCGCCGCCGTACAGGCGACCAAGCGGCTGGCGACGTTCGGGGCGCGTCTCGCCGCCGAGGAGCGTGCCGAGATCGAGAGGACGCGCGCCTTGGTCGAGACCAAGGACGACTACAAGGAGGGCGCCGCCGCTTTTGCCGGCCGCCGCTGAAGATTCACTTCGCACAACGCAAGCAAGCGGACGATGAAAGCCATCACCTTTCGCGAATTCGGCGGACCCGAGGTCCTGCATGCGACTGAAGTCGCGACACCGCAGACCGGGCCAGACGACGTGCTGGTGCGCATCCACACGGCCGGCATCTGCTATCACGACGTGCTGTCGCGCGCCGGCAAGATCCCGGGCAAGCCGGGCCGCATCCTTGGCCATGAGATCGCCGGCGAGATCGTCGCCACGGGAGCGAACGTCGCGTCCGAACGGGTCGGCGAACGTGTCGTGCTCTACCAGCGGCTGTTCTGCGGCAGCTGCCGCCAGTGTCTCGCCGGGCGGCAGGACTTGTGTCGCAACAGCCGCGTGCTGGGCGAGCACGGCAGCGGCGGCTATGCGGAACTCGTCTGCGTGCCGGCGCGCAACGCCATCCGAGTGCCGGACGGGGTCGATCTGACCGCTGCGGCGCTGGCCGTCTGTCCGGTCGGCACCAGCGTGCGCGCCACGCTCGGCGTGGCGGATACGAGGCCGGGCGACACCGTCCTGGTCACCGGGGCCGGGGGCGGGCTCGGCCTGCACGAGATTCAGGTAGCCAAGAGCGTGCAGGCGCGCGTCATCGCGGTCACCAGCTCCGACGACAAGACCGATGCGATCCGGCAGGCCGGTGCCGACGAAATCGTGGTGCGGCCGGACCTGAAATTCAGCGCCGACGTCTGGCGCCTCACCGGCAAGCAGGGCGCGGACGTGATCCTGGAGAACGTCGTCACCGGTACCTTCGGCGAGAGCCTGCGCTCGTGCGCGCAGAATGCGCGGGTGGTGGTGCTCGGCAATATCGGCGCGCGGCCGGTGGAGATCGATCCGGGTCTGGTCATCATGCGGCGCATCCACATCGTCGGCTCGGGCAACGCGACATTCAACGACGTGCATCTGGCGCTGCATCTCATGGCAACCGGTGCGGTGAAGCCGTTCATCGGCCGCGTGCTTTCCTTCCCGCAAGCGGCCGAAGGCCACGCTTTGATGGAACGGCGCGACGTCACCGGCCGCGTCGTGCTGTCCGGCTGGTAACGGTATGGCGATCGGGGCGAGGCTGCGCGAACTGGCTGAGCTGCAAGGCGATCGTGACGCGATCGTCGACGAACGCGGCGGCTGCTCGTACCGCATGCTGCATCGGCGCATTGCCCGGCTCGGCAATGCGCTGCGCGGCCTCGGGCTCAATGCCGGCGATCGCGTCGCGCTGTTGATGCCCGACGTGCGGGAATATCTCGAAGCCGACTACGCGATCATGTCCGCTGGACTCGTTCGCGTGCCGCTTGACCCTCGTTCGACCCGCGCCGATCTGGTGGCGCTGTTGCGGCATGCCGGCGCGCGGGCGCTGCTCACGCATCGCTCGCTTGCCGATGCGGTCGATGGCCTGAGCCGCGAGGTCGAAAGCCTCGATCATGTCGTGGCGGTCGGCGGCGGCGCCGAACATGACTACGAGGCCTTGCTCACACAAGCGTCCGAAACTCCGCTGCCCGATCCCGCCCCCGATGCATTGGCGACGCTGAATTTCAGCGGCGGCACGACCGGTGCGCCCAAGGCGATCATGTTGCGGCATCGCAATCTGCAGGCGGTAGCGGTTGCCACGATGCGAGGTTTCGAAATCCCGGGCGACGCGATCTTCCTCAACGTGCGACCGCTGTGGCCGATCGCGCAGGTCATCCTGATGTCGCACCTCTACGCCGGCGCGACCGTGGCGCTGCGGCGGTTCGATCCGGAGCGTCTCGCCGCGGTCGTCGACGAGACCGGAGCGACCCGCATGTCGCTGGTGCCGACGCAACTGGTGCGCTGCCTCGATCACGTGCCGCCACGCGATCCGCGGCTCGCCCGACTTGAGGCGATCTATGTCGGCGGCTCGCGCATTCCGCCCAATGTGTTCGGGCGCGCGCTCGACATCTTCGGGCCGAAGATTGGCGTGCTCTACGGCCTGACCGAGGCGCCAGTGACCTGCTACATGCCGCCGCGCGCGCTCGCGACCGACGCCGGGCGACAAGACCACCGCATGGCATCGGTCGGGCGGGTGTTGCCAGGTTACGAGGTGCGGCTCGACGGCGCGGACGGACGCACGAATGAGGCCGGCGAAGTGCTGATCCGTGGAGGCAACGTCATGGCGGGCTATTGGCAGGACGAGACCGCCACACAGGCCACGTTGACCGACGGCTGGCTGCATACCGGCGACATCGGGCAGTTCGATGCGGACGGAATCCTCTCGATTGTCGGCCGGCTCAAGGAGGTGATCCGCTCCGGCGCCAGCACCATCGTGCCGAAAGAAGTCGAGGATGTGCTGCTCGCGCATCCGGCGGTCGCCGAGGTCGCGGTGCTCGGCCTGCCCGATGCCGAGTGGGGCGAGGCGGTGACGGCGTTCGTGGTGGCGCGAGCCGGGATGCCGGTCAGCGAGCACGACCTGATCGAGCATTGCCGCGCCAGGCTTGCGAGCTTCAAGAAGCCGCGCGCGGTGCGGTTCGTGCCGAGCTTGCCGCGCTCGCATTACGGCAAGGTGCTGCGCGCCCAGCTCCTCGGCGAGGCCGCGCAGTAAAGCGGCTACTCGCGAAAGGCTTCCTCGCGCTTGCGCCGGACATTGGGCAGCGCCGTCGCCAACAGGAGAGCGGCCGACAACAGCAGGAAGCCGAGGCTGATCGGCCGGTGTACGAACACCGACCAGTCGCCTTCCGACAGCACCATGGCGCGGCGGAAGTTTTCCTCCAGCATCGGCCCCAGCACCAGCCCGAGCAGCAGCGGGGCGGGCTCGCAATCGAGCTTGCGGAAGGTGTAGCCGACGATGCCGAACACCGTCATGATCAGGACATCGCCGGTGCTGGAGTTGAGCGCGTAGGTGCCGACGCAGCAGAGCGTGAGGATGGTCGGAAACAGATAGATATAGGGGACTTGCAGCAGCCGGACCCAGATGCCGATCAGCGGCAGGTTCAGGACTACCAGCATGAGGTTGCCGATCCACATGCTGGCGATCAGGCCCCAGAACAGCACCGGCTGCTTGGTGATGATTTCGGGACCCGGTGCGATGCCGTGCACCATCATGGCGCCGATCATCAGCGCCATCAGCGCGTTCGGCGGAATGCCGAGGCTGAGCATCGGGATGAAGCTCGCCTGCGCGGCGGCGTTGTTGGCGGATTCAGGGGCGGCGACACCCTCGATTGCGCCTTTGCCGAACTTCTCCGGCGTGCGCGAAACCTTCTTTTCCAAGGTGTAGGCCGAGAACGCCGCGATCGTCGGCCCGCCGCCCGGAAGGATGCCGAACACGGCGCCGACCGCCGTGCCGCGGATCATCGCCGGCAGCGACTCCCGCAGGTCGGCGCGGGTCGGCATCAGGCCGCTGACCGGCTTGGCCGAGAGGCTGGCGAAGGCCGGGCTTTCGAGGTTGACCATGATCTCGGCGAGCCCGAACAAGCCCATCGACAGCGGCACGAAGCCGATGCCGTCGTAGAGGATGTCGAGCCCCATGGTCAGCCGGAATTCGCCCGTCGAGATGTCGGTGCCGACGACGCCGAACATCACGCCGAGCACGATCATGCCGACCGCCTTGATCACCGAGCCGTGCGCCAGCACCACCGCCGATACGAGCCCGAGAATCATCACCGAGACGTAGTCGGCCGACTGGAACAGCAGCGCGACCCTGGCAAGCGGGGGACCGCCAAGCGCGATCAGCAGCGTCACCACCGAACCGGCGAACAGCGAGCCGAGGGCTGCGATCGCGAGCGCCGGACCGGCGCGGCCCTGCTGCGCCAATGCGTGGCCGTCGAGCATCGTGATGACCGACGAGGTCTCGCCTGGGATTTTCACCAGAATAGCCGTGGTCGAGCCGCCGTATTGCGCACCATAGAAGACGCCCGACAGCATGATCACGGCGCCGACCGGCGTGAGCCAGAATGTCACCGGCAGGATCAGCGCCATCGTGGTGAGCGGCCCGATGCCGGGCAGCACGCCGATTGCCGTGCCGATGAGGCAGCCCAGGAAGCAGAGCCCGATGTTCTCCCACGTCAGCGCGACCCCAAAACCCATCATCAGGTTCGACAGCAGGTCGGGCATGTCAGGATACGGCCGGCCAGAGCGGGATGACGACCTTTAGCGCCAGCACGAAAATCCCGACCACGGCAGAGATCAGAACAAGGCAGAGCAGCGCCAGGGAGACCGGCCGCACGTCGGGGGCGGCGAACCGGCCAAGGACGATCGTGGTCACCAGGGTCAGGACGAGCCCCAGCGGTTTCAGCAGCAGCGCGAAGGCGAGCGTTGCGAGGGTGATGAATGCGATCGGACGCCAGTTTCCCCGCTCGGGCAATTCACCCGCCCGGAAGAGCGAGACGATGGCGAGGAGCGCCCCGATCGCAACCAGCAGGCCGCAGACGAGGCGGGGAAAGTACCCCGCCTCCATGGCGTTCGCCGTTCCGGCCGGAAGCGCCCGCGCGAGCCAGAGACCGAACAGACCGAAGGCGACGAACAGAATGCCGGCGAGGAAGTCCTTGCTGGCAAGAGCTCGCTGCATAGGCTCCCCGTCTCGCGAGTGGACACCGCAGACGGCTACTTCTTACGCGCCTTGACGAGGCCGGCCTCCAGCAGAATCGGATAGAGTGCGGCGTCGTCATCCTTCCAGCGCTTGTAAGTGGCTTTGCTGTCCAGGGGCTGAATGATGAAGCCCGCCTTCTTCGCCTTGGCGAGGAATTCCGGGTCCTTCAGGGTCGCCAGAACATTGCTTTCCAGGAAGGCCAGGCGATCGGCCGGGATGCCCTTGGGCCCGACGATGCTGCGCCACGAACCGACAATGACGTCGAAACCCTGCTCGCGGAAGGTCGGAACGTCGGGCGCCATGAAGTGACGTTCCGTGGCCGCGACACCGATCAGCTTGAGCTTGCCGGCTTTGTGCTGCTCGATCGTGTCCGGAACCGGGACCGTCGCGGAGTCGATCTCGCCCCCCATCAGCGCGGTCACCGTTGCGCCATATCCAGGGTACGAAACGCGCGTCACTTTGATGCCGAGCTGTTTCTCGAACATTGCGATGCCGATGTAGGACGAGCCGCCCGGCTGGTCGTTGCCGTTCTTGATCTTGCCCGGACTGGCCTTCGCGCGCTCGACATACTCCTTGAGCGACTTGATGCCGCTCGCGATGCTCACCTCGATCGCGCTCGGGTCTTCGCCGAAGAACGCGATCGGCTGATAGTCCTCGATCGTGTTGGCCTGGGGGTTGAGATAGGGAAGCGCGACGCCGCCGGAACTGAACATGCCGATGGTGTAGCCGTCGGGTTTGGCATTGACGATCTCGCGGTGACCGATCGAGCCGCCCGCGCCCGGCTTGTTGAGCACCGCAACCGGAACCTTGATGCGCTTGCTCAGCGCGTCGGCCAGAAGCCGCATGCTGATGTCGCTGCCGCCGCCGGCGGGCCAGGCCACAATCAGGGTGATCGGCTCGGATGGATAGTTCTGCGCCGATGCGCCCGGCGCGGTTGCGACGATGGTCACAGCCGCAAGGCTGCCGGCGGCAAATGTCAGAAGTGCCCTTCGTTTCATCTTTGGTCTCCGTGAGTGAACGAGCCGGCCCCGAACCTTCGTATCAGCATGCTTTGCATCAGCATGAAGCAATTTCCGTGCAAGACAAGCCGAAGCGGAGAGCAACCCACTCCGGCCGGCCGCTATATGGCGAATTCCCGCATGACATCGAGGGCGAGCCGGCAGTTTTCCGCGCTGCCGAGCAGGCCGAGCACCGGCTCGTTGATCCCGGCATCGATGAAGTCGCGCAACCTCCTGTTGCAATGCTCCGGCGTGCCGGCAATGGCGAAGGCCTCGACCGCCTCATCCGGCACCAGTGCGGCTGCGGCGGCGATGTCGCGGCGGGCAATCGCCGCCATGACGGCCGGCTGGTCGACCGGAATGCCGGATGCCTTGATGTTGGCGGCGAGAAATTTGTTGCGCATCACGAAGGCGAGCTTCTGCCGCACCGCGTCGACAGCCTCCTTTGGATCGCGCGACGTCCCGAAGAACAGATAGCCGGCGCGCCGGAAGTCCGTGAGGTCGCGCTTGTCCTTGGCGGCGCCCTCCGCGCACAGCTTAAGCGACTGCTTGACCGAGTCGGTGGAGAGGCCCGCCGACAGCACCACGCCGTCGCCGATGCGGCCCGCGAGCCGCAGCATCTCGGGTCCCATTGCGGCGATGTAGACCGGGATCGGCGCGCTCGGCTTGAAGGCGAGCCGCGCGCCGGCAAGCTTCACGAAGTCGCCGTCCATGTGGACGGCCTCGCCGGACCACAGCTTGCGCAGCGCTTCGGTGAATTCGCGGTTGGCGCGCAGCGGCTTGTCGACGGCATGGCCGGATTCCTGGAGGAAGAGCGGATTGCCGGTGCCGACCGCAATCGCGGCGCGTCCCGGCGCAACTTCGTCGAGCGTCGCCAACGCCATCGCGGTCGGCGTCGGGTGCCAGAGATACGGGCTGACCGCGGTCGGTACAAGCATCGGGCCGGGCGCCTTCAGGGCGAATGCGACGCAGGTGGCGATCGCTTCCCGGTAGCCGAGATGCTCGGCGACCCACAGGCTTTGCGCACCCGCTGCGACCGAACGCTCCGCCAGTTCGATGGCCTCGCGGGTCGACACAAAACCGTCAAAGGCGACGCCGACGCGGACGGTCATTGTAGGCCTCTCGGTAGGGCTTTTCCCAAGGCGAGGACGGCTGTGAATACGCCCTCTCCCCTTGCGGGAGAGGGCAGCCGCAGCGTTTCAACACAAAGAACGGGAGAGGGGTGAACGTTTTCATCATTACCCCTCTCCCAAGCGAGCGTGCGGAAATGTCTGAGCTGCCCTCTCCCGCAAGGGGAGAGGGCGCAATAACAAAGACCGCGCCTGCGGTCCAAAGTCACTGTTGCTGCCGTCGAATGACAAAGTCTTTCGCTCGGCCCCGGAATAACGAATGCGTCCATCAACCCACCTGGATGAGCTTGTCGTTGGGCGTGATCGTTCCGGTGATCGGCTCGAAGCCCGTCGGCGTGATGCGGTACATGTCCTCGACGTGAAAGCCCATCCGGCCGGGGATCATGTAGAGCGGCTCCATCGTGCAGGTGATGTCGGGCGCGAGCACGACGGTCCGGGTGTCGGTGATGTAGGGCTCTTCGTGAATGGTCTGGCCGATGCCGTGGCCGAGGAATTTCAACGTCGGCTCGATGTTGCGGTCACGCAGATACTTCACATAGGCGCGGTAGAGGTCGGCGACGGCGGTGCCCGGCTTGAGCATCTCCTTGCAGGTCTCGCGCGCGCCGATCATGACGTCCCAGATGTCGCGCTGCTCCTGCGTCGGCTCGCCCAGCACGGCGGTGCGAGTGACGTTCGAGCGGTACTGCTTCATGTCGCCGAGAATTTCGATCCGGATGACGTCGCCGCGCTCGATCGCCTTGTCGGTCGGCGTGCAATTCGTAATGCCGCTGCGGATGCCCGAACCGACCTGGCACTTGAGGCCGTCGCAGCCGCCTTCCAGCATCTTGTTGCCGATGATCTGCGCCACCGATTTTTCCGTCATCCCGGGCTTGATTTCGCGCAGCACCTCGCCGACGACCCGGTCGGTGAGTGCGCCGACCTCCTTCAGGATGGCGATCTCGGCCGCGGTCTTGATCATACGGGAGTCGAAATAGAGGTCGCGGCACGGAACGAACGTCGCGTTCGGCAGGCGTTCGCAGAGCCGGATGTAGTCCTGTGCCGGCATGTAATCGAGCTCGATCGCGATCCGGCCGGAGCCGACACCGGCCTCGATCAGCGTGTCGGCCAGCACGTCCGCGGGATCTTGCGTGAACTGGTTGTAGGAACGAATGTCCGAGAACCGCGAGCGCTGACGCGCCAGATTCTCTTCGACGTTGACGACGATCTGCGTCGCGAAGCTTTCGCCCGCCAGGATCGTGATCGTGCGGCGGAAGCGGTTGCTGGCCTGGCTCGGCACCAGGAAACCCGCCGTGTAGGTGACATTGTCCTGCGAGAACGCCACCAGCGCATCATAGCCGGCCCGTCGCATGGCGGCGCGCAGCTTGCCGAGCACCTCGTGTTCCATCCGTGTCCCTTCAGGCGCCGTCTTCGACGAATTTCAACAGCTCGGCCGGCGACTTGCCGGCAAGCCCGAGCTTCTCCAGCGTCAGCCCGTCGCGCGCATAGTCGATGCCGACCGCGACGCCGCCAATTTCAATTAACGCGTCCATGATCGGCGTTGCGACGCCGCACAGTTTTCCGAGCGCCGCGATCGGAACGAGGCCGTAGCCGACATCCTCATGCATGTAGCGGTGATCTAGCGAGGGCGGCGACTTGATGGTCTTGTTCGGCTCGCTCTCCTGGCAGGCGCGCGCGATATCGCCACTGTCGCGCGCCGCCTCGGTGGTGAGACCGGCTTCATAGAACACGTCGATGAACGGTTTCGCCGGGATGCCGAGCGCCTTCGCCACTGCCAGCCGCTCGGCATCGACCGCCGCGGTGACGCGGCCGACCGCGTCGGTGAAGCCCTCGCGGTAGAACAGGAAGTTGCCGCCGGTGTGCTGGATCCAGCCGGCGTTCATCAGCATGCCTTCCGGGTGGAACACGGCGTTGAGATTCGACAGC
Organism: Xanthobacteraceae bacterium; assembly: GCA_050179645.1. Lineage (GTDB taxonomy): Bacteria > Pseudomonadota > Alphaproteobacteria > Rhizobiales > Xanthobacteraceae > VAZQ01. Next base: position 7,916 of record JBFXEX010000082.1, on the reverse strand, counting down.
GCGGTTTCGATCACGCTCGAGGCTTTTTCGATCTCGGGATAAAGCGGTTTCAACAACGCGTAGAGCTCGTCCACGTGCTTGCCGGGGAGCGCCGCGAAGCGCAGCCGCTTGGTGTAGCTGTAGATGTTGACGAGCGCCGGCCCTTCCATGCGGGTGATGTAGGTCAGCGTCACGGTCTCGCAGCTGCGCACCGGCCCGCGATAACCGGCCTTGCGCAGTTCGTTCAGGAAGTGCAGCCCGCCCCCGGTGTGGCCCGGGTTGATGAAGATCGGCTGGCTGCCGTCGATCAGCGCCGCCAGCGCTTGTGCGTAGTATTCATGCGCGACCGATGGGACCACCAACATGATGAGGTCTGCGCCGCGGACCGCCTCGGCGACGTCGGTGGTGATGAGATCGACCGGGACCAGGCCCTGCGCGATGCCGCGCGCCTCGATGCCGCCCTGGGCTCGCAATGGTGCCAGCCGTTCGTCGCGCCGGGCATGCAACCGCACCGAGTAACCGCGTTTGCCCAGGTCGGCGGCGGCCGCGAAGCCGCCGTGTCCAGCGCCCAGAACCGCAACCGATTTCACCGTCATTGATGTTCCGCGCGCTGCAAAGTCCAACCCGCAATCATGATGACAGTAGGTTCATTGTCAACAAAACCCGTTGCGCGCGGCTTGCGCATAAGCGATGCTGGCTTGAAGCGCGCCTGTGCCGACTATCGGTTCAGGCGGAGACGGGAAGAGGTTGCCCCTCTCCGTTCGTCCCCGCGAAAGCGGGGACCCAGTGTCAAGTATTGAACGCGTTGCCCCTGGGTTCCCGCTTGCGCGGGAACGAACGGGGAGAGAGTGCGTGTCAACGCAATGAGACGGCTCTAAGTCCTGCGGCCGGTCTGCAGCAGCGCGGTCACCTCGGCGGCACTCATGCCGGCGATGCCCATGCGCTCGCGGGTCAGCCCGTGCTGGCGGAACGGCTTGGCGGCGACGATGGACGTAATGTCGATGACCGCATCGGCGCACGGTGTCGCCACGCCGGCGGCGCGCCCAAGTTCGGCGATTGCCACAAGTCCGTACGGCACGTCCTCGTTGAAAAAACGGTGATCGATGGTCGCCGGCGCCTTGATGAAGCGGTTGGGCTCGCTATTGTGGAATACCGAATAGCCGCCGCGGCCGTCGCGGCCGGCGGCGTTGGTGTAGCCCAGGCGGAAAAAGAAGTCCGGCAGCGGCTCGATCTCGACACCCAGCGCCGTGGCGACCGCGACCCGCTCGGCATCGAGCGCATCGATCAGGCGGCCGACGCTCGGCGTGATGCCGTCGTAGTAGTGGTGGTAGTCGCCGCCGGTCGATTCCACGCGGCCGACATTGAGCAGGAGGGCCGGCGGGTGGTGAATGGCGTTGGTGTAAGGAAAGACCGTGTGCAGCAGTGATGGGCGCGGCTGAATCTGTGGAAGCACCGCCCGGATGCGCTCGGCGGTCTCGTCGACGGCGGTGCCGGGGAAGGCGCTGAAATAGAGAATCTGCGCAACGCGCGTGACCTTGATCCGGCTCGGGCTGCTCTTGCGGCAGATGAACGGCAGGCTCGACGAGTCGCAGTAGATGCCGAGGTCGCCGCCGTGCCGGCGGATCGCATTCGGAATGAGCAGCACCGTGTGGCCGGGCGCCGCCATCACCAGTTGCTCGCGCCGGATGTACGGCGCGACGGTGCGGGCGACGTCCTCGTGCGCGTGCGTCGGCGCCATGATGAGCACCAGATCGGCACCGGCGATCGCCGCGCCGGCATCGTTGGTGATGGTCGTGAGCTTGGCGAAGCCTTCGCCGATCACGCCCTCGTATTCGACGCCGCCGATCGCCGCGAGCGGCTCGGTAGTGCTGCGGCTGCGGCCGTAGAGCCGGACGTCGAAGCCGCGTTGTGTCAGCAGAGCGGCAGCGGCGCAGCCGCCGTTGCCCGCGCCGATAATGGCGATGGTGCGGATTGGTGCGGTCATTATCCGATGCGGTATTTGGCGATTTTGGCTTCGTCGACCTCGATGCCGAGGCCCGGCCCGTCGGGCACGAAGATGCGGCCCTTGTCGTAGCGGAACGGAGTCTTGATCAGGTCGTCGAGATACTTGCGGCCGGCAACCTTGGTGACGACGTGCTCGGCCGTCGAAGTGACCGGGATCGTGCCGGGCAGTACAATCTCCGGCGACGAGACCGCAAGATGAATATCGGCGGCGACGCCGATGCCCATTTCGGCCGAGCCATTGATATCGCAAGGCAGCGCCGCGGCGCCCGCAACCGCGAGCAGGCGCTTGGAGGGCGCAAGCCCGCCCGGCTTGGTGTAGTAGATCGACAGCATCTGCGCGGCGTTGAGCCGTACGATCTCCAGCACATCCTGGGCGTTCCAGGCGCTCTCGTCGGCCATCACCGGCACGTTGATCCGCGAACTGACTTCAGCCATGGCGCGAAGACCTTCCACCGGCTGCTCGGCATAGACCAGATCGTATTTTTCCATGGCGGTGATCGCCCGCACCGCCTCGCGCCACGTGCGGTAGCCCTGGTTGGCGTCGACCCTGATCTTGCCGGCGCTGCCGATCGCCTGACGCACCGCCGCCACCACCTGGATGTCGCGCTCGACCTCGACGCCGATCTTCACCTTGATGGTAGTGATACCCTCGGCGACGACTTCCGCGGCTTCGCGCGCGGCGGTGTCCGCGTCCATGATGCCGATGCTGTGTGCCAGTTCGGTACTGTCGCGGACCTTGCCGCCGAGCAACTGGTAGACTGGCACGTCATAGATTTTGCCGATTGCATCGTGCAGCGCGACGTCGATCGCCGCCTTGGCGTAGGGATAGCCGCGCAGCACCCGGTTCATCCGGACGTGCAGCTGCTCGATCTCGGTGACGTTCTGGCCGGCGATGGCGGGAAGCAGGACCTCCTTGATCGCCATCGCAGTCATCTTCGGCGTCTCGCCGTAGCGAGTGCCATGATCGCCGCCCCAGGTTCCGATGACCTGGGCCTCGCCCCAGCCGACGATGCCGTTTTCGAGCTCCAACCGCAGAACCGCATAGCCCTCGCCAATCCGTGCCGTATGGCCGACCCAGTGGTGCGGCCGGCGGATCGGCAGCGCGACCAGGAAGACCTCGCCGCCGCGGATTTTCAGGCTTGATATCATGCTGGCGGCCAATCTTGCGTAAGCGGCACGGCATTGCAACCGCACGCCTTGGTGGAGCGGAGGTTTATGGTATCATCCAGCATTGCAACAAGGCGGCTGTGGCCGCCGGCCGCAACACAGCACGAAGACGCACGCGCGAGAAACCGTCATGTTCAACCTGCGCTTTGCCGTATTCTCAACCTGCGTCGCGTCGCTCCTGAGCTTCTCTGCCGCTGCGGCAGCAGAGCCGGCGGCGGCGGCGCGCAACGACTCGGAAATTTCGGCAATCCTCGACCAGCAGAAGCCCGATCCTTCGCGGCAGCAGCGCAATCGCGCCGCCGCCGACGTTCAGCCGCCCGCCGGCGGACAACTCGGGCAGTTCTATTATCGCCGTGCACAGGCGCGCGCCGCGCTTGGCCGCAACGAGGAGGCGATCGCCGACCTGCAGGAGGCACTGAAGCACGGCGGCAACCTGCAGCTTGAGGTCGCGCGCTACTCCCAATTGCTGGCGCAGCAATACCGCGTGGTCGGGAAGATCAAGGCGGCGATCGACACCGAACTTGCGCTGGCAAAGAAGATCGAGGCGGTGCCCCGCGGCAAAGGGCTGCTGTTCGGCATCTACCTGCGGACCCAGATCTCCTATCTGACGCTCGGCGACTTGAAGCAGGCCGAGGTTTATCTCAACAAGAATCTCGCGCTGCTTGCCGAATCGCGACGCTGGCCCAACGTCGAGGCCTTCCGCTCCTCCTGGGAATCCAACGTGGAGAACGGGCGGGCGCGACAGTTGATGCGGCAGGGAAAATATCGTGAGGCCGAGGCGGCGTTCCACAAGACGGCCGTCCTGCAGCGCGACGCGATCGCGAAGTCGGCGAGTTGGCCCAACAAGCCGCCGACTGATTTGATGGAGGCGACGGTCGATTTTGCGATCATGCAAGAGGGGGCGGCGAAGGCGAGGCAGGGCAGGTTGCGGGAGGCTGAGACCGATATCCGCCGCGCCTTGCTCAACCGGCTCAAGTCCGTGGGAAAATACCATACCGACACCGCGCAGGTGACGCTCAGCCTGTCCAATCTGCTGTCCGAACAATCGCAATTCACCGACGCCGAGGAGCTTGCGCGCACATCGGTCGAGATCTATCAGGCGCTCGAGCTTCCGGAGGAAGCTTCGGCGCACGCGTATGCGCTCAATCAGCTCGCTTCGACGCTGTTCTCCCAGCGCAAATGGGAGGAGGCCGCGCAGATTTACGACCGGCTCGACGCCGCGACCGAACGCTGGGAGCCGACGCGTGCGGCGGGCCTGCGGCTCGGTTACTCGCGCATCTTCACGAGTTACGCGACCAAACGGGTCGACAGCGGTATCGAAGCGGCGAGACAACTTGTCGAGCTTCAGACCAAGCGCGTTGGCGAAAAGCATTTCGACACCGCGATGGCGCAGGCGATTCTCGGCGCCGGGTTGACGTTCGCGCGGCGCGATGCCGAGGCGCTGGCGGTGTACCGCAAGGCGATGCCGATTATCCTGTCGACGTCGCGTGAGGATGCCGACGATGCCGCCGAGGCTCGTGCGGCGGTCGAGACCCGGATGCAGGTGGTCACCGAACTGTACCTGACCTTGTTATCCCGCAACCAAACCGCGGTGCCCCAGGTCGAGGCGGAAACCTTCCGGCTGGCCGAAGCGATCCGCGGCCGCTCGGTCGAAAAGGCGCTGGCAGCATCGAGCGCGCGCGCTTTGGCGCGCCAACCCGCGCTCGCCGACCTTGCCCGCAAGGAGCAGGATCTCGAGAAGGAAATCGGCGGCGCATTCGACACCCTCAACGAGATGCTGTCGCTGCCGCCGGAAGAGCGGAACGAAAAAGACATTGCCGCGCTGCGCGGCAGCATCGACAAGCTGCGCGCACAGCGCGTTGCCGCCAAACGGGACATCCAGCGCCGGTTCCCGGGCTACGCCGACCTGGTAGCGCCGAAGGCCGCAACCATCGACGATATCCGCGCGAACCTGCGGCCGGACGAAGTGTTCCTGTCGTTGTATTTCGGTCGCTACGGCAGCTTCGTCTGGGCGGTGCCGAAGCAGGGCCCGGTCGGGTTCAAGTTCGTGCAGACCAATTTGAGCGACATGAACGGCAAGGTCCGGCGCCTGCGCCGCGCGCTGGAGCCGCAGGCGGAGTCCATTGCCGACATTCCGCCTTTCGATCTCAAGCTGGCCTATGAACTCTACGACTTGCTGCTGAAGCCGGTCGAGGCTGCCTGGAAACCGGCGAAGAGCCTCGTCGTGGTGGCGAACGGCGACCTCGGGCTGCTGCCGCTGAGCCTGCTGCCGACTGCGCCGACCGTTCTCAAGAACGACGAGGGCGGCGCGACGTTCGCGAACTACCGCGACGTTCCCTGGCTGGCGCGGACCCACGCGGTTACGCTGGTGCCGTCGGCCGCGACATTGCGGACGCTGCGCGCGCTGCCGGCGGCGTCGGCCAAGCGCGATCCGCTGATCGGCTTCGGCGATCCGTTGTTCAACGACGAGCAGGCCGCCGAGGCGACCGCGCCTTCGGCGACACAGGTCGCGAGCGCCACCCGCGGCATCCCGCTCGTGCGACGCAATACGCCGCAGACCCGCAACGTGGAGAATGCCGACCTCGGATTGCTGCCACGCCTGCCGGACACCGCCAGCGAATTGAAATCGATCGCGCTCGCGCTCCAGGCCGATCCGTCAAAGGTTCTCAACCTGGGCGTCGCCGCCAACGAGGACGCGGTGAAGAAAGCGAGCCTGTCAAGGTATCGGGTTATCGTCTTTGCCACTCATGGCCTCGTTCCGGGCGAACTCAGCGGACTGACGCAGCCGGCGCTCGCCCTCTCGGCGCCGAGCGTGGCAAAGGCGCAAGGCGACGGTCTCCTCACCATGGAAGAGATCCTGACGCTCAAGCTCGACGCCGACTGGGTCGTCCTCTCCGCCTGCAACACCGGCGCTGGCGCGGGCGCCGGCGCGGAGGCGGCGTCCGGCCTGGGCCGCGCCTTCTTCTATGCCGGCACGCGGGCAGTCCTCGTCACCAACTGGGCGGTGCATTCGGCGTCGGCGAAGGAACTCGTCACCGACATCTTCCGGCGCCAGGCGGCCGACCCGGCATTGAGCCGCGGCGAGGCGCTGCGCCAGGCGTCGGTGGCCTTGATCGACAGCGCGGGCTTTACCGATGAAACCGGCAAGAGACTGTTCACCTACGCGCACCCACTGTTCTGGGCGCCCTATTCGATTATTGGCGACAGCGGTGCGACAAAAAGCTAGCTTGCCCGCCAGAGGATCGCCCAAATCCCCGATGAATAATCGGCGGCAAACAACGACCGAGGCTGCGCGGGCGTTTTCCCGGAATCGACGTTCGCCGGACCCGGTGAGCGAGAGGATCGAGAAGATGACAATGAAAGCGCTCTCGGTGATTTTTGCCCTGATCTTGATCGCCCTGCCAGGGGCCGGCCTCGCGCAATCGCCTTCCGCCCCCGTCGTGCTGATTACCGAAGACGAAGCGAAACTGCCGCCGCTGCCCGATGCTCCGCTGGCCACACGGGCCGGCGTCACCCGCGGGCCGAAGATCCTGTTGGAGTCGTCAGCCGCGAAGGCCGGCGTCAAGTCGCCGTTTCAACTGCGCTTCAAGCTCGCGACCTTCGGCGGTGCCAAGATCGACCCGGAATCCGTCAAGGTCACCTACCTGAAGAAACCGCCGGTCGACCTGACCGATCGTTTCGGCAAGATCACGCAGGCCGACGGTCTCGAACTGGCCGCCGCCGCAGCGCCCGCCGGAACCCACCACATTCGCGTGACCGTGCAGGACAGCGCAGGGCGCAGATCGAGCGCGAGCTTCGCCCTGAAGGTCCTGCCGTAGCGCGCGCCTGCCTCCATCGTGACATAGCGGTTACGGCGGCGCGGCTGTTGGCGTAGGATGGCGCCCCGTCGGAGGCGTTGGAGCACACTCCGCGGATCGAGTTCGTGTCTGCCCCAACGAGGCGTCGATGGAGTGCCCTTTCTGCGCGGAGGAGGTCAAGGACGAGGCCCTTGTCTGCAAGCATTGTGGGCGCGATCTCAAGATTCCAAAGCCGCTGATCGAGGAAAACCTCGAGCTCATCGCAAAGATCGGCGAGTTGCAGCTCGAACTGAGCGATCTGCGCTCGGAACTGGCACGGCGTCGCAGGCCGGCCGGCTTCTGGAGCCGGCATCTCGCGATCTACGTGGTGCCGCCGATTCTGCTGCTGCTGGCGGCGCATGTTCTGCTGATCGTCAAGCTCGACGTTAATCCTCTGCTCATGCGCTTCGTGTCGATGTTGATCCCGCTGCCGTTCGGCTTCTGCTTGGCGTGGATCGCCCGTGTCGGATGGCGCGTCGCCTTGGGACTGGGCTTGATCGTGGGGGTCGTGTCGGTCGCCGGCATGACCGCCATCATCGGCTACATCGACGAAATCCCGGTAATGCCGCAGAACGCCCAGGAGTGGCGCGAAACGATCGAGTACGCCACCAGCATCACGCTGGCGACGTTGACCGGCTACCTGCTGGCGATCCTGGCCCGCAACATTCTGCACCACCAGGCACTGGAGCATGGCCGGCCGAGCGCGACGGCGGTCCGGCTCGCGTCGATGATCGGCCCGAATGTCGGGCGGCAGGCGCTGCGCCGGCGCGCCGAACGGATCGGCGGCACAATCACGATTCTGGAGTCGGTTGGCACGGCGCTCGGCTCGGCCAGTGGCATGGTCTACACCGGCGTCCGCGTTTTCCTCGTCGCGACCTAGTGGAGTGGATTTGACATTCGCTACCCACCCGGCCGCAAGCACGCAAAGCG
>JBFXEX010000081.1:0-27554 GCA_050179645.1 Xanthobacteraceae bacterium | reverse complement strand
GCCGGCCGCCGACAAGCGCTTGTCGCCGGGCGACGTGATCGTCGAGATTGCGCAAGAAGCGATCGCCAGTGCCGACGAGTTCCAGGCCAGGATCGACAAGCTCAAGAAGGACGGCCGCAAGTCGGCGCTGCTGCTGGTGGCGGGCGCCGACGGCGAACTGCGGTTCGTCGCGCTGCCGCTGCAGTAGCGCGGCGTCTGGTCCGAAATACCAAAAGGGGCGGCTCGGCCGCCCCTTTTTCATTTCGTCAATCGGTGACGAAATCGGCGCGGCGGTAGCCCTGCAGGTAGAGCAGCGCGGTGAGGTCGCCGTGGTCGATCCGCGCGGCGGCGGCTTCCGCAACCTTGGGCTTGGCGTGGTAGGCGACGCCGAGGCCGGCCGCTTCGATCATCGCGATGTCGTTGGCGCCGTCGCCGGTCGCCAATGTTTCCTCGGGATCGAGGCCGAACCGCGCGGTCAGCGCCCGCAGCGTCGCGAGCTTGCCGTCGCGGCCGAAGATCGGCTCGGCCACGTCGCCAGTGAGCTTGCCGTCCCGCCCGATCGCCAGCGTGTTGGCGCGGCTCTCGTCGAAGCCGATCGTTGCGGCGATGCGCTGCGAGAACAGCGTGAAGCCGCCGGTCACCAGGCAGGTGTGGGTGCCGTGCGCGCGCATGGTTTTTACCAGCGTCGTCGCGCCCGGCGTCAGCGTGATGTGCTTGGCGATGACGTCGTCGATCACCGACACTGGCAGTCCCTTGAGCAGCGCTACCCGCTCGCGCAGCGCCGGCGCGAAGGCGATCTCGCCGCGCATCGCCCGCTCGGTGATGGCGGCGACGTGGGGCTTGAGGCCGACATAGTCGGCGAGTTCGTCGATGCATTCCTGCTCGATCATGGTCGAGTCCATGTCGGCCAGGAACAGCCGCTTGCGGCGATGGGCAAGGGGTTGCACCACCACGTCGACCGGCGCGCCGGCCAGCGCTTCACGGATGGTGTCGGCCGCGCGGCGGCAGTCGAGATGCGCTATGCCGGGCAGGGGGATATCTGCTGCGATGCCATCGGCGAGCCAGGCCGGCGGCTGGGCTGCCGGCAGGCGGTCCATGACGCGGGCGAGCATCGCCTCGCTCAATGCCGGCGCGCCGGGGGCACCGATCAGGGTCGCAACAAAAGACATGATGGCCGTCCCGTTGAAATTTGGTTATTGCCGGCACATGAGCCAGCGACAAGCAAATGATGATGCGTTGCCGGGCGTTGCTGGTCGCCCTTCGGGCGTCGCGTGAAGCCCCGAGCCGTCCTTCTCGCCGGTCCGACCGCCAGCGGCAAGTCCGCGCTGGCGTTGGCGCTCGCCGCGCGGATCGGCGGCGTGATCATCAATGCGGATTCCATGCAGATCTATCGCGACCTGCGGATCCTGACGGCGCGTCCATCGCCGGAGGACGAAGCGCGGGTGCCGCACCGGCTCTACGGTCACGTCGATGCGGCCGAGAGCTACTCGACCGGCCGCTGGTGCCTGGAAGCCGAGGCAGCGATCGCGGCGGTGGAGCGGGACGGGCTCTTGCCGATCCTGGTCGGAGGCACGGGGCTTTATTTCAAGACGCTGACCAGGGGGCTTGCGGCCGTTCCGCCGATCCCGCCGCAGGTCCGCTTGGCGGTGCGCGGCCGGCTCGAGCGGGACGGGGTGGCGCCGCTCTACGCCGACCTGACCCAACGTGACCCCGAAACCGCGCGCCGGGTGATGCCGGGCGATCGCGCCCGCATCACCCGGGCGCTGGAGGTGGTCCAGGCGACCGGGCGGTCGCTCACCGACTGGCACCGCGAGGCGATGAAGCCGGTGCTCGACCCCTCAAGTGCCGTGAAAGTGTTTCTCGCGCTCGACCGCGCCGAACTCTACCGCCGGATCGACGCGCGCTTCGAGCGGATGCTCGCCGCCGGTGCGCTCGCGGAGGTCGCGGCGCTCGCAGGCCGCGGGCTCTCGCCCTTGCTGCCTGCCATGAAGGCGCTCGGCGTGCCGTGGCTGATCCGGCATCTCCAAGGCGAGATCACGCTGGCGGAGGCGGCCGAGGCCAGCAAGCGCGACAGCCGGCGCTACAGCAAGCGGCAGGAGACCTGGTTCCGCAATCAGCTGCCGGATTGGACCTGGGTGGCGCCCGACATCGCCGAAGCGGAAGTCGCGCGGGCCTTGGGGCGCTGACGCGCCGGCTTCCACCGCCACCAGCCGAGTGCGACAATCAGCAGTCCTGCGGCCAGCACCCACCAAGCCGGGCTTATCTCCAGATCGATGTCGGCATGCGCCAGCAGAATCCGCCAGGCGTTGACGCCGCTTGTCGCCATGTAGATCGCGGCCTCGCCCAGCGCCGTCACCAATGCGGTCGCTATCGTCAGGAGCAGCAGGTGCTCGGGCGGCACTCTGGCGTTGCGCCGGTAGAGCACCCGGTAGGCCAGGAGCCAGAACAGGAAGCCCGCCATCAGCACCGGCTCGTAGATGTCGAGCTTGGACTGGATGAAGAAATGCACCGCCCCCAGCACCGCGATGACGTAGACGACGCTGTGCAGCGCGTTCCAGCGCCGCGAGCCAAGCCGGCTGATGGCGCGGTCCGTCGACGTGACGCCCAATGCGATCAAGCCGACCAGCGCGACGGCGCCGATCGTCAGGTAGAACCGCAGCACGATCTCGCTTGCGACCTTGAACAGATCGAATTTCTGGTCGAGCACGTAGAGCAGCAGATGCAGCATCGCGTAACAGGCGGCGGCGACCCCGAAGGTCCGCCGTGCCAGGGCAATGCGCGGATAGCTCAGGATGCGTTGCGCCGGTGTGATCGCGAGCGTGATCAGCAGCAGCCGCAGCGCCCAGTCGCCGGACTGATGGATCGCTTCGGTGACCGGCCTGGGGCCGAGTTCTCCCGCCCAGGCCTGCCAGGCGAGCCAGAAGGCCGGCAGGATCGCGGCCACGAAGGCCACGATTTTGACCGGCGACCAGCGTCCCGACCGCTCGCGCAGGAATGGCATGGGATTCGATCCGGCGTTCCGACCTTGCCAGCTTAAACGGTCAGGTTGTCGCGCGCATTCACATGGTCCGCGCCAATCCGGCCCCGCCGATCACGATTTGACGAGACCTGCGTCAGGCGGCTGGCGCCGGCTGCAAAGCAGCCGCCGCGAGCTGGCGAGCGTGGTCGCGGATGTCCGGCGGCCAGGCGGCGGTCTCCCGGTCGAAGCGTTCGCCGTTGCCCGCGAACAAGGCTCTCGCCGCTTCCTCGAACCCGGGGAAATTGCCGCCCATCGCGCTCATGAACCGGTAGGTCGCCTCCTGCGATCGCCGGATGCGGTCCTTGTCGTCTCCCACGCGTCGCGCCTGATCGACCAGCTTTCGCAACGCGACGGAAGCGCCGCCGGGCTGGCTGTTGAGCCAGTGCCAGTGCCGGGGAAGCAACGTGACCTCGCGTGCGACCACCCCAAGCCGGGGTCTGCCCGGACCACGGGGCGCCGGCGTCTCGGCAGCAGGCTTGGCCGGTTCGTCCACCGGCGCCGACAGTCGCCGCACGATGTCGTCCGGGGTGCCGCGAAAATCCAACTCAATGGTGTGGCTGGTGTCGTCGTCGAACAGCAGAACCTCGCCGCCGCGGTCGATGGCCTCCTTTGCTTGCCGCGCCACCTGCGCGAACTCGCCGGACGCGATGCGCCGGGTTCCTGCGAATGCTGTGCAGCGGATCTGGGGTGAAATGGTCATGCCGGCCTCCTAGGATCGCGCATTTATATCCGGGTAAAAATGGCCCAGTCAATATCGCCCGGATAAAATTATTTCGCGGCGAAGACCAGATTTGGCTTCCTCTCTTGACGCATGCTGAGCGCGGCAATATAAACCGCTCGCAAGTAAATGATGAAAGGCTGCGTACGTGCGCAATTTTATTTCGCTTCGCCTCGTAGTCGTAAGACGGCACACCGCCGGAGGTGGCTAGGCCATCTGCTCGATTGGCGGTGTGCGGTCAGGGCCCTCGCGGCCCTTTTTGATTCCCAAACGATGACGCGAGCGACGAGTGGAGCAGACCATGAGCAAGGAAATGACCGGCGCCGAAATGGTGATCGAGGCGCTCGCCGACCAGGGCGTGAAGCATCTGTTCGGGTATCCCGGCGGTGCCGTGCTGCCGATCTATGACGCGCTGTTCCAGCAGGGAAATCGTTTGCAGCACATTCTGGTGCGCCACGAGCAGGGCGCGGTCCATGCTGCCGAAGGCTACGCGCGTTCGACCGGCAAGGTCGGCTGCGTGCTGGTCACCTCGGGCCCTGGCGCCACCAACGCGGTGACCGGTCTCACCGATGCGCTGTGCGATTCGATCCCGCTGGTGGTGATCACCGGACAGGTGCCCACCCACCTGATCGGCAACGACGCGTTCCAGGAATGCGACACCGTCGGCATCACCCGGCCCTGCACCAAGCACAACTACCTGGTGAAGAGCATCGCCGAACTGCCGCGCGTGCTGCACGAGGCGTTCCACATTGCCGCGAGCGGCCGGCCCGGACCGGTGGTGGTCGATATCCCCAAGGACGTGCAGTTCGCCACCGGCGTTTACGCCAGGCCGACCGAATTCCAGCACAAGGGCTACCAGCCGAAGGTCAAGGGCGACCTCGACCGCATCAAGGCCGCGATCGAACTGATGACGCAGGCCAAGCGGCCACTGTTCTACACCGGCGGCGGCGTCGTCAATTCCGGGCCGGAGGCGAGCCACTTCCTGCGCGAACTGGTCAAGCTTACCGGCTTTCCCATCACCTCGACGCTGATGGGGCTCGGTGCCTACCAGGCCAACGATCCGCAGTGGCTCGGCATGCTCGGCATGCACGGTACCTGGGAGGCCAACTGGGCGATGCACGACTGCGATGTGATGATCTGCATCGGCGCGCGCTTTGACGACCGCATCACCGGGCGGCTCGACGCGTTTTCGCCGGGCTCGCGCAAGATCCACGTCGACATCGACCCGTCGTCGATCAATAAGAACGTCAAGGTCGACATCCCGATCATCGGCGACTGTGCACACGTCCTGGAGGACATGGTGCGACTGTGGCGCGCCTCGTCTCTGTCTGCGGACAAGAAGGCGCTCGACGTGTGGTGGCAACAGATCGGCCAGTGGCGCGCGCGCAAGTCGCTCGCCTACAAGAACTCGAATGACATCATCAAGCCGCAATACGCCATCGAACGGTTGTTCGCGCTGACCAAGGATCGCGACACCTACATCACCACCGAAGTGGGCCAGCACCAGATGTGGGCCGCGCAGTTCTATCAGTTTCAGGAGCCGAACCGCTGGATGACCTCAGGTGGCCTCGGCACCATGGGCTATGGGCTGCCGGCGGCGGTCGGCGTCCAGCTGGCGCATCCGAATTCGCTGGTGATCGACATCGCGGGTGAAGCCTCGGTGCAGATGACCATGCAGGAAATGTCGACCGCGGCGCAGTACCGGTTGCCGATCAAGGTCTTCATCCTCAACAATAAGTACATGGGCATGGTGCGCCAGTGGCAGGAACTGCTGCATGGCGGGCGGTACTCGGAAAGCTACAGCGAGGCGCTGCCGGACTTCGTCAAGCTCGCCGAAGCCTACCACTGCCACGGCATCCGCTGCGAGAAGCCCGGCGATCTCGATGCCGCGATCAAGGAGATGATCGACGTCAAGAAGCCCGTGATCTTCGACTGCGTGGTCGACCCGGCGGAGAATTGCTTCCCGATGATTCCGTCGGGCCGCGCGCACAACGAGATGCTGCTCGGCGGCGCCGCCGAGGACATCGAGCAGGCGATCACCGAGGAAGGCAAGGTGATGGTGTGAGCGGGGCGCGCAAACGGCGCCCCGCCAGCGTCGAGTCCTCAACCCGCGTCGTCGTCCTGGATGAGGATGCGCTTGCCGTCGGCGCTGATCTCGACATCGATCTCTCCGGCGCGCGGGTCCTTGGCGTCAAACTCGTACCAGACGCCGAGGTTGGCGCGCGTGCTCTTCTCGATTTTCGTGGGCTGCAGGTTCGGGAAGAACCGGTTGAGCGTCGCACGGACCGCCGGCGGGATCGAGTTCATATCGATCTCTTCCTCGACTTCCTCGACTCGGCCGTCGGTGTAGACGTCAACCTCGAAGGCCTTGCCGCTGGGGAGCTTGCCGACGAATTCGTACTTGGCGGTGCCATCGTCGTAGTCCAGTTGGACTTTTTCGAACTTGATGGCATTGGCGAGCGCGAGTGCGGTCGCCATCACGTGCGGCGGCACGTCGTTCAAGGTGATCGGCTTCGGCTGCTGTGCAGAAGAAGCCGTCGCGAGCGAGAACAGCATGGTGGTTGCGAGAAGGATGCGTTTCATGGGAATTCCTCTTTGGAGGTTTTGCCGGAGGCAGGCGACGGCAAACTGTCCGCATGTGGTGAAGGGCGCTTGATGAATTGGTGTCGCGACGATGAAATCCGTTCTTGCAACTTTGCGCGTCGCGCGGTGCCTCGCGGCAATAGTCGGATGCGATGCGGAAACTGGGTGGAAGATGCTACGCGACCTCGATATTCAGCAACTTCCTGAATGCAGTACGTGAGTGAAGATAAGGACAATTGCCGTGACCACGACCCACTATCCGCAAGCAACCGTTTCAGAAACGATCGTATCCCATACGCTGTCGGTGCTGGTCGACAACGAGCCGGGAGTGCTGGCGCGCGTCATCGGGCTGTTTTCCGGGCGCGGTTACAATATCGATTCGCTGACCGTCTCGGAGACCGAGCATCAGAAGCATCTGTCGCGCATCACCATCGTGACGCGTGGGACGCCGATGGTGATCGAACAGATCAAGAATCAGCTCGAGCGGCTGGTGCCGATCCACCGCGTGATCGATATGACCGTGGCCGGGCCGCACCTCACGCGTGAACTCGCCATGGTGAAAGTGCGCGGCAAGGGCGAGCACCGCATGGAGGCGCTGCGGCTCGCCGATGCTTTTCGCGCCCGGGTGATTGACGCCACCACGGAAAGCTTCGTGTTCGAGATCACCGGCGCGTCCGACAAGATTGAGAGCTTCGTCGCGCTGATGCTGCCGATCGGCCTGGTCGAAGTTTCGCGAACCGGTATCGTCGCCATCTCGCGCGGGCCGGAGGGGATGTAGATGACGACGGAGATGCTGCTCGCGGCCACGTCGTTTGCCTGCGTGATGTCGTTCACGCCGGGCCCGAACAACATTCTGTTGACGGCGTCGGGCGTGAATTTCGGCTTCGTGCGTTCGATCCCGCACATTCTTGGCGTGAAGTTCGGGTTCGTCGCGCTGGTCGCGGCCTGCGGCTTGGGATTGGGCCTTCTGTTCACGACCTATCCGGCGGCCCAGACCGCGCTGAAGATCGTCGGCGCCGGCTACCTGCTGTGGCTGGCCTGGAAGGTGGCCAATGCGGGCAGCGCGAGCGGGGTGCCCGCCGGAGCGCGCCCAATCTCCTTCCTCCAGGCCACCGCCTTCCAGTGGGTCAATCCCAAGGGCGTGATCGCCGCTCTCGGCGCGGTCGCGCTGTTCGTCCGGCCGGACAGCGCCACCACGGACCTCCTGCTGCTGCTCGTCGTTTTCGGGGTGTGCACCATCCTGGCGGCCAGCACCTGGACGGCATTTGGCGCGGCGCTGAGTACGCTCCTGCGCAATCCGCGCTATGCGCGCATGTTCAATATCGCCATGGCGCTCTTGCTGGTGGCCAGCATCGTGCCGATGGTGTGGGTCGGATGAAGTGAAACGGCGGGTAGCGGCGGGGGTTGTCGCGGCCAGCCAAGCCCCCTAGAAGCAAGGCCGAGAACGGCGGCCCCCCGCTGCCGGGATTGAGAAACAGCAGACAAGGGCAGGGCGGTTCGGGCCGCCGCAATGAGGATCAAGGGACAAGAGACCATGCGCGTTTATTACGATCGTGACGCCGACATCAACCTGATCAAGGGCAAGAAGGTCGCCATCATCGGCTACGGCAGCCAGGGCCACGCCCATGCGCTCAACCTGCGGGATTCGGGCGTCAAAGAGGTTGCGGTGGCGCTGCGTAAGGGCTCGCAGGGCGTCAAGAAGGCCGAGGGCGAGAAGCTCAAGGTCATGGAGGTGGCCGAGGCCGCCAAGTGGGCCGATGTGATGATGATGCTGACGCCCGACGAGCTGCAGGCCGACATCTATCGCGATCACCTTGCCCCCAATATGAAAAATGGCGCGGCGCTGATGTTCGCGCACGGCCTCAACGTCCATTTCAATCTCATTGAGCCTCGTGCGGACCTCGACGTCATGATGATAGCGCCCAAGGGCCCCGGCCACACGGTGCGCGCGGAATACGAGCGCGGCGCCGGCGTGCCGGTGCTGATGGCGGTGCACAAGGATGTTTCGGGTAACGCCCACGACCTGACGCTGAGCTACGGCGCGGCGATCGGCGGCGGCCGTGCTGCCATCATCGAGACCACGTTCCGCGAGGAATGCGAGACCGATCTGTTCGGCGAGCAGTCGGTGCTGTGCGGCGGCGTGGTCGAACTCATGAAGGCCGGCTACGAGACACTCGTCAATGCGGGCTATGCGCCGGAGATGGCGTATTTCGAGTGCATTCACGAGATGAAGCTGATCGTCGACCTGATCTACGAGGGCGGCATCGCGACCATGAACTACTCGGTGTCGAACACCGCCGAGTACGGCGAATACGTTTCCGGCCCGCGCGTCATCACCGACGAGACCCGCGCCGAGATGAAAAAGATTCTCGAAGACATCCAGACCGGCAAATTCGTCAAGGACTGGATGCTGGAGAACAAGGTCAACCAGACCTCGTTCAAGGCGATGCGGGCCAAGCTTGCCGCTCACCCGGCCGAGGCGGTCGGCGATAAGCTGCGCGCCATGATGCCGTGGATCAAGCAGCGCGCGCTGGTGGACAGGAGCCGGAACTGATCCGCTGATTCGTCGGTTGGCTCCGCCGGGGCACTGTACGAGCGCGGCAGGCGCTTGCCCGCGTGACCCCGGCGTTGTTCACCTTTGAGAGGCTTCGGTTCGCGCCGCGGAAGTCGCCGCGCCGCGGGCGCGGCCGGCTTGGCGTCCATCTTGCATCTCATCGGAGGTGACCTGTCGAGAAGCGCCACATAAGCCGTTCTTCGCTCATGAAGCCGTTCATTCGCGTTGCTGAACTATGGCTCCCCAACAGGGACCGGAGATGGCTTGAATTCAGCGGGGGCCTTTACGGCGATTTGACTAATTTTAGAGCAGCGAGCGAGGGCTTGCAGTTCGCCTTCAATGAAGGCCTCCCCGGCAAGGTGTGGGCCGCCGGTCGTCCCATCATCCTCAAAACCCTTGAAAGCTCCGGATTCGTGCGGGTGGAGGCCGCGGAGGAGGCCGGTCTGACCTGCGGCGTAGCCCTGCCGGTCTTTGCCGGCGATTTCCTGATGGCGGTGGTGGCGTTTCTCTGCGGTGACACCGAGGCTCATTTCGGCGCCATCGAATTGTGGACCAACGGCCCGGACGAGGCGCCATTCCTGACCCATGCGGACGGCTATTACGGCGCCGCTCAGACGTTTGAATTCAACTCCCGGCGCACCAAGTTCCCGCGCGGCTACGGCCTCCCGGGCCGGGTGTGGAAAAATAACATGCCGATGATGGTCAGGGATTTGTCCAGCTCCAACACTTTCCTGAGGCGGGAACAAGCCGCCGAGATCGGCGTCAATCGCGGCTTGGGCATTCCGTATAGCCTGCCGTCCGGTCAAATCTGGGTGCTCACCTTGCTGTCGGCGCTCGAAACGCCGCTCGCGCGCCGCTTCGAGATCTGGGCTCCCAACGCGGCGGGCGACGCCCTCGTGTTCAACAACGGAGATTGCGATACCCACGCCGATTTGGCCGCGGAGTATGATGGCCAAACGATCAGCCGGGGGGAGGGCTTGCTTGGGGAGGTCTGGGGCTCCGGAATTCCGGCGATCAGGGATGACGTATCCTGCGACCAGTCGGTGGCCGGACAATCGGCCAGAGCCGCCGGGCTGAGCTCGACGGTCGTGCTACCCTTCATCAACGACGGCAAGTTGAAGGCTGCGATCGCCTGGTATCTGTAGTCGGCGCGTCACGGCGGGGGCGCTTTGCAAAGGCCAGCCGGACGGATATTTTCCGCCCCAGATTGAATATCAAACCAGATGGGGAGACGCCAATGGCCGGGCGGATGGCCGCCGACCAGGAGGCCGCTTTGTCCGCGCAAGTGAGGGCGGCTGCGGTGGCGCTCGATGGCGTATCCATCACCTTCCGGCTTGCGGACGGCGGCACCTACACGGCGGTCGAGGGCGCCTCGCTGACGGTCGCCGATGGCGAATTCGTCGCCATCGTCGGTCCCACCGGCTGCGGAAAATCGACGTTGTTGAACGTAGCGGCTGGGCTGATCGTGCCGTCGAAGGGACGCGCCGACATTTTCGGTGCGCCGCTCGCAGGCCTCAATCAGCAGGCCGGCTATCTGTTCCAGGCCGAGGCGCTGTTCCCGTGGAAGACCGCGCTGGAGAACGTCGCCATCGGGCTCGAGACCGCCGGCGTCCGCCCGGCGGAAGCGCGCGAACGGGCCCAGACGTGGCTCAAGCGCGTAGGACTCGGCGGGTTCGGCGCGCGCTATCCGCACATGCTCTCAGGCGGGCAGAGGAAGCGCGTCGGGCTGGTGCAGGTGCTGATCCGCGATCCCAAGATCCTGCTGATGGACGAGCCGTTCGGTCCGCTCGATGCGCAGACCCGGCAGATCATGGGGAACTTGCTGCTCGATCTCTGGCAGGCCGACCGCAAGGCCGTGCTGTTCGTCACCCACGACCTGGAGGAGGCGATCGCATTGTCGGATCGCGTCGTGATCATGTCGGCCGGTCCGGCCGCGCACATCATGGGCGACTGGAAGGTTCCGCTGGCGCGACCGCGGGATATTGCCGAAGTCAAGATCGAACAAGGCTTCCACGACCTGCACCGCGAGATATGGGCTTCGCTCAAGACCGAGGTCATGAAGGGCTACGCGCAGACCGGCGGCGGCTGACGATCGCCTCCCGCAATTGCGCGGCCGCAGCAATGCCCGCTACATTTCGGCGCATTCGGCGCCCTACCGGCAACAAGTCATCATGTCCCGCATCAAGCTGCTGACTCTGCAAATCCTCGTCGCCGTCGCGGCGGTGCTGGCATGGCATGTGCTGACCACGGTGCCGATCGGCGGGGCAACGCTGCTGCCGCCATTCTTCTTCTCGACACCGCTCGATGTCGCCCACCGCATCGTGAAGTGGTTCGTCGAGGGCACCATCTGGCGCCATCTCTGGGTCACGCTCGTTGAGTCGGTGCTCGCGTTCGTGATCGGCTCGGTCGCCGGCGTACTGATCGGTTTCTGGTTCGCCCGCAAGCCGACGATCGCCGATGTTTTCGACCCCTACGTGAAGATGATGAACGCGTTGCCGCGCGTGGTGCTGGCGCCGATCTTCGCGCTCTGGTTTGGGCTCGGTATTGCATCGAAGGTCGCGCTCGGCGTCACGCTGGTATTCTTCATCGTCTTCTTCAACGTCTACCAGGGCGTCAAGGAGGTGAGCCCGACCATCCTCGCCAACGCCAAGATGCTCGGCATGAACGACCGCCAGCTCATGCGCCACGTCTACTGGCCCTCCGCGCTGTCGTGGATGTTCTCGTCGCTGCACACCTCGGTCGGGTTCGCGGTGGTCGGTGCGGTGGTGGGCGAGTATCTCGGCGCCGCCGCCGGGCTCGGCTACCTGATCCAGCAGGCCGAAGGCACCTTCGACGTCGCCGGCGTATTCGCCGGCATGTTCGTGCTGGCGGCCTTCGTGATCGTGATCGACTATCTGGTCACGCTGGCGGAGCGCCGCCTCCTGGTGTGGCGTCCGGCCGCCGCTGCCACGCAGTGATCGGCTCCGCGATCTCTCCGTTCGGCCCCGCGGAAGGGGGACCCAGAGTCACGAATGCTAAATGTGCGGCTCTGAGTTCCCGCTTTCGCGGAAACCAACGAAGATAGAGCCGCGTCAACTCGAAGGGATGGACGCTGCTACCGTGGGATGACCGGCAGCAGCAGATAGGACTCGTGTGAGGCGCCAGTGACGACGGTGTTGGTGCCGCCGAATTCGTCCGCCGGGCGGTCCTCCGGATGATTGTGCAGGAGCCGGCCCGGGATGCCCTCGTACTCGAAGTCCTTGCCCATCAGCGTCAGCACCAGCCGGTAGCCCTTCGGGAGCACCAGGCTGGTCGGCCAGATTTCGACGTCCACGGTGTAGAGCCCGCCGGGCGTCAGCTTCTGGATTTCGTCATGCACCAGGAGCGGCCGGTAGGGCTTTGAGCGCGCCGGGTCCTGCTTGCGGTGCGAAGCCCGCAGCCAGCCGCGGGAGACCGGTGTCGGCTCGTGTGCGCCGATGAACACGACTTCCTTGCCGGTCGGATCGAAGGCGTGCAGCACGGCGAAGATGTCCATGTCGGAGGTCGACGACGCGATCGTGAGGCGCGCCGAGACGTAGCCGGTGATCTCGAAATCCTGTTCGAATGGCGCGGTCGAGAAGCTGACCCCGTCGCCCATTGCCTCATAGCTCACGCGCGCATCCGCCGCTGGCGCCATCGTGCCGAGGCCCTTGCTCGCAGCATCGAGATGGAACTTGGTCCATTGCGTCTTGGCGAGCGGCCAGTCCTTCTCCTTGCGCACATTCGCTTTGCCGTGGACGTCGCGCACCTCGATGCGCACTGGCGGTTCCTGGTCCCAGCCGTTGTCGATGCCTTTCAGAAAGCGGTCGAAGAAGCGCTTCTGCATGGCGATGTATTCGGGCAGATAGAAGCTCTCGTAGTGCGTGCCGATGTGCATCGAGAGCCATTTCTGCTTCGAGGCGGCCTCGACAAAGCCGGCGACGTTGCCGCGCAGGTGCACGCCGGGCCCGCCCCAGTTGCCGGCGGAAAGAAGCGGCACCTTGACCTTGTCCATATGCGGCGTGCGCGACTGGTGCCATTGGTCGTTGAGCTTGTGGCGCAGGTGATTGCCGGGGTGGTCCTCGCGGTTGCCGGCGAGCATCTCCTCGCTTAGCGCCGGTCCGGTCGAGCGTTCGCCGGTGTCGGGATCGTAGTAGTGCGTCTTGCCGCTGCCATGCTGGTTCGACAGCACCTGCCGCGGCCACCACGCGGTGGTGAAAGAATTGCTGAAGATGCCGCCGTGGTGGCTCGCGTCGCGGTAGTGGTCCCAGTGGCCCTCCCACGGGCAGATCGCGGCGAGGTGCGGCGGCTGCAGCGCTGCGGCCTTCCATTGGTTGATGGCGAGATAGGAGATGCCGAGCAGTCCGACCTTGCCGTTCGACCACGGCTGGGTGCCGGCCCATTCGATCAGCTCGTAGTAGTCCTGGTTCTCGCGCGGCTGGCGCGGATCGAGATAGCCCGGTGACTTCCCGCTGCCGCGGGTGTCGGCGACCACGATGACGTAGCCGTCCGGTACCCAGCGCTCGGGGTCCGGCACCTCCCAGCGCAGAAAGCGGCCGGTGGACTGGCCCTGGTCGATTGCCGGATAGATCTGCTTGAGCTTGTCCCACTGCGGCTTGAAGGCGTGGTTGAAGTGCACGTCCTTGCCGTAGACGCCGTGCGACATCACCACGGGATACTCCCCGGGGGCAGCCGGTCGGAAGACGTTGACCCGCAGCGCGAGCCCGTCGCTCATCTCGACCGCGACATCTTTCTCGAAAATGAATTCGAAGCCGCCGCCGGTCTTCGCCGTCTCGACGACGGTCTTGATCGCGCCGGCGGCCTTCGGTACCACGTCCATCGGTCTTGCCCTTGAATGTTCGGCGTTACGTCAATCACTTCGCCTTGAGGCCGATCTCTTCCATCAGCCGGCCCTGGAATTCGAAGTCTTTCTTGATGTAGGCGGCGAACTCGTCCGGCGAGGAACCCACGACAAAGAGGCCGTTGTCCTCGACGATGCGCTTGAGCTCTGGCGTCGCCAGCGCCTTGGCGCTCTCGCGGGCGATCAATTCCACGCGCTCGCGCGGTACGCCGGCCGGGAACAGGATGCCGAAATAGCCGGTCAGCACGTAGTCCTTGATACCGGCCTCGGTCATGGTGGGCGTATCCGGCAGGGCCGGCGAGCGTCGGTCGCCGGTGATCGCCAGGGCCTTGAACTGGCCCTGCTTGACCAGCGGCGTCGCGGTGATCAGTGAGTTGAAGGTCATGCTGATGGTGCCCGACAAGGTGTCCGGCAACAGCGCCGGCGTGTTATAGGGCACCGAAATCATGCTGATTCCGGCACGCTTCTCGAACAGTCGGCCGGACACGTGCGTCAGGTTGCCGATTCCGGACGTGCCGTAGGACAGCGTCCCGGGTTTGGCCTTCGCCGCGGCCACCAATTCGGCCACGGTATTGAACGGCCGCGTGGTGATGAGCGCGAGACCGTAGGAGCCGGCAAGTTGCGTGATCGGCGCGAAGTCCTTGAGCGCGTCGTAGGGCAGGTTCTTGGCCACATGCGGATTGGCGGTGTGGGAGCCGGTGGTCAGCAGCATGGTGTAGCCATCGGGGGCCGAGCGGGCGACGCTTTGCGCGCCGACAATGCCGTTGGCGCCGGGGCGCGATTCCACGATGACCGACTGGCCCAGCGCCACGGAGAGCTTCTGCGCCAGCCCGCGCGCCAGAACGTCGGTCGAGCCGCCGGCCGGGAATGGCTGGACGATCTTGATGACGCGGTCGGGATACTTCTCCGCTGCCGCGCCCGTTACCGGCGCGCACAGCACGAGACCGGCAACAAACAAAACCCTGCAGGCTCGTGCTTGCGCACGGCCCGTAGCTGTCGCACCCGTCATTCGCCTTCCTTTCAGGCGCCTCCCCGGCACCGGTAGTTCGTTGATTCTATCGCATAGCTGAAAAAGAAACGCTTTTGAACGGTGAGTCGGTCCGTCCTAATGTGACGGCAAAACCAACCCGAGGAGATGGTCATGGTGGCATACCTGTTGCGCAGAATGCTGGTCGTGGGCGCGATCCTGGCGCTGTTGCCCGGCCTGGCGTTGGCGCAGGGCAAGATGAAGGTCAGCATCGCGGTC
The DNA here is from genome assembly GCA_050179645.1 of Xanthobacteraceae bacterium. Lineage (GTDB taxonomy): Bacteria > Pseudomonadota > Alphaproteobacteria > Rhizobiales > Xanthobacteraceae > VAZQ01. The sequence goes on along the minus strand of JBFXEX010000081.1, from coordinate 12,597 downwards.
GGCGGCGCCGGCTGCCTCTGCTACCTACCCACCATGCTGGCCAAGCAGCTCGGTGAATACGACAAGGCGGGCCTCGACATCGAACTCATCAGCTTCAAAGGCGGCTCGCAGGCGCTGACCGCGGTGCTTGGCGGCAGCGCCGACGTGGTATCGGGCTACTTTGATCACTGCGTCAACCTCGCCGCCAAAAAGCAGTTCATGCAGTCGATCGTGGTCTACGACCGTTACCCGGGCTTTGCCCTGGTGGTGGCGCCCTCCCACAACGCGGCCGTCAAGTCGATCAAGGATCTCGCCGGCAAAAAGGTCGGCGTCAGTGCGCCCGGCTCCTCGACCGATTTCTTTCTGAAATACATGCTGGCCAAGAACGGCGTCGATCCCAACTCGGTCGCGGTGATCGGGATCGGGCTGGAGGCCACCGCGGTCGCCGCCATGGAGCGCGGGCTGGTCGATGCTGCCATCATGCTCGACCCGGCGGTGACGCTGCTGCAGGGCAAGTTCAAGGACCTGAGAATCCTCAGCGATACCCGCACCCAGAAGGACACGGTGGGGGTGTTCGGCGGCGAGTATCCGGGCGGCTCGCTTTACACCCGGATCGACTGGATCGAGAAGCACCCGAAGGAATCGCAGGCACTGGCCACCGCCATCGTCGCCACGCTCAAGTGGATCCACTCCCACAGCGCCGAGGAGATCATGGCGAAGATGCCCAGCGAACTCATTGGCCCCGACAAGGCGCTCTACCTGGCGGCCTTGAAGAACACGCTGCCAATGTACTCGCTCAACGGAAAGATGGACCCGAAGGGCGCGGAAGCTGTGCTCGCCGTCTTCAGTCAGTCGGTGCCGGAGATCGCCAAGGCGAAAATCGATCTGTCCAAGACCTACACCAACCGTTTCGTCGACGAGGCCAACGCCAGGCTCGGGAAATAGCGACAATGCGGCGCGGGGTTCGGCGCCGCCGCTGCCGTCAGGAACAGCGCCGAAGCGGCGGTGAGCCGCTTCGGTCAAGTTGTCGCGTTAATGTTCTTTGACATTGAAATGACGGATTTATTTCTGTTTGATGACAGTCGCTCGTGTGCCGGGCGTCTTCTTCCTCATTGCCGGACATGGGCTATTCGCCATGCCGCGCTCCCTCTCGTTTCTGATCGCTCGTTGGCCCGCCTGGGATGCTGCGGTCCGGCTCGGCTATCTGCGCATCGCGCTGATCGGCGGCCTGCACCTGACGGCGATTGTCCTGCTGAAGGTCAACGGAGGCGATCTGCTTGAGAATCTGGTGTTCGCCCTGACCTGGGGGTTCCTGAATTTTTTCTGGATTGTGGTGCTGCGCCGGCCGCTGGTCTCGGCCGCGCTGTCGCTGGCGATGATCACGATGATCATGCTGGTCTCGCAGCTCAAGTACAAAATCGTCTGGATGACTGCCAATTTCCTCGACGTGTGGATCGTCAACGCCGATTCCCTTCATTACCTGCTGTCGATCAAGCCCGACCTCTATCGCGACGTTCTGATCGGGGGGACTGCGTTCCTTCTCGTTATCGGGTTGTTCTGGTGGATCGACCATTTCCGCGTTCGCCGCAGGGCTGCGCTTGCCGGATTCGCGGCTTGCTTCATCGGCCTGAGCGGCGTTTCGCTTGCATTCCCGATGTTGGAATGGGAGGCGTTCGTCGGTACCGCCCATGTCTCGAAGTTCGTCCGTTCCGGCATCGTCGCAATTTCCGAGGTGCTGCAGAACGGTTACTTGGACTCGGCGGAGTCCGTCCCCGATCGCCCCAAGTTGGCGCCGGCCGCGACGTGCACGCCGTCGGGCAAGCCGCCGCATATCATCCTCATCCACGACGAATCGAGCTTCGACCTGCGTGCCGCACCCGGCGTGCGCGTTCCCGCGGGATATGGCGGGCATTTTCAGTCGTTCGACGGCAAGTCCCGGCACTTCATCGCCGAAGGCACCGGGGGCCCGAGCTGGTTCACCGAATACAACGTGCTGTCGGGGTTGGCGGCGCGCTCCTTCGGACGGCTCTCCTACTACGTCACCCATATCGCGGCCGGACGGGTCGAGCGCGGCTTGCCGAAGGCGCTGCAGCGGTGCGGCTATCGAACCTTTTCGATCTATCCGGCGTCGGGCGCCTTCATGAGCGCAAAGGCGTTCCAGACCACCGCCGGCGTCGACAAGTTCGTCGATCAACGCGCCCTCGGCACCAATCGGATCGAGCCTGACCGGTTCTACTACGACGCGTCGCTGCGCATGATCGAGCGCGAGCGCGGCCGCGGCCCAATGTTCCTGTTCGTCTATCTGGCGCAGAACCATTATCCGTGGAATTACCGCCGGCGGCCGGACCTGCTGCCGGAGTGGAAGGCGCCGGGCAACGATTCCATCGTCGACGAATACCTGCGACGACAGGAACTGAGCTTCCGCGACTATGCGGCGTTGCTCGATCGTCTCAGGCGGGACTTTCCCGGCGAGTCCTTCCTGTTGGTGCGCTATGGCGACCACCAGCCGGATTTCGCCGTCAGCCTGCTCGAGCCTTCGATTGGCGATGACGAGCGCGCCAAACGCCTGCTGAGCCATGACCCGCGCTACTACACCACCTATTATGCCATCGACGCGGTTAATTTCCGGCCGGTGAACCTGTCGTCGGCACTCGACCCCATCGAGGGGCCCTACCTTCCGCTGATCGTGCAGGAGGCTGCCGGGCTGCCGCTCGATCCGTCCTTTTCCGAACAGAAACGTATCCTGGTACGTTGCAACGGGCTGTTCTACGGCTGCGCCGACGGAGCGGAGGCGCGCCGTTTCAACCGGCTCTTGATCGATGCCGGCCTGATCAAGGGGCTTTGAGCGCCGCCGCCGACGGCCCCGTCTCGCTTATCCCTCACCGAGCCCGAGAAACTCCCGGACCGCCCTGGCCGACGTTTCGGCGTCCTTCTTGTCGGCCGCCGGCAACGACCAGCCTTCGCCCGTGAGCATCACCAGCACGGTGTTGCAGACTTCGACGCCGGAGGCGCGGTCGACCGCGACGTCGACCGACGTTCGGGTCACTTCGGTGAGCGGGTGCTCGATTGGCTTCAGTGCCCACAACAGCATCTTGCGTTGCAGAGTTGCGCGACCTTCCGACTTGTCGAGCGTCAGGGTGGTCGAGCCGGACCGCAGCACCAGACGTTGAGGCGTATGTTCCATCATTTGGGCCATGGTCTGTTCCCTGGCCGTTGCGCAATACGGGGAATTTACACCGTCGCTCGCGTGCCGACGCGCGGACACGGTGTCACGCCCCCGCCCGGGCCGCGGAAGCCGCCGTCTTGCCGGTTCCCGCCAGACTGGGTCAGCGGTCCGATTGTGCGGCACGCCGGCCGCGGAACCAGGCGTCGAGGCTCCAGAGCCCGCCGCCGGCGAACGCGATGTAGAGAAAGATGAAGCAGTAGAGGATTGAGGCGTCGCCGCGGTTGAGGATCGGGAAAAAGCTGTTCGGCGCATGGGAGATGAAATAGGCGAACGCCATCTCGCCCGACATGATGAACGCGGCGCACCGGGTGAACAGGCCGAGTGCGAGCAGGATGCCGCCCACCAGTTCGATGGCACCGGCGAACCAGTACATCGAAAACAGCGCCGGCGAGGGCAGGGGCGAGGGCCAGCCGAACAGGCGCGACGTACCGTGCTCAAGAAAGAGCAGGGCGGCGACAATGCGCACGATGCTCAGCACATAAGGTGCGTAGCGTTCGGTGTGGTCGTGAATGTTCAAGGTCGGCTCCCCGTGCGAAAGACACGATGTCTATCGCGGCCGGATGGGCGCCCCGATCACAATCGGCTGAAGGCCAGCAGAATACCTCCAATGTTCTCGATTAAGGTAAGTTGGTCGAGTTTGCGGGCTTGCGGCAGGCTTTCGTTCAGGGCGAAACCCTGAAGTCATTCAAGATTCGTCCCAAAACGAAGCAAGCCTCTTTTCTAACGCAGTGCTTCCACTATAATGCCACATTGAGGTTGGGCTCCGCTCCCGACCTGGCAAATTCGATCAGGAGATACCTGCAATGAAGCGTCTGACGCTCGCCCTCGGAGCATTCGTTTTGGCTCTCACCGCCGTCGCCCCGTCGGCCTCCGCGCTCTACCAGCCCCCATGGGTCGTAGTGCAGTGGGCCAATGGCGACTGCAAGATTTGGCGCAACGATTTCAACGCCCCGCTGGGCGGTGGTTGGAGGTCGGTGGCCTACGCGAATTCCTACAACGTCGCGTGGGGCAAGCTTCGCGGGCTGCAAGCCATGCGCAAGTGCAACCTCTGATCCGCCTCGCGCTTTACGAACGATTTCGCCCGGCTTCTGCCGGGCGAAATTTTTTTCGGCCGGGGCTACGGCGCGGCGGCTACTTCTCCAGATAGTCGGCGCAGCGTGGTACGTCGGCGTTCGCCCCCCAGGGCATGATCGGGACCGAGGAGGTCGAGTTTTTCGGCGAGCCTTCGATGATGCGGTCGGAGTAGACCATATACACCAGCACATTGCGTTTCGGGTCGCAGCCGCGCACGATCTGCATCTTCTTGAAGAACAGCGACCGGCGCTTGCGGAACACGTCCTCGCCCTGCTCGAACTTGGCCTTGAAGTGGATCGGTCCGGTCTGGCGGCAGGCCAGCGAGATGTCCGACACCTCTTCGGCGAGCCCAAGCCAGCCCTTAAGGCCGCCTTTCTCCGGCACTGTGAAGTGGCAGGCCACGCCGTCGACCTCCGGGTCGTCGAGGCCGTAGGTCGCGAGCTTGTCGTTCGGCGTGAGCCATTTGAACACGGTCGAGCGCTTGAAGATGAGGTCCGGTTCGTCGGCCGCCTGCGCGACGGCAGGCCCGGCCACGACGGCGCAGGCGGTCAGCAGGCCCGCGCACAGGCTGCGAAAGGTGGTCATGAACTGCCCTCGGATTGCAATTGCCGAAGTCCTATGTAGGAATCGTAGGTCGGAAAAGAAGGCGCAGAAACGAGGGGTTGGCGTGGCGCGGGTGAAAATGATCAAGCCCGAGGAGGCCGATGCGGCGACCCGCGAGGTCTACGACGGCGTCGTCAGGCAATGGGGGCGAATCAGCAATTTCTCGCAGGTGCTGGCCCATCAGCCGGCCGCGCTCGCCGGCTGGATGCTGCCGAATCAGAGCATCCGGCTCGACAACGTCAAGAGCGACCCGGACTACGTGAAGATCCAGCAGCTCGTCATCATCAAGACCTCGGCACTCAACCAGAGCGCCTACTGCATGTCGCACAACGTTCCGCTCGGCCGGAAGGTCGGGCTCACCGAGGCGCAGATTGCCGCCGCCCAGGGCGACGACTACATGCAGTCTCCCGACCTCGACGACCGCCAGAAGGCCGCGATCCGCTGGGCGGCCGCGGTCACGCAGATGACGGCGCGCGACGACGACGACGCCTTTGCGGAAATGCGTCGGCACTTTACCGAGAAACAGATCGTCGAGCTGACAGTGTTCTGCGGCATGTGGAACTATTCAAACCGGTTGTGCGAGGCGCTGCACGTCGACCTCGAGCGTCCCGACAAGCGGATCGAGTTCCAGCGGAAATAGGCTGCGGCGCCCTGGCGCCGGAACGCATGCGGCAGCACCAGGAGGCGATCATGTCAGACAGCAAGAACTACAGCGGCGGCTGCCATTGCGGGCAGGTGCGCTTCGACGTCACCGCCGACCTGTCGTCGGTGACGCAGTGCAACTGCTCGATCTGCCAGAAGCGCGGCGCGCTGTGGAGCTTCGTGCCGAGCGAGCATTTCGCCTTGCGGGCCGGCGCCGAGGACCTGCGCGACTACCAGTTCGGCAAACGCACCATCCATCACCTGTTCTGTCCGCAATGCGGCGTGGGGTCGTTCTCGCGCGGGCAGGCGCCGAGCGGCGATGAGATGGTTGCGGTGAATGTCCGCTGCCTCGACGACATCGACATCACCACCCTCACCATCACGCTGTTCGACGGACGCAGCCTGTAGCCGCGGCTCCGCGCAGCGGCGAGCGAACTCAGGGAAAACGCCGGCCGGCAGGCTTCAACCCAGGAAGGACCTCGATGAGCGCCACCACGGACCTGAGCATCGACGAGATGCACGCGCGTATGCTGAGGAAGCAGCTGTGGGTCGTCATCACCCGCGCGGTCAAGCCGATGGAGGAGGTGAGACCGCACCTTAAGGCGCACCTTGAGCATCAGATCCGCCTGGAGAAGGACGGCATCATGTACGGCGCCGGCCCGGCGACCGTGCCGGGAGAGAGCCGCGCGGCGTTCGGCCTGATCATCATCCGTGCGCGGGACGAGGCGGAGGCGCGGCGGATCGCCGATTCCGACCCGATGCATTCGTCCGGCGTACGCCAGTATGAGCTTTACTCGTGGTCGCTGAACGAGGGACGCATCAACGTGACGCTCGATTTCTCCGACCAGACGTTCCGGTTCGTCTGACCGCCGCCGCATGCCGGCGGATGAAGCGTCCGGCCGGATTTGGTAAAGGGTAGGGCCGGCAGTGTTTCGATCGACCGGCCGCCGTGGCTGCTCACGGCGGCGCCGGCAGGAGGGTCGAGATGGCGACCAAGACCGTCGTCAAACCGAAGACCAAGACGCAGACGCAAACCCAGCGGCCGCCGCTCTACAAGGTCATCCTGATCAACGACGACTACACGCCGCGTGAGTTCGTCGTGCAGGTGCTCAAAGCGGTGTTTCGCATGAACGCGGAGCGGGCCTACCACGTCATGATGACGGCGCACCGGCGCGGCGTCTGCGTGATCGCGGTCTATACCCGCGACGTCGCCGAGACCAAGGCCAAGGAGGCGACCGAACTCGGCAAGAGCCAGGGCTATCCGCTCTACTTCACCACCGAGCCCGAGGAGTAGGACCGCAGCGCCGCCAGCGCCTCGGCGAGGTCCGCCACCCGGCGATGCGCCGGCGCGGCATCTTCTGCCCCTGCCGCCCCGACGAGAATGCGCAGCCCGACGCCGGCCGCAGCCGCCGCCGCGACGTCGCTCGGTTTGTCGCCGACCAGCGCGGAGGCCGGCAGGTCGAGGCCGAGATCGGCGGCGGCCTGCAGGATCATGCCGGGGCGGGGCTTGCGCCAGGGATGGTCGAGCCGGTAGGCGCCGAGCCCGAACTCCGGGTGATATGGGCAGTGATAGACCCGGGCAATCGGCGCCCGCTCGGCGGCGAACCGCGCGCACATCCACTGGGTCAGCTCCTGGAACGCCGCCTCGTCGAACAGCCCGCGGCCGATGCCCGCCTGGTTGGTCACCACCACCACCGCCCAGCCCACCGCGGCCGCATGGCGTGCCAACTCGAAAATCCCCGGCACGAACTCGAACTGCTCGCGCCGGTGGACGTAGCCGTGGTCGACGTTGATGATGCCGTCGCGGTCGAGAAACAGCGCCGGCCGTGGCGGGATGGTCATTCGGTCCGACATTCGGTCTGAACCACTGTTCCTTTGGCGGGTTGCTGAAAACCCGGGGAGTCACTTCGGGGCGCGCCGAAGGCGCGAACCCGGAATCCAAACTCAGGCCGTCTTTTGTGGCCCGCTGGATTCCGGGCCCGCCGCTTCGCGGCGTCCCGGAATGACGACCGAGACCTTTTTCAACAAACTGATCAATCGAAATATACTTGATCGGCGTCCGCAGGCGCATTCGTATCGCCGCTTGGCTGGGGGAGGGGCAACCTTGATTCACCGGCCGCCGCGCCCGATATGACGCGGGTCGCCGCTCGGAGGGCTGCCCAGTGACCTTCATTCAATTCCTGCTCAATCTCGCCTGGATCGTGTTCGGCGGCTTTGCTATGGCGCTCGGCTGGGTGGTTGCCGCCGTGATCATGGTCATCACCATCATCGGCATTCCGTGGGCGCGGGCCGCGTTCAACATCGCGCGCTATACGCTGCTGCCGTTCGGCTACAAGGCGGTGTCGCGGGACGACTATCTCGGCCAGGAGAATATCGGCACCGGGCCGCTCGGCGTCATCGGCAACATCGTCTGGCTCGTCCTGGCCGGCTGGTGGCTCGCGCTCTCCCACCTGGTGCTGGCGATCGTGTTCGCCATCACCATCATCGGCATTCCGTTCGCCTGGGCGCACTTCAAGCTCGCCGCGCTGGCGCTCTGGCCGATCGGCAAGGCCATCGTGCCGAACGATTTCCTGCCGCAGCCCTATCCGCGCCGGGATTAAGGCACGGCTCACGCCGCTGCGCGCTCCTTGCCGTACTTGTCGACCTGGCAGCCGCACTTGGGGCAGGTCCAGCCGCCCCACAGCTTCTGTTCGTTCGACGTCGGTTTGCGGATCATCGGCAGCGGCGTGCCGCAGCGCGGACATTTGGCCTTGAGCTTGCCGATGCCGAACCGGCCCTGCGTCCTGGTCTGCTGCCAGGTGAAGGCGCCGCCTGCGCTGAGCGCCACGACGATGAGGACGATGAGCACGACGAAATCCATCCGCTCTCTCCCAGGCTGCCCGCGGGCAGGGGGAGAGCGTAGCGGGGCGAGAGTGCCGGTGCCAGACAGTCGTTGGACCAAGGCACGCCCTTGCCGCGTCATGGCCGGTCCCGGCCATCCAGTTTGAATCAGGCGAAAGAGAAGACGTGGATGGCCGTGTCAAGCGCGGGCATGACGGGTCAAGGATTGCCGGCTACTTCAAAGCCAGCACCACCGGGCCGGCCACCGGATCGGTGACGCCAAGCCCGCCGCCCAAATCTTCGAGCGTGTGGCGGAACGAGTTGAGCGTGGCGATCATGTCCGGCCGTGCCGCGGCCATCGCGTCCATGCTGTCCCACTCGACGATAATGCAGTAGCTGCGCTCGCCGGTCTTGATCATGTTGACGTGCCGCAGCCCCGGCCAGTCGACGTTGTTGTGGGCGTCGAGGAATTCCTGGTCGCATCCGGGCTTGACCCGGAAACGCACGGCATTGAAGGCGGTCATCGCGGTCCTCCCGTCGCTGCAAAGCCGCCGATCATGGGGCGCGGGCCGGCGGGCGGCAAGGCGTCGCCCGGGTCACGATGCTGGCCTGTAGCCCGCATTGAGCGTCAGCGAAATGCGGGGGCGGTCCTTGCGTGTGGCGAGGATAGCCCGGATTTCGCTGCGCTCATCCGGGCTACTCCGCCTCGCCAAGCGGCCGCCGCACGCCCCAGGCGGCGAGTGTCTCGCGCATCGGGTCGGCGACGAAGAAGCGCGCGCTCGCCTGGTCGTAGCCCTGCGCCAGAAGGTCGTCGTACTCGGTCAGCGCATGCCGCACATAGGCGACGAGCGAGAGCCACGCCGCAGTCTCGGGCGAGGCATTGCGCAGGCCCGGACTGTCGAGCGAATGATCGACGACCGCACCGAACTCGTGCGCCGGGATGCGTGGCGCAAGGTGGCGGAGCGCGGTTTCGATGGCGGAGCGGGTGGGCATGACGGCGCACTCGTAGCCCGGCTTGAGCGTCAGCGAAAGCCGGGGCGGACGATGCGCGTCGATGGGATGGTCCCGGATTTCGCTGGCGCTCAATCCGGGCTACGCTTGCTCTTCACGTGTGCCATCGTTCACCAGTTCCCACATGCCCGGACTGCGCGATGTGATAATCCCGCGTGCTTTCATGCGGAAGAGATGGGAGCGGAAGGTGTTTTCGCGAAGAGTGGGAACCATCAATCTCGCATTTTGATACAAGTCCCTGGCTCGGACGGGGCTTTTCTTCCGTCCAAGCGTTTGAGCAATTGATCCCTCCACAAGTATGCGGTTGATACTGTTCTTGCGCGTTACGTCGCTATGTTTCACCAATTCGCTTTGTTGTCGGGCCTTCAAAAGCATTCGCTCAACGGACTGCTTCTGGTGCATCAGCTCTCGAATCTGAGTCGAGATGTCGTCGATCTCTTGAAGCAGGACGCTTTCAAGCTGCCTAAACGTAGCGGAGGAAGCATTCTTCTCCATGTTGCATTTGCCTTTTTTGCAACGGCATGGTAGCTAAGCTATAAGAAGAAAGTCGTGTAAAATCAATATTAAAAAAAGATTTGACATTGCAGTTTTACTATGATAGCAACCGCAACATATGTTGCGGTTGCTATCATAGCTAGATAGTTGCGGCGGATGGGGGTGTTGCATTCGTTTTTTTTGTGTCTAAAATAACCGCCCCCTGCCGGAGGCAGATTGCCTCCGGCGGTGCGTTGAAATAAAAAGGCGCCTGCAGAAACTCTGCAAGCGCCTTTTGTCTTTGTGGCCCTGCGCTGGGGGGCCGTAGGCCCCACAACGACGACGGACCTCGTCTTGAGCGAGTCGAGTTAATCCGGAATGGCGTTAAATATCAACCCGGCCCCCCGGAGAACTTAATAAATGAGTTCATTTACGACGCGCGTGGAGCTCCACGACGCAGATTGGAGCGACTACGCTGAGTTGCACAAGGCGATGGGGAGACAGGGTTTCTCCCAGTTCATCACCTCGGATGATGGGCAGACCTACGAGTTGCCTCCCGCCGAGTACGACTACTCTGGTAACGTCACGCAATCCCAGGTTCTGGAAAAGGCGAAATTGGCGGCTGCCACGACGAAGAAGAGCTTCGGCGTGCTTGTCACTAAGTCCGCCGGTAGGACATGGACCGGGCTTCGTTTGGCCAAGCGGGCTGCGTGATAGATAGAAAGAAGGGCGGCCTTTCGGCCGCCCTTCAATTTGTCAGTATCGATGTCGTCGTTGGCCTTACGAACACCCCGTCGTGCCACCACACGTGTCGCACTTCATGCAGGTGCCGTTGCGCAGCAAAGTGAAGTTGCCGCATTCGCCGCAGGCTTCGCCTTCGTAACCCTTGGCCTTGGCTTCGGCGCGCTTCTCGGCCGCGGAGGCGCGGGCGTCGGCGCGGGTCTCGCTGCGCGAGAACGGCAGGTGGTGGGTTTCGAGCTGTTCGGCGGGCGAGAGCTTCTGCTCGGGCTCGGCCTTGAGCGCGGCGGTGCCGGCGACTTCGGTGCGGGCGTGCAACGCGGTCACGCGTGACCCCCCTCCCTGACCCTCCCCCACAAGGGGGGAGGGGACGGAGAGAGCGCCGCTGCCGCGGGCTTCGCCCGTCTCCCGCGCGCCGCCGGCGATGACGCCGAGCTTGTCGGTGCGCGAACGCGTCAGCCCCTTCGACACGTACTGCGAGGCGGCCGGCGGACGGCCTTCCTCGACGCCCTTGCCGAGCGCGTCGAAGCCGGCCTGGCTCGGATCGACATGGGCGAGGTCGAAGCGCTCGAGATAGCTCACCGCGAGCTCGCGGAAGATGTAGTCGAGCATCGAGGTGGCGTACTTGATCGAGTCGTTGCCTTGCACCGGCCCGCTCGGCTCAAACCGCGTGAACGTGAAGGCGTCGACATACTCTTCCAGCGGGACGCCATATTGCAGGCCGAGCGACACCGCGATCGCGAAGTTGTTGATGATCGAGCGCAGCGCCGCGCCTTCCTTGTGCATGTCGATGAAGATTTCGCCGAGCCGGCCGTCGTCGTATTCGCCGGTGCGCAGATAGACCTTGTGGCCGCCGACCACCGCCTTCTGGGTGTAGCCCTTGCGGCGGTCGGGCATGCGCTCGCGCTCGCGCATCACCACGATGCGTTCGACTACCTTCTCGACCACGCGCTCGGCGAGCGCCGAGACGCGCGCCGCCTGCGGCTTCTCGACGAAAGCCTCGATCACGTCGTCCTCGTCCTCCTCGTCGGCGATGAGCTGGCTCTGCAGCGGCTGCGAGAGTTTGGAGCCGTCGCGGTAGAGCGCGTTGGCCTTGAGCGCGAGCTTCCAGGACAGCAGGTACGCCTGCTTGCAGTCCTCGACCGTGGCGTCGTTCGGCATGTTGATGGTTTTCGAAATCGCGCCCGAGATGAACGGCTGCGCCGCCGCCATCATCTTGATGTGGCTCTCGACCGAGAGATAGCGTCGGCCGGTGCGACCGCACGGATTGGCGCAGTCGAACACCGGGTAGTGCTCGGCCTTGAGGTGCGGCGCGCCCTCGACCGTCATCGCGCCGCAGACGTGAATGTTGGCGGCCTCGATCTCGCGCTTGGTGAAGCCGAGCGCGGTGAGCAGGTCGAAGCGCGGATCGGCGAGCTTGTCGGCCGCGATGCCGAGCGTGGCGAAGAACTCCTCGCCCAGCGTCCACTTGTTGAACGCGAACTTGATGTCGAAGGCGGTCGGCAGCGCCTTCTCGATCTTCTCGATTACTTCCGGCGTGAAGCCCTTCTGCTTCAGGGTCGAGTGGTTGATGCCGGGCGACTGGCCGAGCGAGCCGTGGCCGACCGCGTAAGCCTCGATCTCGGCGATCTGCGATTCGGAATAGCCGAGCACGCGCAGCGCTTCCGGCACGGCGCGGTTGATGATCTTGAAGTAGCCGCCGCCGGCGAGCTTCTTGAACTTCACCAGCGCGAAGTCGGGCTCGATGCCGGTGGTGTCGCAATCCATCACCAGGCCGATGGTGCCGGTCGGCGCGATCACGCTCGCCTGCGCATTGCGGAAGCCGTGCTGCTCGCTCAGCGCCAGCGCGCGGTCCCAGGCGCGCCGGGCATGCTGGGAGAGAGCCGTACCGATCGGGCTTGCTCCCAGACCTCTCCCGGCAAGGGGGAGGTCGAGCGCCGCAGGCGATCGGGTGGGGGGCGGGTTCTGCGTGACCCCACCCCGGATCGCTTCGCGATCCGACCCTCCCCTTGCAGGGGAGGGATGAGCGG